>NZ_JBSEFH010000004.1:0-313721 GCF_053570585.1 Pseudochelatococcus sp. B33 | reverse complement strand
CTCCGAAATTCCGCCCTTTTCGCCCAAAATCCGCAGTTTCCGATTTTACACTGAACGCGCCGATTCCCTGCATGGACACTGCAAAGAAATCCGCCGCCGAAGGCGCATAGTTGCGACTGCCGATCTGCAAAACGGCTACCGGATTCGTGCCGAATCTGGCGCATATCCCATACCGCCTAATGCGCGGCAAACGCGCCAGAGAAGCGCATGAGTTTCAACAATGGCCACGCCGTCAACATGCGCTGGCCGTGCAAGCATCAGAAAGCCGCAGGCGTCTCTATTCGCTGCCAAAGTCGCGACGGTGGAAGCGGACGAGCGGCCCGCCGGAGCAACCGCCAAGAGTCTGGCGTAGGCGGGCCGCTCGTCTGCGGTGAGGTAGTTTCGTTTATCGTTCCCGTGGCGACCAGTCATCGACCGCCAGTTCGGCCGCGAAGTCATGGGCGTCGTTCAGGGCGGAGCAGTGTCGTGGCAGTTGGGGCGAAAAATGCAGTTGGGATTGTAACGCCGCGCAGGCCAAAGCGCCGTTGGCGACCGAGGCTACGATGCCGACTGGTTCTTCTGCCTCTACATGCGCTTGCGTTCAGCCTTCGCTGAAGGCGCGAGCGGCTTCAGCGGTGTCGAGTGCTTCTCGCAGGAGTTTGATCTTTCCGGCCTCGGCGATAAGCAGGCCGGCATAGATTTGCCGGTAGGTCTTGCCCGTGTCGGGGACAAGCGCTTCGACATGATATTCGGCGAAGACCCTATCCGGGGTGTCGATCCAGACCGTGAGGTTCTTAAAGGCGAAATCCGGCACCTTCGCGAGGAGGCCCGCGATCAGCTTCTCGATCGCCGCCGGCCCTTGCGCATGAGCTTTCACCCACGGCAGCTCCAGCACGCCATCGTCGGCATAGAGCGACGCGGCCACGGCGGGGTCTTGGATATTGTCCAGATAGCTCTGGAGCAGTTCGCGCGCATTCTCCATTTGTTCAGTCCTTTCGGCGTGTAGCGATCACTATATTTGCTGGACGGGCTGCGCCCACGCTATTATATAGCGTTCACTATACGATGCGGAACCCGGCGACGATGGCGCGTCCACGCAAGCTTGATCTCGACCATGCTCTCGACGTTGCGACCGATCTGTTTTGGCGCAACGGCTATGAGGGCACGTCGCTATCCGATCTGACAAAGGCGATGGGCGTCACACCGCCCAGCTTCTATTTTGCCTTCGGCAGCAAGGAGAACCTGTTTAGGCAGGTCTATGAGCGCTATCGCGTCGGCCATCTCGCTTACACCTCCCGCGCGCTGGAGGAGCCGACTGCGAAGGAGGTCGCTGAGCGCCTTCTCTACGGCGCTGTCGAAGCGCAGACCGCGCCCGATCATCCGCCGGGCTGCATGGGCGTGAGCTGCGCGAGCCCAGGTCCGACGGGCAGCGATCCGATCCGTGATGATCTGATCGAAAGGCGACGTCTCGCCTGGGTCGGCCTGCGCGATCGTTTTGCAGCGGCGAAGGCGTCCGGCGACCTTCCGCCCGACACCGATGTCGATGCGCTTGCACGGTTCATAAATGTGGTCGGGCTTGGCATGTCGATCGAGGCGCAAGGCGGCGCCACCCGAGAGGAACTTCAGCGCGTGGCACGCATAGCGATGACCGCGTTGTCGGCCCCTGGAGGCATTTGATGGACCGCCTCGACGTGATGCGCTTGTTTGTTCGTGTCGTGGATACGGCAAGCTTCTCCAAAGCCGCCAAAGCGGAGGGAGTGGTTCAACCGACTGTCAGCAAGCACATCGCCGGTTTGGAAGCGCGCCTCGGGACTCAATTGCTCCGCCGCACTTCGCGCGGTTTGAGCCTGACTGAAGACGGCGAGGCTTTCTACGAATCGGCAGTCCGCTTGTTGGATGAGTTTGAGCGAGCCGAAGCGCGCGTCGGCAGCGGTCAGGTGTCGCCAGCGGGCCGCATTCGCGTGGCGATGTCGGCGGGCTTTGGACGCATGCATGTGCTTCCGCGCCTGCCGGCTTTCTTCGAGCAGTATCCCAACGTAACGATCGAGACCGACATCACAGACAGGTATGTCAACCTCATCGAGAATCGCATCGATGTCGCAATCAGGATCGGCTCGCTGTCGGATTCAAGTCTTGTCGCACGGAAGATTGCGACCGGGGAGACGGCGCTTATTGCCTCGCCCGATTATCTTGGACGGCGAGGAGAGCCGAGCACGCCGGCCGATCTCGCGGATCATGACTGCGTTACTTTCATGTTCGGCGGCGCCGTCAGGCCATGGGAGTTCTTGGGGCCTGATGGCCCGATGACCGTGGAGCCGGCAGGGCCGGTGAGAACGAGCGACGCCGAACATGTTCGCGTTGGCGTGCTGTCCGGCCTCGGCATTGCGCAAGCGCCTGCCTGGCTCTTTGCCGACGAACTGGCCACGGGCGCCGCAACGCGCATTCTAGAGAGCTACGCGCCGCCACCGCATTCGATCTATGCCGTCAGCTCTGCCGGTAGGCTTCAATCCAGTAAAGTTAGGGCGTTCATCGATTTCTTGGCACAGGCATTCGCCCAGGACGCTAGCCTGCGTCTGCGCTAGCGGCACATTCCGCCCCGGAATAGTTCGTATTCCCTATCAAGACCTACTGACGTTGGTTATGCGCGCCCACTTGCGCCGCTGTAACCCAGAGCGGCGGATCGTCGGTGTCACACTCCGATCGTGAGCGCGCTGGCAACGATACGGGAGCGCCTAGTGGCGGTAGCAGCGCGAATCCACGAGCATGGTCCTCCGAGCGTGCTGACCGTCGAAAGCGTGAAGGTCGGGACGCCGGGCTCTTCTGAAGTGCGCCTCCGCCAAACTGAGATCGGCCTCAATTTCGTTGACACGATGTTTCGTGATGGCACCTTCCCGCTTCAGCTCCCCGCAGTTCTCGGCATCGAAGGAACAGGCGTCGTTGATATTGTCGGCTCGGGCGTGACGGGGTTTCAGCCGGGCGATCGTGTCGCCTATTTTTACGCGCCAGGCAGCTACGCATCGGCGCGTTTAGCACCCGCCGACGCTCTGCTTCGCTTGCCAGAGGACATCAGCGAAGAGCAGGCGGCAACCTTTCTTGGCAAGGGACTGACTGCCTGGATGGCGCTTCGCCTTCTTCATCGCGTGGAGTCCGGCGAGACGATTCTCGTGCAAGGCGCCTCTGGCGCCACCGGAACGATCGTAACGCTGTGGGCGAAGGCTCTCGGTGCGACAGTGATTGCCGTGGTAGGGTCGCGCGAGAAACTTGGCGCCGCCGCGCTGAACACGGACGCGGCGCTGTGGTCTGGCGATCCGGAATTTCAATCCAAGGTGCGCGCCTTGGCGCCGGACGGCGTAGATGCCGTATGTGAGTTCGTCGGCAAGTCGACGATCGCGCAGTCCGTGGCGTCGCTGCGCCGCGGCGGCGTGCTTCTCACGATTGGCGCCGCGTCTGGGACTGCCGACCTCGACCAAAGCCAGTTGGCAGAGCGTCGCATCCGCGTCGCCGGAGGAAGCACCGTCCGCAACGTAAGCGGCGACTTGATCGCACAAGCGACCAACGAGCTGTTCGATGCCATTCGCTTGGGCTACTTCGCTTCCGTAAAGGCTAAGCGCTATCCGTTGCAGGCAGTTGCGACAGCGCATGCAGATATTGCCGCGCGGCGCATTGGGGGTCCGGCGCTGCTTATTGCGTCGCGCGACCTGGAATGAGCGCCGGGAAAGGCGTCGATTCCCGCATCTGGCTTCTCGCCCTCGGCGCATTCGCGACAGGCACCGACGCGCAGATCGTGGCCGGCATATTGCCTCATCTGGCCCGAGACTTGTCTGTGGGCCTCGGCACGGCAGGCATGGCCGTCGGCGTCTATTCGGTGGCTTACGCGCTTTCAGCGCCGATTCTCGCGGCGCTGACGGTGCAGTTCCGCCGCGATCGCGTCGCCGTAGCGTCTCTTGCCGCTTTCACGCTGGCAAATGCGCTTTGTGCGGTTGCCCCGAGCTTCACCGTGCTCGTCATCGCGAGGGTTCTTGCCGGCATTTTCGGCGGCTTGTTCATTCCCGCAGCCTACGCTCTCGCCGGTGAGTTCGCGCCGGCCGAGCAGAAGGGGGCGGCGCTCGGCCGTGTGGCGGTTGGAATCACGGGTGCAATTGTTGCGGGCGTGCCCCTTGGCGCGTGGGTGGGGGCAAACCTCGGTTGGCAAGGGGCATTCTGGTTGGTCACGGCGATATCCGCAGCAGCGGTTGCGGCTATCGCCATATGGATTCCGGCGCCGGGAGCGGCAAAGGCGCCAGCGACTCTCCTCGGCCGCTTTAAACCGCTCGTGCATCCGGCGATATTGATAGCGTTGCTTCCAACCTTGCTGTGTCTCAGCCTCAATGGCGGCGTCTACACCTATCTCGGCGCGCTGGTTCTCGCGCACGGCTATCCGACCAGCATGGTTTTGATTGCATTCTTCTCGTTCGGGCTCGGGGCGCTCGTCAGCAGCCAAACCGCCGGCCGGATCATCGATCGCTTTGGCCCAATCCCGCCCATGGTTCTCGCGTTGTTCGTCGGCGTTGGCGTGGCGCTGGTCTTCCCGGCCGCCATGAGCGCGGCTTGGTCAACGTGTCTCGCAAGTTTTGCTTTGGGCGCGGCGCCGTGGCCGGTCGTGCTCGGCCAGCAGCGCCGCCTCATGTCGCTTGCGCCGGAGCATGTCGAAGTCGTGCTCGCGCTCAACAATTCGTTTGTATATTTCGGTGTCGCTGCGGGCGCGACGTTCGGCAGCATTCTTCTCGAAAGAGGCTTCGGCCTCGACGCCATCCCCGCGTTTGGCGGGGCGTTTCCGGCCGCCGCTTTACTCGCTTTGATCGCGAGCGAGGCGTTCAATAGGAGGCGCGAAGAGAAGGACCGAAACTGAGCGCGGAGTTTTTTGACCTGTGGCGTGGGCCGTCACGCAGAGTCGCGCTTGCCAATGCCAGGGCCGGTCTCGCCTTTCAACTGTTGGACGAGCGAATACAAATTGCCGACACCCCAATGGTCGGTGATCTTGCCGTCGCGGACGCGCATGGCGTCGACGGCTTCAAAGTGAACCTCGCGGCCGGTGGGTTCAATGTCAAGGAACGTGCCGCGGTGTGTGCCGTAATAGACCTTGTATGTTGTGACCAAGTCACCGTCTGCACTCTGCCAATGGATTACGGCGTGGAAATCCGGGAAGGCCGCGCGCAGACCCTGGTAGAGCATGAGAACGCCGGCTTTATCGGCGCCGACGCCGGGCTGCGGCGTGTGGTCGACGAAGGCGTCATCGAAGAGTTTGTCGAACAGCGCCCAATCGCCGGCGCCCTGCACCTCCTCGGTATTGCGTCTGACGATCGCCTTGGCGGCCTCCGATCCAACAGTGGGCATGCGTCTGCTCCTCGAGCCGAACGCCTGTGCGTCCACCGCTGGAAGTGGTGCTTGCGGCGGAGATAGAAAGTCAGCGTCCGGAATAGAATGCATTCCGGCATGGAATGCTGGCGGCCGTGCGAGCAGGCAAGCCGGAGAGCGTAGCCGCCCGCACGACGCATGACATCAGCTCCCATCGGTATTCCAAGTCAGAATAGGATGTATTCTCAGGCAAAGCCTTCAGAATGTGCGCGCTGCGGCGCACCTCATGCTCGTGGAGCCGTTTCGGCCCACGTTCAGATGAACCGAGGGCCAAGCATATGGGGAAGCTAGACGGAAAGGTTGCGGTTATCACCGGCGGCAGCAGCGGGATCGGACTCGCGACCGCGCAGAAGTTCGTCGAGGAAGGCGCCTATGTTTTTATCGTCGGTCGCCGACAAAGCGAACTCGACAAAGCGAAGGGGCTGATTGGCCGCAACGTGACCGCTGTTCAGGGTGATATCGCCAATCTCGATGACCTTGATCGTCTGTATGAGACCGTGAAAGGCGAGAAGGGATCGCTCGACATAATCGTCGCGAATGCAGCATTCGTCGAACTCGTCACAATTGCCGATGTCACCCCCGAGCATTTCGACAAGACCTTCAATATCAACGCGCGTGGCACTTTCTTCACGGTGCAGAAGGCGTTGCCGTTGCTGAAGGACGGCGGGTCGATCGTGATCGTGGCCTCGACCGCGCACTTGATCGGCTCACCGCCTCACACGACCTATTCCGCTTCCAAAGCGGCGCAGCGCTCGTTCGCGCGCAATTGGGCGGCGGATCTCAAGGCGCGCGGCATTCGGGTCAATTCCCTGAGCCCCGGCCCCGTCGATACGCCGATCATCGACGGCCAGGTGAAAACCGCCGAGGAAGCCGCCGCTATGCGCCAGATGTTCGCCGACATGCTTCCGCTTGGTCGCATCGGTAAGCCAGAGGAGGTCGCGGCCGGTGTTCTTTTCCTCGCCTCAAGCGACAGCAGTTTCACGACGGGCATCGACCTGGTCATTGATGGTGGCCAAACGGGCATCTGACATAGTCGCGCGCCGCCCGCGGCAACCCCGTGTGCCGATTTGGCGGCGACGCGGAGGTGACTCGTGACGCCGAAAAATCCGATGTCCGAATTTCCCTACAACCGGGCGCTCATCGTTGGCGTCGGACCCGGCGTCAGCGCCTCTCTCGCGCGTCGTTTCGCGTGCTTGGGGGTCATCGTCTGTCTGGCCGCGCGCAACACCGACAAGCTCCGCGCGCTTTCGGACGAGACGGGCGCGGCGACCTACCATGTCGACGCGGCGGATGCGCAATCGATGGCGAAGCTCTTCATGGAGGTGGATGCGGATATTGGGCCGCCGGACCTCGTTGTTTACAACGCCGCCGCGCCCCTTCGCGGCAACCTCGCCGATCTGGAGCCGAGCGCGGTGCAGGCTGCGATCGCGACAACAGCCTTCGGGGGCTTCCTCGCTGTCCACCATGCGGCGAGGCGCATGGAGTCAGCGGGTCGCGGCGCGATCGTGCTGACCGGAAATTCAGCGAGCATCAAGGGCTTTCCAGGTTCAGCGGCGTTCGCGATGGGGAAGTTTGCGCTCCGCGGTCTTGCGCAGAGCGCCGCGCGCGAACTAGGCCCCAAGGGAATCCACGTCGCGCATGTGATCATCGATGGTTTCATTCGATCCGAACACCGTCCTGATCCCCCCGAGAAGCCCGACAGCACGCTTGACCCGGACGACATCGCGCAGAGCTACGTCGACCTCCTGTGTCAGCCGCGCAGCGCGTGGAGCGACGAACTGGTGGTGCGGCCATGGGTCGAAAAATACTAGGGCAACTGCCCATGGCGAGGCTCATTCCACGCTGGAATAGATCGTATTCTTCTACGGCCTCTACCGACTTTCTCGGCCAGCCCACACGTTTGTCGCTGGGAGCGCCCGTTGCCTGTTCAGAAGAGGGATTATGTCAAAGCTTGATGGGAAAGTCGCCATTATCACTGGCGGCAGCAGCGGCATCGGCTTCGCAACCGCCAAGCGGTTTGTGGCCGAGGGCGCTCGTGTTTTTATTACCGGGCGCCGTGAAAACGAGTTGAAGAAGGCGGCGCGCGAGCTTGGGCCGCAAGTCACGGCGCTTCGCGGTGATATCGCTGAGCTGGAGGACCTCGACCGCATCTACAAGAAAATCGCCCACGATGCCGACGAAATTGACATCGTCGTCGCCAACGCGGCCTTCGTGGAACTTCGCAGCCTAGAGGAGTCCGAGACCGCGCACTTCGACAAGATATTCGGCACGAACGTCAGAGGGACGTTCTTCACCGTTCAAAAAGCGCTGCCCCTGCTCCGGAATGGCGGGAGCATCGTGCTCGTGACGACATCGGGCCACGTCAAAGGCGTGCCGACCTATGGCAGCTATTTGGCGACGAAGGCCGCGCTGCGAGCATATGCACGCACCTGGGCCGCGGAGCTGAAAGACCGCAAAATCCGTGTCAACACCGTAAGTCCGGGGCCGATCGACACTCCCATTTTCGAGACCGTCCATAAGCGTAAGGATTTGGCCGACGGCGCCAGGGAGGCGTTCAAGAGCGCTATTCCGATGGGACGTCTTGGCACAGCGGATGATGTCGCCGCGTCGATTCTCTACTTAGCGAGCGACGATAGCAGCTTCACGACGGGCTTCGATCTATTCGTCGACGGCGGGCTCTCCCAGTTCTGAGAGAGAATATTCCTTCTGGGAATAGCTCGTATTCCGAGCCGCCGCCTTCTGGGATGGAACAGACATCACGAGATTCTCGCACACGCCACCGTAACGGCGCGGCGCACTTTTCTGGAGAAGTATATGACGAAATTGGCTGGCAAGGTCGCTGTCATAACTGGCGGAAGCAGCGGCATCGGGCTTGCGACCGCCAAGCGTTTCGGGGCCGAGGGCGCGCGGGTCTTCATCATGGGGCGCCGGCAGGCGGAGTTGGACAAGGCCATAGCGCAGATCGGCGGCAATGCGGTCGCGGTCCAGGGCGATGTGACCAAGCGCGGCGATATCGTGCGCCTCTACGACACGGTCAAAGAACAGGTTGGGCATCTTGACATCGTGTTCGCCAACGCCGGCGTGGGTGGCTTTACCCCGCTCGGCGAAGTCACCGACGAGTCGTTTGACGCAGATATAAACCTCAACCTCCGCGCCGTTCTGTTCACCGTGCAGGAGGCGTTGCCGCTTCTCCGTCAGGGTTCCTCCGTGATTCTCAGTGGATCAATCGCCGGAGCGAAGGGCTTTCCGGGAATGTCGGTCTACGGCGCGGCGAAAGCCGGTGTGCGCTCATTTGCGCGCACCTGGACGGCGGAGTTGAAGGCACGCGGCATTCGAGTGAACGTGCTCAGCCCCGGTCCGGTCGCGACGCCTCCGTTTCAGGCAGCGCCCAAGGAGGCGCAGGATCAGTTCGCCGAGGCGGTGCCGATCGGGCGCGTTGCGCAGCCCGAGGAGATCGCCGGCTTGGCGCTGTATCTCGCGAGCGACGAGTCCAGCTTCGTTGCCGGCTCCGAATTTTTCGTTGATGGCGGCGTCGCGCAGATATGACGCGAACCACGCCATCCATTTTCGATCCGGTTCGCCTGGGCGATCTGGAACTGCCGAACCGTGTGATCATGGCGCCGATGACGCGCAACCGGGCCATCGGCGCCGAACGAGCGCCGAACGTGTTGATGCGCGAATACTACAGCCAGCGAAGTGGCGCAGGTCTCATCATCAGCGAAGCAACGTCGGTGTCGCCGTCGGGCGTTGGCTATCCTCACACGCCGGGCATCTGGTCAATTGAGCAAACGGCGGGCTGGAAGTCCGTCGTCGAGGGCGTTCACGCGGCCGGCGGGAAAATCCTGCTCCAGCTCTGGCACGTTGGCCGCCTTTCCGATCCGATCTATTATGATGGCGCTCCACCGATCGCGCCGAGCGCTATTGCCATGGATGGGACCGTAAGCTTGCTGCGGCCCACTCGGCCTTATCCGATCCCCCGCGCGCTGGAGGCCAAAGAGATACCCGCGATCGTCGGGAGTTTTCGGAGTGCCGCTGCGAACGCAAAGGCCGCTGGATTCGACGGCGTCGAGATACATGGCGCGAACGGCTATTTGCTCGACCAGTTCCTGCAGGACAGCTCGAACAAAAGAGAAGACGCCTATGGCGGCCCGATCGAGAATCGCGCGCGCCTCCTTCTAGAAGTGACGGACGCGGTGACGGCGGTTTGGGGGCCAGGGCGGGTCGGCATGCACCTCGCGCCGCGTGGTGACGCCCAGATCAACGGCGACAGCGATCCGGAGCAACTCTTTGGATATGTCGCGGCGCAGCTCGGCCGGCGTAAGCTCGCCTTCATCTGCACACGCGAGGCGCCGACGGGCGCGCGCTTCAGCCCTGGGCTCAAAAGAGCCTTTGGCGGCGCTTATGTTGCGAATGAGGGGCTCACGTTTGAGACCGCGAGCGCGCTGGTTGCATCGGGCGACGCGGACGCCGTCGCTTTCGGCAAACCGTTCATTTCCAATCCGGACTTGGTGGCGCGCTTTCGCGCGGGCGAGAGGCTAGCGCCGTGGAAGGAGGATACCTTCTACGGCGAAGGCGCGGCCGGCTATACGGATTATCCAACGGCCGCCAAGAATGCTGAGGAACGATTGTGAGCGGGCTGGATGTGGAAATCTGGTCGGACATCGCATGTCCGTTCTGCTTGGTCGGCAAGCGGAATTTCGAGGTGGCACTCCGGTCCTTCGAGCAAAGCGCGGAGGTGAGCGTAACGTGGCGCAGCTTTGAACTCGATCCGGGTGCGCCCGCTGCTTACGAGGGTGACGTGTGGGACAATATCGCCCGCGCCTACAATATCGCGCGGGACGAAGCGATCTCCATCAACATGCGCACACAGCGCCTCTTCGCCGAGACGGGGATCGAGGCGAGGTTCGACCTTGTCTGTCCCGGCAATATGTTCGACGGCCACCGCCTGATTCACTTTGCGCGATCCCGCGGTAGGCAGGATGCGATGAAAGAACGTCTGCTGCGCGCCTACTTCGCCGAAGGCGAGTTGATCGCCGACCATGATGCGCTCGTGCGCCTGGGCGAAGAGGTCGGCCTAGATGCTGGCGAAGTGACGCAAATGCTGGCTACTGACGCATTCGCGGAAGATGTGCGCTCCGACGTGGCGACGGCGCGGCGGCTTGGCATCACTTCAGTGCCGCACTTTGTCGTGGACCGTTCTTTCGGCCTGGCGGGAGCGCAGCCACCGGAGGTCTTCCTGTCGCTGCTGAAGAGGGCTTGGAACGAGCGCCCGCCGCTGCCCGAGAGTGCGGGCGGCGAGGCTTGTGGCGTCACTGGCTGTTAGTCCGGATAATTGTCAGCGTCCGGAGGTCGGAGGGGCCGAAGGACACCTTTTGCGGCGAGGCTTGGTCGCGCCGGGCAAGTCCAGCGCATACGCGAACTTAGACGCTCTGTCGGGACGTGGTCGGATCATGATGGACCGGCCCGGACTTGTTGTTGGGGGTCGGAAGTCCTCGTAACGCGAAAGAACCTGCGGCTCTACGGACCATTCCTAGACAGTGTCGTCAGGAGGAAGCCGCGAAGTGTATGCCGCGAGAGAATAGAACGTATTCCGGCTCACGGCCTTCTGCCCATCGCATCGCGGCAACACCTAATTCGCGCGGCCGAAATGTTTTCGGCACCTGCGGCGAGAGAGGTTATCTATGTCGAAGTTGGATGGGAAAATCGCCGTCGTCACCGGCGGCAGCAGCGGTATCGGCCTCGCTACCGCCAAACGGTTCGTTGACGAAGGCGCGCATGTCTTCATCACCGGCCGACGCGCGGCCGAGTTACAGAAAGCCAAGGATCATATTGGGCGGAACGTCACCGCCGTCCAAGGCGATATCGGCAATCTCGATGACATCGATCGCTTATATGCGACGGTGAAGGCGGAGAAAGGCGCGCTCGATATCATTGTCGCCAACGCGGCCTTCGTCGAGCAGGTCAAGCTTGCCGACGCTACGCCTGAGCACTTCGACAAGACTTTCAACGTGAATGCGCGCGGCACCTTCTTCATCGTCCAGCGCGCCCTGCCTCTGCTGCGACGTGGCGGCGCAATCGTTTTGATCGGATCGGCCAACTGGACGAAGGGCCTGCCCGAATACACCGTCTATTCAGCCACCAAGGCGGCGATGCGGTCCTTTGCTCGCAGTTGGGCCGCGGATTTGAAAGATCGGGGCATCCGCGTGAACAGCGTGAGCCCAGGCCCCGTCGACACGCCGATTATCGATGGGATGGTCGCTACCCCAGAACAGGCGGCCGAGCTTAGGGCGGCTATGGCCGCAGCGATGCCAATCGGGCGGATCGCGCGTCCCGAAGAAATCGCGGCGGCGGCGCTTTACCTCGCCTCCGACGAAAGCAGCTACTCTATCGGCGTCGACCTCGTCGTCGATGGCGGTTTTAGCCAGCTCTGACCAGGAACGGCTAGCTCGCCATGATCGATGAAACAAATAGCGCAGTAGCGCTCGCCGTGCTGGCGGAACGTCATCCGGGCGAGAGCCGCGTGGCCGTCATACCGGACGACATCGCGCGGCTTCGGGGCAAGATCGCCTTTAGGGTGGAGCGCGGCGCTGGAGCGCGCGCAGGTTTCGACGATGCGTCATATGCAGCCGCTGGCGCGATAATTGTCGAGCACGCGCAGGCGCTGGCGTCTCCTACAATTGTCGCTGTGCGCGCACCGGAGCCGTCCGCGTTGCAACGTGGCGCAGTGCTGATTTCGCTCGGTGGTCGCGACGCGGCGCTCGGGCGGCGCCTGAGTGAGATGGACATCGCGCATCTTGGTTTGGAGCGCATGCCGCGCATCACCCGCGCGCAAAGCATGGATGTTCTCTCCTCGCAGGGTTCTATTTCGGGATACGCTGCCGTCATCGAAGGTGCGCGCACGCTCGGCGTGCTGTTGCCGATGATGACAACGGCGGCCGGGGGCATCAAGCCAGCCAAGATGATCGCGCTCGGCGCAGGTGTTGCTGGGTTGCAGGCGATCGCGACAGCGCGACGACTTGGCGCAGTAGCGCATGGCTTCGATGTGCGCGCCGCCGCGCGTGAGCAGGTCGAAAGTCTTGGCGGACGCTTCGTGTCCGTCGAGAGCCCGGCCGACAATGCTGATGCTGCTGGCGGCTATGCGGCCGAGCAGACCGCCGCCACGCAGCAAAAGCTTCGGGAAGCGCTCGCAGCGCATCTCTCGTCGATGGATCTCATTATCACCACAGCACAGGTGCCGGATCGCCGCGCGCCGATACTTATCGACGACCACACGGTTGCGGGATTGAAGCCCGGCGCGGTCGTTATCGATCTGGCGGCGGAAAGCGGCGGCAATTGTTCGCTGACTGCCCCCGACGAGGTCGTTGAGCGGAACGGTGTCCGCATCTTCGGGCCTACCAATCTTCCGAGTCTGATCGCGAAGGATGCCAGTCGGCTCTTCAGCGGCAACATCCGGGCATTGCTCACGCATCTGCTCCAAGTAGACGCGCGCTTGGTGCTCCGGCCGGAGGACGAAATCACCAACGCCTTGCTTGGTTCATCCCTGCGTATGGCAGTCTAACGGGAATGCACTCATGACATCCACCACGATTATGCAGTTGTTCGTTTTTATGCTGGCCGGCGTCGTCGGTTTCCAGATGATCACCCGCATTCCCCCATTACTTCACACGCCCCTCATGGCGGCCACGAACGCGATGTCCGGCATCTCGCTTGTTGCCTCCATCGTTTTGGCCGGCGCGGATTACGGTGTGACTGCAACGATCCTTGGAACCGTCGCTGTGGCAGCCGCCATGGCCAACGTCGTGGGGGGCTTCCTGATCACGGATCGAATGCTCGCCATGTTCAAACGCGCGCCCAGCGCACCGATCACTTCTGACGCTGGTGGAGCGTGATGAGCGAGTCCTTGATTCAACTTGCCTACATAGTCGCGGCGTTCCTTTTCATCGTCGCGCTGAGGTCACTCGGCAAACCCGACAGCGCCCGGCGCGGCATGCAACTCGCCGCCATGGGGATGTTGATAGCGATCGTCGCGACGCTGTTCGAGGCGCGTGTCATCTCCTACCAGTGGATCGCGGTTGGCGCTGTCGCAGGAACGATCATCGGCTATCCGCTCAGCATGTGGGTTCCGTTGACGGCGATGCCGCAACGGATCGCCTTCAGTCACGCATTTGGCGCGCTCGCGGCAACACTTGTCGGCGTCGGGGAATACTTGCACTGGCGATCGGCGGGAGGAGTCGGGCAAGCGCAGGCGATGGCGCTTGGATTTGAAGTCCTGTTTGGGGCGCTCACTGTCACGGGCAGCCTGATGGCGTTCGGCAAACTACAGGAAATTCTGCCCGGCCGCCCGATCACCTTCCCACTACAGAACGCCTTTAATATCGCGCTGATCGTCGTTGGTATCGCAGCGCTCGGCTGGCTCGTAATCGATCCATCGAACATCGTGGCCGCCGGCGCCCTACTGGTCATCGGCCTTACGGTTGGCGTTCTGCTTGTGCTGCCAATCGGTGGCGCCGACATGCCAGTCGTCATCTCGCTTATGAACTCGTATGCGGGGCTCGCGGCAGCCGCGACCGGCTTTGCGATCAACAGCAACATTCTCATCGTCGTCGGTGCGCTTGACGGCCTGTCGGGGTTCATCCTGTCGGTCGCGATGAGCAAGGCGATGAACCGTTCCTTCGCAAATGTCCTGTTCGGAGCTTTCGGGTCGCCCGGAACAGCAAGCACCGAAGGGGCGGCATCGACTGTGGGCGGCGAGATGACGGCGATCTCGGCGGAGGATGCCGCGCTACGCATGGCTTATGCTGAAAGAGTCGTGATCGTGCCGGGCTATGGCCTTGCAGTGGCGCAGGCGCAGCACCAGGCCCGCGAACTCGCCGACCTCATCGAAAAGCGAGGGGGGGACGTTCGTTTCGCCATTCACCCCGTCGCTGGTCGAATGCCCGGCCATATGAATGTGCTGCTGGCAGAGGCCGGTGTGCCCTACGACAAGCTGATCGACATGGAGGACATCAACGGGCGTTTCGCCGAAACCGACGTGACGTTGGTGGTCGGGGCCAACGATGTCGTCAATCCAGCGGCGAGAAACAATCCGGCGTCGCCGATTTTCGGGATGCCGATCTTGAAAGTGGATGAGTCTAGGTCGGTCGTTGTTCTGAAGCGCGGCAAGGGCACAGGATTCTCGGGGGTCGAAAACGATCTGTTCGTCGATCCCAAGACCTCCATGCTGTTCGGTGACGCGAAGCAATCGCTGCTGAGCCTCGGCCTTGAGGTGAAGAACGCATGAGCGATACGGTGTCGAATCCGCCATCGAAGTTCGCGCTTCCTGTCATCCTTCTCGCAGTCTTCGTGATGCCAATCGGGATATCCGGGACGGCGGTAGCATTGCCAGGAATCGCGCGCGATTTGGGCTCGAACCCCGCGCTGCTGCAGGGAGTGGTGAACGGCTTCAATGGGTCGTTCGCCGTTTTCATGCTGGTGTGGGGCGTTCTGTCGGACCGGATCGGCTATAAGATCACCTTCGTGATCGGAGCCGCGCTCATGGTCGTCGGTTCCGTGATCAGCGCGGCGGCTCCGTCCTTGCTGATACTCGATGTCGGGCGGGTGGTATGCGGCATCGCAGGCGCGGCGGTATTCGCCGGGGCATCGGCCACTCTCTCGAATGCCTTCCCGCCTGCCGTTCGTGGTCGGAATTTCGCGATTTTCGGGTCTACTCTTGGTCTGGGCGGCACTGTCGGGCCAACGCTCGCCGGGTGGCTGATTCCTGTTATCGAATGGCGGGGAATCTTCCTCCTGTATGGTGCCGTCGCGGCAGTCGCCTTCTGCCTGAGTCGCCATGTTCCTCATGCGCCTCGTCCAGAGACCCCGGCTGCGAAGGCAATCGACTTCTCATTGCTGCGAAACCCGACCTTCCTCGCGTTTGCTCTGGTCCCGGTCGCTGATGCGATCGGCTTCATGACACTCTTCACCTACCTCCCGGTGGCGTTGAGTGCGCAACACAATATGGATGCGCCCACCGCCGGGTCACTTCTGCTCCTGATGACGGTGCCGATCTTCGCGAGCCCGCTCCTGGTGGCAATGATCATGAAGCGCTTCCCCTCGGTGACCGCGATGTCGGTCATCTATGTGTCGCTGGGCGTTTTGCTAATCGGTGATTTCGGCATGTTCCTCTTGGAACCGTCGCTCCCGATCATCTGGATCGTGGTCCCCATGATCCTTCTCGGCTTTGGATGGGGATTGCCCGCAGGGCTTGTCGACGGCGCGGCGATCGGAGCGGTGCCGCGGGAAAGCAGCGGGACCGCCGCCGGCGTGTTGAATTTCTTGCGACTTGGCAGCGAGGCAATCGCGATTGGCGTCTACGCGGCTGCGATTCATTGGGTCATCGGCGGCGTCGTCAACGATCCGGCGCTCGCGGACCAGGTGGCCGCTGGCAATGGCGGGCATGGCGATGCTTATGCCGTGGCATTTCGCACGGTGCTTTGGGTGCTCATCGCGCTGACAGCCGCGACAGCGGTCGCGATTGCTGTGTGCCATCGTCTTAGTCTTAGGCGGGGGGCTGCGTGATGGATGCAACCCCGGCACACAAATGCGGCAGGTTGACAGACAACCCGCTTCTGCGTGGCCGCATCCCTATGGTCTCGCTCGTTCATACACTTACTGTCGCCGAGCATTTGAACTTCCGACATGCGGCCAACGCTCTTGGTGTCAGCCAGTCCAGCGTCAGCACACGGATTAAGACGCTTGAGGAAAACCTTGGCATCCTTCTGTTCGAGCGGCACGCGCGCGGCGTCCGGCTGACCGAAGCCGGCCGGCATTTCGTCGAGCGGGTGACGACCGGCATCGGCCATCTCGATCACGCCGTCAGGACGGCCGGCATGGTCGCGCGCGGCGAACACGGCCGCTTGCGCATCGGCATCCATGCGCTGATCCCTGGCAGCTTCCTCGCCAACCTGCTGGAGCAATACCGCGAACAGCACCCGGGCATCGAGGTCGAGATCGCCGAAAAAACAGCCCGCGATAGTGTCATGCAGCTTCGCGCCGACCGGCTCGACGTGACATTCATGGCGGGCTCGCCCGAGTTTCCTGATTGTCATTCCCGGCGGATATGGCGTGAACGGCTCATGGCCGCGCTGCCTTCACGCCACCTGCTTGCCGAGGGAACGGGCGTCACTTGGGCCGATCTGGCGAGCGAGACATTCATCGTCCGCTACGGTGGCACCGGGCCGCAGGTGCGTGACCATATCGTTCTGCGCCTTGCCAGCGGCTGCCCCGACCTCTCGATCCTGCGCTTCGACGTTGAGCGCGGCACATTGCTATCTATGGTGGCGCAGAGCTATGGCGTTACCATCGTCGGCGAGGCGACATCGCAGATTCACGCGCCCGGCGTAACTTTCCTGCCGATTCTCGACGAGCCGGAACCGCTCGCGTTCTCCGCAATTTGGTCTCCACACAACCGCAGCCCCGCGCTCCGAAACCTCCTCGACCTCGCGGGTAAGATGAACCGATCAGGCAAGGCGTAATATCATTGCCGAACGCACCGGCAGGAATTTGCAGAGGTATCTGCCACAGGGACATGGGCTGCCGACGCCCACGTAGCGGATTGGGAAAGTTTAAGTTGTGCCGAGGCGCGGAATAGACCGTCACCATAAGCTGATTTCTGCTAGAATCCGGTGCTATGAATCACCGCCCCAAACCCTCTGACGTCATGCGGGCCAAGCGCCCCTACCTCTATTCCGATAGCACCAATACGGATGCTTATCGGCTGAGCAGGTCAGAACTTAGCCATCATTTGGACACTCTGACTGATCGCAATCAGCACAAGGACTTTGAGAACTTCGCTCGCCAGCTTTGCGAGCGCGAAATATGCCCCAACTTGCGGCCGCAAACAGGACCGGAGGGTGGCGGAGACGGTAAGGTTGATACGGAGACCTATCCTGTAGATGGTCAGATTGCCGAGCGATGGTTCTTCGGGGATCGGGCGGACGGCAAAGGGAAATGGGGCTTTGCTTTCAGCGCAAAGAAAGATTGGGCAAACAAGGTCCGCTCAGATGTCAAAGGCATTGTCGAGACCAAGCGAGGCTATGAGAAGATATTTTTTGTTTCCAGTCGCCCAACGCGTTCCAAAGATCGGCTTCGGGTCGAGGACGAGCTGCGGGATACCTACGACGTTCCAGTGACCATCCTAGACAGGGAGTGGATTCTTGATCGCGTCTTTTCACATGGCCACAAAGACCTAGCCTTTGAATGCCTCGCGGCGGGAGAGCATGATCCAGATAGCGTTCAGCTTGGGCCAAATGACTTTAAGAATCAGCAGGCACTTGCGGAGATCGAAGAAGCCTTAGCACGCATGGGCAATACGCAGCCCGACTACACGCAAGCCGTTTCGGATACCTTTGAGGCCGCCATTCTTTCCAGGCGCCTGGAGCGGCCCCGATTTGAAACCGAAGGCCGGTTTCAGCGCGCAATCGAATTCGCGAAAAAATATGGCGCAAGCTATCAGCATCTGCGCGCTATCTATGAGCTGGCCTGGACACGGTTTTGGTGGTTTGACGATATTGAGGCGGCGCAGGACCTTTACGAGCAAGTTGAGGACCTCGCGTTCGCCACTGACCATGCCCAACATGTTAGCAAGGTTTGCAATCTGCATCAGTTGCTTGTGGGCCAGGTACTGCCCGGTCTTCAAGATTCAGAGTCCCTGAAGCTTCCAGAACGGTCTTCTCGCCTGAAGAAGAAGCTGGTTGCATTAGCTGGTGAAAAGGCCAGGCCGAACAACGCGCTTTATGCTGAAGCGCTCCTCTGGCTCTTTCGACTCAATGAGAACGCTCTGGAAGGCAATCGCGAAGACTTTGATGATATCTGGATTGGGCTGTCCAGCATCATCGACAGAGCTGCGGGATTGGGCGAGTTTCCTGCTGAAATGCTGGATTCGGTTATTGAGGCTCTTTCTCCTTTGGCCCCTGACAGCTCAGAGTTTGACACGCTCATCGAAAAACTCGCCGAGTTTATGGCCGAGCGGAGCAAGGAACTCAAAGCTGCTCGAATCTATCTTTCCCAAGGGGAGCGCAAGCTCGACGCTGAAAAGCCTATAGAAGGCATCAAATTCCTCGGGCGCTCCGTCGTCAACTTCATGAAGGAGGAAAGTCGTGAGGAACAGGGCCGCGCGCTCTATTGCCTTGCCGTCGGCTATCGCGGCGCCGGACTTCTATGGGCCGCAAGAGGAGCCGCGATGGGCGCGATCACCCAAGTATGCGCCCAGGCCGAGCAGGATGGCGAGATACCCGTAGAAGCGGTACCAACATTCAGCTTATTCACGATGATCGCGCTTCAACTGGGGCATGTGGCGGACTTTTTAAGCGGGATACAATTCCTTCGCGCTGCCAACAATGTATTGCCGCTCGACGATGCGAGCCGAGAGCGACTATCCAGGAAAATTCTTGAATTTGATCAGTTGCTGTCGTGCTTGCTATCGGTAATTTCAATCGACAACATAAAGCGGCTGACGGAGCTTCCCGACGTTTTTGAAGCGCTGCACCTCTTTACTGCCCGTATGGTTCTGCTCTACCGGCTGGGGCACCTGGACATATTGAAATCCGATGGCTCCATTCCTGAGGGCACAGAGGATTCCGACATCCACGATATGATGTCGATGATAGCCGCGCAGCCCGCATCCCGCGATCTGCCAAAACATATGGTTTTGCTGGGCAGCGATCTTACGAAGATTGAAGCACGAATTATGGGTATCAATTTTCAGATCGTGGCGGAGGGCGATCGGAACGGATTTCTGCTAGCCGAGGCGCACATTTCATTTCTTGAGGCATTCCTTTCCACGCTTCTCAATTCCGAAGCGTTCGCGCACAGGGAAGGCTTGCAAGTGGAAATCACACAAGCCGGTTCATTGAGCGAAGCGGGGATTGAATTTAACGCAACTCGCGGAAAAGTGGCAGTTGCATTGCCCGCTACCTGGGATGCGTCCGAAGTGGACAACCATGCGGAACTGAACGAGCATCTTGTAGAATTCGGCACTCATGTCCTGGTGAATTGCATCGTTCTGCGGGATCATAAAAAGGTGCTTGAAGAACTGCTGGGAATTGAGCGCGCTTTCGAACGCGCGATGCTGTTTTATCGAACGGGAATGTCACGCAGTCGGGCGTTAGGTGGCGATGTTGGCCAAATTGCGGACTGGAGCCACTTGGTCAAACGAACTTATTCGTTCCGGGAGGACGCCCCGCAAATCGAACCGAAAAAGCTGGCTGAGCAGCAGGGTGATGAAAACGCGAGGCTCGGTCTTGGCGAGTTGAATAGCCACCGCGATTTATCAGTTAGCTCAATTATCAACCAGCCACTCTGGGACAAAGCGGGGTGGCAGGGAATGATGTATGGCTATGTAGGTCCTGGCCAACCGCCGCTATTGGGTCTGATTTTCAGCAACGCCGAGATGGCGAATGCCATATTCGAAGAATGGCAGGATCGGTTCGGACGCGACGATGCGAATGACGAGATACGCATCAGCATTATCAAAGGAATCGACAGGAAAAATCCATATTACTATCGAGGCTGCATTAGCCGAGATATGGATGCGATCGCGAAGAATGACGCAAGGCGATTCATAAGTGTTGCTCGCATGACCACCATGACGGTAAGCGATCACAATAATCTAGAATTGTTCCTGCGCGCATTTTTGGCACTCGGCTACTACTTCCTTCTACCCGCGATCTTCGATGATGAGGGACAGCCTAAACTCCTTCCAGAGCGGGCAATTTTGAAGCGAAAGCTTAACGTGCGCGATGCCTGGGAAATCGGTCGTCACGATCTGGATTCTATGGCTGTTACACCCAAGGACGATGTCATTGTCCCAGATCACGAAAAATCGCCTCCGGTGCACGAACTTTTCGAATGGCGCCGAGAAATGGAATCCCGTCAGAAATGAGTTCGCGATGTGATTATGGACGAGCCCGTATGCTTCACGCAAAGCTAACGATCGCCATGCCGAAATTGTAGTCGCCGCCATTTCCGTTTCCTCCCCGAAATCGTTGACACGTGCGGCATACGGGGTGCGAGATGCGTTGGCGCTTACCATCGTTTTCCGAAAGCAAATCGATAACGAAGAGGATCAGGTCATATTTCTGATAGTTATGTCAGTTAGTTATCTCTGATTTCATGGTGATAATTAGAGGGCTATAGCGTAGACGTATTTATCATTTCCGTCTGGAACGGCGCTCCATATTACGATACGATCGAAAGCCGCGGTTCTCCGCGGCTTTCGTCGTTTTGGGCATGGTTGAAATCGCAGGGCGCGGTTGCCGTTTTGCGTGTCGTTGCAACTGAGAAACAAATTTACCGAGGCTCACATTCGAGTAGCCATTCAGCAGCTCGCCCGACGCGCGACTTCGTAATATATTCAGCCAAAACAGATCATTCTTCCTGTTTTTGCTGCTTCTACGACACTCAAAGTCAATTCAAGCGTTTTGGTTCCGCCCTGCGCATCAATTATTGGAGAAGCATTACGCTGGATGACGTCAATGAAATGGCGCAATTGCGGCACCAGCGGATCGTCTTGCGGAGTGATCACGCGGTGGGCGAGCAAAGGGTGGCCCCATTCCTGGGCGGTCTCGTGCCGCCATAGCTCAAGCCGCGGCACGGAAAGCGATCCCTCCGTGCCGCCGAAGAAGTAGCAGACCTCATCGGTCTGGGCGTAGAACTTGTTCTCGCCCGATGTCATCTCCCAGCTCCAAGGCGACGAGACGGTATCGGAGAGACTGAGCGTACCCAGCGCGCCATTCGCGAAGCGCAAGATGATGGCGGCGCTGTCCTCGACGGCGAACCCACGCATCGCGCTGGAGGAGACCGCCTGCACGCTGACGATTTCGCCACAAAGATTTCTGAGATCGTCGATGGCGTGAACCAGGTTGATCAGGATAACGCCGCCGCCGGCCTCACGCCTCCAGGCGCCGGCCCCTTCGAAATATCCACTGTCGGGCTTATGAAACCAGCAGAAGGCATGAACGACGGTCATGCGGCCCAGACGGCCGGATGCGATGATCTGCTTGGCCCGCCGGATGAGCGGGCTGTGGCGCCTGTGGTGCCCGACCAGCACGGCGACGCCGGTTGCTTCAGATGCCTCGACAAGCGCCTTGGCCGCTGCGAGATCATCCGAGACGGGCTTCTCCACGAGAACGGGAACGCCGCGTTTGACCGCAAGAAGCGCCCCCGGGACATGCAGCTTGTTGGGAGTTGCGAGAACGATGCCGTCAGGCTTGTCGTGCGCGAAACAGGCTTCGATGTCCTCGAAGTGTGCAACACCCATGGATTGGGCGAATTCTCGTGTTTGTGGCGATGGGCCGATGATCGCCGAAAGAGACGCTCGGGGCTCTGCGACAATCCGGGAGATATGCGCCTTGCCGATCGCGCCGGCCCCTGCAACGGCGATCCTTATGGTTGTCTGCATCGACGGCTCTCCCTCTGAATGTCGTTGCGGTGAGCGGTTAGGGCGACGAAATCGTTTCGAAATTCGCAAGGACGCGCGCCGGGTCGGGGTCATGGCCGGTAAAAAGGCGTATCTGTTCGATCGCCTGATAGACAACCATGCCGCCGCCGTTCCGGGCGGTCGCGCCAATGGCCCTGGCCTGCCGTACGAGTGCGGTTTCGCGTGGAAAGTAGATGAGGTCGAACACCCAAAGGTCCTGGCGGAGCAGCGTCAGCGGCAGAGGCGAGCCGGGATGAGCGTCCATTCCGATCGGCGTTGCGTTGACGAGGCCGTTGGCGGACTCGACGGCCCGGTCGATATCGCGTCCTTTGACGACCCGTCCTGCCCCGAACAGATCGCGGAGCAACCTCAGCGCGTTGTCCAGGCGGGCCTCATCGGGATCGAAAAGCTCCAGCCGTTCCGCGCCGGCCTTCAGCGTGGCAAAGGCTGCCGCCACGCCCGCGCCGCCTGCGCCCAGCTGCACGATCCTGCCGGTTGCCACGCCGCCCATTTGGCGCCGCAACGCTTCGGAGAAACCCTGCCAGTCAGTGTTGTGGCCGATACGCCGGCCATTGCGGAAGGTAACGGTATTGACGGCACCGAGCGCCTGTGCGTCATCCGACAACGAGCCCATCAGCGACACGACGGCTTGCTTGAAAGGATGCGTCACCGCCAGACCATCGAAGCCCAGGCGTTGCGCATTTTCGACGATCTCCGGCAGCGCTGCGGCATCGAGCCGGAGGGCGGCCAAATCGATAAGCCGGTAGACATATCGCAGGCCGAGTGCCTGCCCCTCGCTCATATGGATTTCGGGCGCAAGAGAACCCTGGATGCCCGTTCCGATCAGGCCGACAAGGAATGCGGGCTCAGCCGTCATCGAACCGTTCCTCCAATGGCCTCGTTCAGTGATGCGCCAGTATTTCGCCCAGGAACGCGCGTGCCCTGGGGTGTTGCGGACGCAGGAAAAAGTCCGCAGGGCTCGCCTCCTCGACAATCGATCCGTCGGCCATGAAGACGACACGATCTGCAACTTGTCGTGCGAAGCCCATTTCGTGCGTCACGCAGATCATGGTCATTCCCTCCTGGGCAAGACTGATCATCGTGTCCAGGACCTCCTTGACCATTTCCGGATCCAAGGCGCTCGTCGGTTCGTCGAAGAGCATGACTTTCGGCTCCATGCACAAGGCCCGGGCTATCGCCACCCGCTGCTGCTGGCCGCCGGACAATTGCGCCGGGTATTTGTCCGCCTGTTCGGGAATGCGAACCCGTGCGAGATACTTTCTCGCCAGCCGCTCGGCGTCGGCTTTTGAAGCCCCTTTGACGCGTATGGGGGCAAGCGTGCAGTTCTGCATGACGGTCATATGCGGGAAGAGATTGAAGCTCTGGAAAACCATGCCGATCTCCCGCCGGACCGCATCGACCGCCTTGCTGCCGGTTTCCAGACTGAATCCGTCCACGATTATCGAGCCCTTCTGGAAGGCTTCAAGTCCGTTGATGCAGCGGATCAGAGTCGATTTGCCGGATCCCGAGGGGCCGCACAGGACGATCTTTTCCCCTTTCCGGACGCTGAAATTGATGTTCTTGAGCGCCTGGAACACACCGAACCATTTGTTCACGTCGGTGAGCCGGATCAAAGGCGCGTCATTCTCGATAGGCATTGCCATTGATGGTTCCTGTTTGCTCGTTTGCCGGAAAGTGGCGCACGCCCTGCGTGTGGCGTGCGCACTCTGGGGCAATGCCGTTCGACTATTGGACGGTGTACGGAATGCCTTCCATACTTGCAGGGAATTCGGGCAGCGGCAGCTTCATCCATTTCTGATAGAGTTCTGCGAGCTTGCCGTTTTCCTTCAGCTCATCAAGAAAGGCGTTTACTGTCGCGTTCATTTCCTTGTCGCCGAGAATGGTGCCGGCGCCGTTCCAGCTCTGTGCGAGGATGAGCTTGTCCTCATAGAGGCCCGGACGCAGTTCTTCGAACCGGTCTATGAAGAACTGGTTCGCACCGATCGCCTCGACCTGGTTGGAGAGCAAAGCCTGGATCGTTGCCGAGTCATCGTCGAAGCGAAGCAAACTGCTCTCGGGAACCAGTTGCAGCAACTCCCGCTCCTGCGAGCTCGACTTCTGCGCTCCAAGGGTCAGCCCTTTCAGGTCGTCGGTCGACTTTATCTCCAGCGTTTTCGGCGCAAGCACCGTAACCCTGTCGCCAGCGTAGGGCTGCGAGTACTGAACCGATTGCGCACGCTCCGCGGTCATCGCGAGCGTCGCGAAAAGCACGTCCACCTTCCCGGTATTCAGCGACGGGATGCGGTCTGCGCTGGCCATGCTGACGAACGATACGGGCACGCCCAGCTTTTCCCCCAGCAGGCGAGCGATATCGGCGTCGTAGCCGTCATTCTCACCCCGGGTGTTCAAGAAGCCGAACGGAGGGTTCGCACCCTGTACACCGACGATGAGCCGCCCGCGCTCCTTGATCCTTTCAAGCGTCTGGGCCTGGACACCGCTGACATTCACGACCACCGCAACCGCGGCAGCGGCAAGCATGGAGACCCATTTTCCGTTTTTCGATTTGAAGAAATTCATACTCATCTCAGGCTCCTCACAGGACCTGGCCTTATCCGATCGCCAGGTGATTTTGCGGCACTTGTCCTTCCTCCCGAGGTAGCGCCGTTTCCCTCGGTATTGTTTCTCGGCCGAAAGGGACTTCGTCGGTTCTATCGGGTTCCGACCGAGAGTTTCTTTTCCAGAGCCGAACCGAGAAGCGACAACGGCCAGCACATCAGGAAGTAGATGATGCCGACCAGTCCGTAGACCGGCAGTGGCTGGAAGATCTGGTTCGAGATGATCTGCCCGCTTCGCGCGAGTTCGATGAAGCCGACGATCGACGCCAGCGACGTGCCCTTGAGCAATTGCACGAGAAAACCGATCGTTGCCGGAGTCGCGATCTTGAGAGCCTGCGGCAACACCACGTCCCGCATGCGTGAGACATAGTGCAAGCCCAGGGCGTTCGCGGCTTCGAACTGCCCCTTGGGCAGCGCCTGGATGGATCCGCGCCAGATATCGCCGAGAAACGCGCTCGCATGGGCCGTATAGGCTAAACCCACGGCGACCCAGGGATCGATGGCAACGCTGAGAAGGCCCACGCCATAGTAGAAGACGAAGAGCTGCAGGAGCAGGGGCGTTCCCTGAAACAGGGCGATATAGCCCTGGGTGACCAAGACGAGCAGCCGGGAGGCGGACGTGCGCGACAGAGCCACGATCAGGCCCATGAGGCCACCGCCGACAAAGCTGAGAGCAGTCAAGGCAATGGTCCATTTGAGACCTTGAAGCAGGAAGAAGAGCTCCTGTGGACCTATATTGGACATGGCTCCCTCCTACTTGACCGGATAATCGAACGAGCGTCGGCCGATTGCGGCGAAGAACGCCATGACGATCCAGGAAATCGCGAGATACATCAGCGTGATGACCAAGTAGATTTCGAGGCTGCGGAACGTCTCCGAATCGATGCGCTGGGCGACTGACGTCAGTTCGTATGCGGCTATCGACGAGCAGATGCTGGATGTCAGGGTCAGCATGATGAACTGGCCGGTCAGAGCCGGGTAAATGGTTCGCAACGCCGGCTTCAATATGATGAAACGAAATATCTGCCCCTTGCTGAGGCCCAGGGCGAAGCCGGCCTCCGTTTGCCCCTTCGGTATTGCGTCGACACCGCCGCGGATGATCTCGATCGCATAGGCTCCGCCGTTCACGCCGAGAGCAATCACGGCGGCGGACGTGGGACTGATGCGGATGCCCATGAACGGCATGGCGAAGAACAGGAAGAAAATCTGGACCAGAAACGGCGTGTTGCGGATAAGCTCCACGAATGTCATTGCGATCCAACGCAACGGCGGGACGTTCGACCGGCGCATCAAGACGCCGATGAGGCCGATGACCATCGCCAGCGCCATCCCGCTGGCGGCAAGCACGAGCGTTGCGACGCATCCCCACAGAAGATCCGGGAAGCGGTCGAAGACGACGGAGAAATTGAGTTTATACATCGGCTGAATGCCATCCCTGTCGTTTCAGCAGCCTCTTTTTCGGCGCAGCCCGGCACTTCAGAGAACGGCGTCGCCGCGTTCCACGACAATGCGCGTGCTTTCCGCGCAAGGAATTTGCAGCGATCAGCTTCAATGACTGCCCTCCCCTGTCGGGGCTGTTCCCACGCGCCCCGCCCGGCCTTGGCTCGCGCGAGCGCCGCGCATTGAGCCTTCCGGCCGATTTTATTCTGGTTCGTTACGCATACCGGGAGACCGGTGCCTGTTAACGGGTCTTCGGCAGCTCGATTCCGGCGAGATTTTCGAAGTAGCGCACAAGCTGCGTCTGGTCGGCGTTTTCATCCAGTTCACGGCCCACCTTCTCGAACAGGTCGCGGATAAGGCGGGTCATTTCTACCGGGGTACCGAGCCGATCCGCTTCGTCGATCGCCGCGGTCATGTCCTTCTTGACGGTGGCGATCGACGAACCGAAATCGAAATTGCGGGTGAGAACGTTCTGCGGCACCACCGTGTGGGTCAGTTCGTTCCTGCCGGTCCCGCTGTTCACCACTTCGAGCACCTGCTCCGGGTCGAGGCCGGCCTTGCCGCCGAAAACCAGTGCCTCGGCTGCAATCGTCAGATTGGCCGCGGACATGATGTTGTTGATCAGCTTCATGGTTTGCGCCTGACCGACGCTATCGCCGAACGGCACGATCTTGTTGCCATATGCCGAAATGACCGGTTCGACCTTCGCAATCGCCTCCGGCGGCCCCGACAGCATGATCGTGAGCGTTCCGCTTGCCGCGCGAAGCCGTCCTCCGGTCATCGGCGCGTCCACGGTGAGAACCCCCTTGGCGGCCAACGCCTGCTCGATTTCGCGCGCGAAGGATGGCCCCACGGTTCCCGTGATCACGCATATCCCCATGCGCGATCCTTGCAGAAGGCCGAGCGGCCCGTTCAGGATATCCCAATGGGATTGAAGTGTCGGCAGACACAAGAACACGATATCAGCCGTTTCGGCCAGGTCCTTGGGACTGTCGCATATCCGCGCACGCGCCTCGAACGAACCGGAGCGCTTTTCGTCGATGTCATAAACGGCTATCCTATGACCCGCCTTCACGATGTTCTCGGTGATGGGAAACCCCATCGCGCCCAACCCGGCAAAACCAATCATCACCTCTGACGTCATTGAAATTCTCCGGTATTCTTCGCCCAAGGCGCCGAGCGGAACGAATGTCATTGCTAGTGCCGGCCGGCGCTAGTACAGACCGGCTGTCGCCCCGCCGTCGACAGAGATCGAGACGCCCTGAATGTGCCGGGACTGCGGGCTGCAGAGAAAGCTCACGAGGTTGGCCACGTCCTCCGGCCGGCCGAGACGCTGGATTTTCTCGCGCTCCGCCATGGAGGCTATGATCTCCTCCTCCGTCTTGCCTTCCAATTCGGACCGGGTCCTGGCGATATCATGCAGTCGATCCGTGACGGTCGTGCCGGGGTGGATGGCGTTTACGACCACGCCATCCCGCATGCCCTGCTTCGACAAGCCTTTGGTAAAATTGGCGAGGGCGGCATTGACGGCGCCACCGATGAGGAAGTCCGGATCGGGCGTGCGGGCGAAACCGCCGACAATGTTGACGAGATTGCCCTTCGATGCGGCGAGAAGCGGCCACAGCGCCCTGGAGATCCGCATGGCCCCAAAGAATTTGAGTGCAAAACCGTCCATCCAGGTTTCGTCCGAGAGCGTCAGGAAAGATCCGCCTTTCGTTGCGCCCGCGCTGTTGACCAGCACGTCCACTTTGCCGAAATGTTGCATGGCAGCTTGCTTGACCCGCTCCGCCGCCGACGGTTCGGCCAGGTCGGCGGCACAATATTCAACGCGTGTGCCCGCACTCCTTACAGCGGTCGCAGCCTCCGCGAGCTTCGTCTCGGAACGCGAGACGAGAAGAATGTCCATGCCGTCGGATGCCAGCCTGGCTGCCACGGCGCGGCCTATCCCGCGGGAGGAGCCGGTCACGACGGCAATGCGGTTGCGGGTTTCACTCATCTTTTCCTCCATCAGTCCGGTACGATAGGTTGTACCGTGCCATCCTCCGATCCCACGCAGAAGAACACCATCACATTTTACATATAATTACAAGATCAAACTTGCATGCCGACGAACTTGGCTATTACAAGTATGGATCTGTCGGCTTGTGAAGCCCATCGATCAAGGGAGGAAGGAAATCCCCATGGACACGAAATCGACCAAGGAAGCCGCGAGAAAGTTGGCTGCGGCCTGGCTGGAGCGCTCGTCGCTGACGGAGATGCTCGCGGATGATCTGCGGCCAAAAGACAGGCAGGAGGCATACGCCATCCAGGACGAGATGGCCGCCATTATCGGCGAGCCGGTAGGCGGCTGGAAGATGGGGGCCACGAGCCCCGCCATTCAACGCCGGGAAGGACATTCGGGGCCGATCATCGGGCGCGTGTTTCGCGGCACCATCTTCGAGAGCCCCGCAAGCCTGCCTGCCGCCATGTTTCCCGATGCGCGGGTGGAAGGGGAGTTCGGCATCCGCTTTCTCGAAGACATGCCGCCGCGCCAGCAGCCGTACAGCGTTGCGGAGATTGCGGCCAAGGTGGAGTTGGTGCCGACGATCGAAATCATCGGCAACCGTTTCCCGAAGGGGCCGGACGCGCCCCGCCTGACGACCCACGACGAGATCGCCGACAACGGCACCGGCATGGGGCTCGTGATCGGAAAGGGAACGAGGAACTGGTCCGCGGAACAGATCCAGAATTTGACCATCAACATGTCGGTTGATGGTCTGGGGCCGGCGGAAAACGTGCTGGGCGACGACCGGTGCATTCCGCTGGAGGTGGCGGCGGAAACGGTCAACATTCTATCCCGCCGCGGCATCACGCTCGAGGCCGGGCAAATCGTATCGACCGGTGGCTGCACCATCCCCCAGCATGTGGCCCGAGGCTCGAGTTTCGTTGCCGATTATGGCGAACTGGGGCGGGTCGAAGGCACGTTCGTCTGAACGGGGTCGCTCTGATCCGCCGGACCGATCGGCGGATCAGAGCGACAGATCCAGCAATTTTCCCTCGAACACGCGCGCCCGTGCATTGGCGATGTGGGTTTCCATGGCCTTCTGGGCACCCACGGCATCCTTGGCCATGATGGCCTTGGTGATGGCGCGATGCTCGGCGATCACGAAATCGATCGCCCGGTTGGGCCCGGTCAGGCAGGTGCCGCCAACTCTCATGCCGATGGTGATGTGTTCCCGCAGCGCCGTCAGGAACTGCGTATAGTACCTGTTGTTCGCTGCCCTTGCGACTGCGAAATGGAAATCGAAATCGGCGCCGCCTTCATAGTCCGAGTTTCTCGCCGCCGTCTCCAGTCGCTCGGCGGCGGCCTTGATCTCGGCGATGGCGGCGTGATTGGCCCGAAGCGCCGCGTAATATGCAGCATCCCTTTCGAAGGAAATCCTGACTTCGTAGCAGCGCTGGATATCGGCGATCGTTCCGACTGCGCCGAAGCCGACCACGGGCTCGTGGCTGCTCACCTGCACATAGCTGCCCGAACCCTGGCGCGAATAGATGAGTCCGTCGTTGCGCAACCGCTTCAGGGCCGTGCGCACGACAGGCCGGGAGACGCCATACTCATCGGCCATCTCGTTCTCGCTGGGCAGGCGTTCATGCTGGGCAAACTCTCCCGAAGAAATCTTGCTGAAAAGCTTGTGATAGACATGGTCGCTCAGATCGACGCCCTGCCGTGCAGGAACGGACGACGCCTTTTCGACACCTGCAGGCTTTGTCGTTACAGGGGTGTCCATCGTCTCCTCTCGGTTCACCAAATCCCGTATTCCGGTCCGTTTGCCGCGGCCTTCCCATAGAGGGCGACCTCCCGGAAGCATACCCCGACATTGGTCGAGAATAAAGCCAAGCGGGCGATTTGGCGATGACATATTGAAAAGGTATCCTGCAACATGTTTTTATGGTTGTAAAAATATGTAGCATATTGTAACTAGCGTATCAGCCGATGGTGTTTGAAAGCGGAGAGGCCGCAATGCCTGTGGAGGAAGACAACGCCTATCAATGGGTTCCGACACCGGAACTGATCGCATCCACGCGACAGACCGAATTCCTCAGGCGGAACGGGTTGCGGACTTTCGAGGATATGGCGGAATGGAGCGAGCGGGATCCGTCGGCTTTCTGGGACGCGGTGATCCGCTATGGGGATCTGCAGTTCTACGAGCCCTATCACACCGTCATGGATGTCAGCGGCGGCATCGAATGGGCCCGCTGGTGCCTCGGCGGCAAGACGAACATGGTCTTGAACTGCATCGATCGGCACAGGAACACGCCCATCCATGACAAGACCTTCCTGATCTGGGTTTCTGAAACGGGTGACGAACGCACCTATACATACCGGCAGTTCGATGAACTGGTGTGCCGCTTCGCGTCGGTGCTGAAATCCCTGGGCGTCGGCATCGGGGATGTGGTCGCGCTCTACATGCCGCTGGTGCCGGAGGCCCTGGTCGGCTACTTCGCGACCGTCAAGCTCGGCGCTGTGGTCATGCCCCTGTTTTCGGGATTCGGGGCGGGCGCCGTGTCGGAGCGCCTGACGCTCAGCGGCGCCAAAGTCCTCCTGACGTCCGACGGCACCCTCCGGCGCGGCAAGCCTGTCGCGATGAAGGCTATAGCCGACGAGGCGGTGGGTGACCTTCCGATCAGCATCGTCACGGTCGACCGCCTGGGCCTTCCGTGCGGATTCAGGGATGGCCGGGACCATCGCTGGCAGGATCTTGTCGATGCTGGCGATCCGTCCTGGCCGACCCAGCCGATGGTGGCCGATTCACCGGCGGTCCTGCATTACACGTCGGGAACCACGGGGCGCCCGAAAGGGGGCATCTATACCCACATCGGCCTCGTCACCAAAATGGTCCTCGACCATGGAATCCTGACGGATTTCCGCGAAACCGACCGGCACTTCTGCATGGCCGACATGGGATGGATGGTCGGCTCGAAGCTTGCGACCCTGCCATCCGTGCACGGCGGCAGCCTCGTCATCGCCGAAGGCACGCCCGACTATCCGAATGTCGACCGCTATTGGCAGATTATCGAACGGTACAAGGTGACCAATGTCGAGCTTGCGCCGGCGTTGATCAGGCTGCTGATGACCTATGGCGACCAGGAGGTCACGAAGCATGACCTTTCGTCGCTCAGGATCGTGCTGACGGGCGGCGAATCGTGGACGGAGCGGCCCTGGCGCTGGCTGTTCGAGGTCGTCGGCAAGAAGCGGGTGCCTATTCTCAACAGCGCCGGCGGCACGGAGGTCAGCGGCTCCATCCTCAATTGCGATCTCCACCATCCGCTGAAGATCGGCTCATTCTCCATCGCCATCCCGGGGATGGGGGCCGACGTCGTGGATCTGGAAGGCAACAAGGTGCCTCCCGGCGTTTTTGGCGAACTGATCATGCGGCAGCCCTCCATCGGGCTCATCAAGGGTTTGTGGAACGAGCCCGAGCGCTACATCGACAACTACTGGCAGAAAATTCCCGGCGTCTGGGTGCATGGCGACTTTGCTTCCCGCGATGCCGACGGGGACTGGTTCCTTCATGGGCGATCGGACGACACGCTGAAGGTGTCCGGCAAGCGCGTGGGTCCCTCCGAAATCGAGAACGCCATCATGAATACGGGCCAGTTCAGGGAATGTGCCGTGATAGGACAGCCCAGCGAAAGCAAGGGCACGGCCATTATCGCGGTGTGCGTCCCCTTCAAGCAGGGATCCGACACCAGAGAGCTCGAGCGCCTGGCTTCCGATGCCGTCGCCAGGGAGCTCGGAAAATCGTTCAAGCCGGAGCGTGTCCTGATCGCCGCGGATCTGCCGAAAACCCGCAACATGAAAATCATGCGCCGAGCGGTCCGTGCCGCCGTCAACGGCGATCCCACGGGAGACACGTCGTCCCTTACCAATCCCGAGGCAATCGAGGCGATCCGCGCGCTGGCGCATGGATAGGCGGAGGACATCATGTACAAAGACATCCTTTACGCGGTGGACCGCGATATCGCGCAGATCACCATCAATCGCCCGCATGTCCTCAACGCCTTCACCCCCGAGACGCTGGACGAGATGCAGGATGCGCTCGCTGCCGCCGGTGAAGACAAGTCGGTGGGCGTCGTCGTCATTACCGGCGCGGGAGAGCGGGCGTTCTGCGCGGGTGGCGACATCAACTGGGAATCGACGGCGGAATTCCAGTCCCACGAATACGAACTGCATAACCACATCATCGATTGCCCCAAGCCGGTCATCGCTCGCGTGAACGGATATGCGATCGGCGGCGGCAATCACATGGCCTATGTCTGCGATCTCACGATAGCGGCCGACCATGCCATTTTCGGGCAGAACGGTCCCCGGGTCGGCTCGCCGGCCGCCGGATTTACGGTTGCATATGCGGCGGCCGTGCTGGGGCAGAAACGGGCCCGCGAAATGTGGATGACCTGCCGCCGCTACAGTGCGCAGCACATGATGGACTGGGGCCTGGTCAACGCGGTCGTGCCTTATGCCGAGCTGGACGATGAAGTCCGCCGGTTCGCCGACGGTCTCCTGAAGGCCTCTCCGTCCGTCCTGAAGCTGCTCAAGGCCAGCTTCAAGGAAGCGGTCAGGCCGATCGTCGGGTTGCGGCAGGACGACATGGGCCGCAAGCACATACCGGGCTATTTCGACACGGACGAGCAGCAGGAGGGCATTCGTGCCTTCAGGGAAAAGCGTGCGCCAGATTTCCGGCGTTTCAGGTAAGCGAGCCGGGACGCCATCATGAAAATAGCCAAAGCCGAAACGATAGCGCTGGGAATTCCATTCACCCACGGCGCCGAAACCGCCGGTTTCCGCGGCCAGAACTGGTCGCGGATATTCATCACCTTGATCCGCCTCGAGACCGATCAGGGCCTGGTGGGCTGGGGCGACGCGTTTTCCTACACGTGCTGGGGCGCGGTGAAATCAGCCTTCGACAGCTGCATCGCCCCTCTCGTGGTCGGCCGCAATGTCGGCGATATTGCCACCTTCATGCGGGAGGTTGCGCAGCCGCTGCATCTCTTCGGACAGAACGGCGTGATGCAGTATGCTCTTTCGGGCCTCGACATCGCCTTGTGGGACCTCAAGGCGAAGGCCGCAGGGACGCCGCTGCGGAACCTGCTCGGCCCCGGCCGCCATGAGACGGTTCCGGGCTACGCGAGCCTCTTCAAATACAACGATACGGATGTCGTTCGCGACATGTGTCGCCGGTCCCTGGCCATGGGTTTCAGGTCCGTGAAACTGCATGAAATGACGGTGGACAATGTCAGGGCGGCGCGGGAAGTTTGTGGACCTGCCACGCCCCTGATGGTGGATGTGAATTGTCCGTGGACGCCGGAGGAGGCCCTCCAGAGAGCAAATGCTTTCAAGGAGTTCGATATTCTCTGGCTGGAGGAGCCGCTCTATCCGCCTGACGACTACCCGGCGCTCGCGCAACTCCAGTCGAAAAGCGGTGTGGCTCTGGCGGCGGGAGAAAATGCCTGCGGCGCCGGCGAGTTCTCCCGCATGATAGAGGCAGGTGCCGTCACCTTCGTTCAGCCGAGCGTCACCAAGGTCGGAGGGATCAGCGCGTTCCTGGAGGTTCAGGCTCTTTGCGAAGCCAGGAACATCCAGATGAAGCCGCATTCGCCCTATTTCGGACCCGGCTTCGTGGCGACGGTCCATCTGGCCGCGGCCGGCACGCGCACCACGCTTGTGGAATGGTTTCTGCTCGACCTCGAAGCCAGCCTGTTCGGCGATAGAATGTTGCCCAAGGGCGGCAATTTCGAACTCAATCCCGGCCCCGGTCTCGGCGAAGGCCCGGATCCGGACGTCATCCACGACTACCGACTGGAGGTCGCCTGAGAGGAGCACGTGATGCGCTTGCGATCGCTATTGTTTGCGCCAGGAAACCAACCGAGGAAATGTGCCAAGGCTTTGGCCGGTGATGCCGACGCCGTGTGCCTGGATATTGAAGATGCCGTTCCCGAGGCTCAAAAGGCCGAAGCGCGCACAGCTATCGGCACCCTTCTGCAGGCCGGGCCCGAGCGGCCTTTCTACGTTCGGGTCAACGGCCTTCACAGCGATCACTCCTTTGCCGACTTCAAGGCCGTCGTGCGACCGGGTCTGAAGGGCATCGTATTGCCGCGCTGCGAAACGGCGGCCGCGCTGGCTACCGTCGATTGGTTGCTGTGTGCGCTCGAAACGGAGGCAGGTCTGGAACGCCATGCCATCGAGGTCATACCCACGATCGAAACGGCTTCGGGCGTGGCCAATCTCGGCGAATTGCGCAACCTTCCGCCTCGCTTCAGGCGCCTGTCTTTCGGCGCCTGGGACTACACGCTCGATACCGGCATCACCTACCGCAAGGATGAGGCCGATCTCCATCATGCGCGCGCGTCCATCGTCATGCAGTCCCGCGCAGCCGGGCTGGAGCCGCCGCTGGACACGTCGTTTCCCTGGATCGGCGACCTCGAAGCGTTGAGCGCGTCTGCCGCCCTGGCGAGGGACATGGGATTCGCCGGCAAGGCCTGCATCCATCCGGAGCAGGTTGCGATCGCGAATGCTGCCTTTACCCCGTCGGCGGAAGAACTCGCGGAGGCAAGGGAGATCGTGGATGGCTTCCGGGCGGCCGAGAGAATCGGCGAGGCGGCGGTGAAAGTCCGCGGACGGTTCGTCGATTATCCTATATACGAGAAGGCTCGTCGCCTGCTGGAACGGCATAGGGAGGTCTGATCGATGCGGCCGAATCTCTTCAAGGAACGACTTGCGAAGGCCGAGCCTCAGTTCGGTCTTTGGCTTGGATTGGCTAACGCCTATACGGCGGAGATCTGCGCGGGCGCAGGGTTTGACTGGGTGGTGATCGACGGGGAGCACGCACCCAATGACATCCGGTCGACCCTTGCGCAGCTCCAGGTCGTACAGGGCGCCGGCGCGCAATCCGTGGTCAGGCCGCCTTACGGTGACACCCCTATCATCAAGCAACTGCTCGATATCGGATGTCAAAATCTGCTGATTCCCATGGTCGAGACCGCCGCCCAGGCGCAGGCGATCGTGGCCGCCGTTCACTATCCGCCGCGCGGGGTGCGTGGCGTGGGAAGCGCGCTCGCCCGGGCGTCGGACTTCAACCGCATCCCGGACTATCTGGACCGGGCAGGAGCCGGCATCGGATTGCTGATCCAGATCGAAACCAGGCGAGGCGTGGAAAACATCGATGCGATCCTCAAGACGGAAGGTATCGACGGCGTCTTCATCGGGCCTTCCGATCTCGCTGCCGCGTTCGGCCATCTGGGGCATCCCGACCATCCGGAGGTTCAGGCCGTGATAGCCGAACTCGCCGATACCCTGAAAAGGGCGGGTATGCCCTTCGGAATCCTGGCGACGGCGGAAGCAGCGGCCCGACGATATCTGGAAATGGGCGCCAATTTCGTTGCGGTCGGAACGGATGTCGGCCTGCTCGTGCAGGGGTTGCAGCAGCTATCGGCACGGTTCAACCGGGCGACTGCGCCGTCGGCGCCATCGGGCTACTGACCGATCTCGACACCCTGCTCTACCCCCGCAGGCCCTGCCCCCGCCTGCGGCAGATTCTGCCGGTCGGCGGCGCAGACGAGGAGTTCGCCATAGGCGCGGCAGTGCGCGTCGCGATCGGGAATGGCCTCCCGGAGCCCGTCGCTTGCGCTCGGCAGCAGGACGCGGGCCTCGCCATCCCTGAACGGTGCCCTTGCGAACTGCTCGTCGGCGCACGACGGCGGCCGCTGCCAACGGGCGACGTACATCGTGTTGACGGGCAGAGCCGTTTCCGACGCAATCAGTATCGTGGCGACGGCCCGCACCTTCTCCTCCTCGCTCATGCCGCAAGCGAAACCGGGTATCAGGGTGAGTTCGCGGCTGTCGGCGAAAACGCGACGCAGGTTGGCGGCGTCTACCGGCCACTCGACGAACGCATGCCCCTCCAGATACCACATCAGCCCCATGCGCATCTCCACCGTGTCCCGAAGCTGAAGCAGCGCCGCGACCACGACGAGGCTCAGGCCAAGCCACTTCGGGCGCAGATGCAGCGCACCGAGCACCAGCGCGACCAGCAGGATGTAGGTGACGGCCCAGAACATGCGCGCCGACGACCTGAAATTGTCGAGGATGGCATTCGTCGGGTACACGTCCATGAACACGAGCGAGCCGATGCCGATGTTGTTGGAGAGAGACAGCACCCCCAGGCCGAGCGCGACCAGCAGAAGGCCCGCATGCCGGCGGAGCGGTTCTCCCAGCGACCGCGCCCGGAGCACGACGACCGTCAGCAGAAGAAACAGGATGCCGATGCCGAGGTAGTTATAGCCCTCCCACTCACTGCCCGGCGTCGTCTCGACCCGCGGCAGATCGAAGCGCAGCAGGGACGACCACGAGGGCCAGAAAGGGGAGAGCAGGTTCATGGCATAGGCGCCGAAGTGCCCCCCTCCCTGCGCGCCGGTGTAGCCGAGCACCTTGGCGACGAGAAGGGACGATGCCGCGAACGCGCCCGCATAGAGGCCCTGCGTCCACCACGTGCCATCGCGCCGCACGAGCGCCGTCACGGGAACCGCGAGCAGGATGGCGCTCGTCATGAAGAACAGGTACGGATGCACGAGAAGCGCCACGACGTTCAGCAGCAGCGCCGCCAGCCACCGCAGCGCCGTGCCGTGCCGCGACAGGTGAAAATATCCCCCCACGGCCAGCAGCAGGAGGAAATGCCCCGTCAGGGCGGCATGGCCGAAACGGTTCCACCACGCGGGGATGCACAGGGAAATGACGGCGATGCAAATCGCGGGAACGAGGCGCTTCTCCCCCGCCGCCCGCAGGCACCACACGGCGGCGACGGGCTGGAGCGCGAGGCTGATGGCGTACCACAGCAGGATGCCGTGAAACCCCTCCGGCAGCAGCCCGCGTATGGATTTCAGGATGATGGCGAAAATGGGGATCGCGTCGACGAAGGCGATGTTCGTGCCGTCAGGGGTGCCCAGATTCGCGGCGGTCAGCAGCGGCCAGCGCCAGTCGTCGGCGATGAAATACCGCTGTCCGGCGATATGCTGCGCCGCGTCGAGGAGGGGAAAGCCATCCGGCGGCGCAGCCGGGAAGATGAGCGCGGCCGGAAAAGTCAGCCGGCAGAAGTAAAGCCCCAGCGCCGCAGCGCCCGCATAGGCGATCAGCGCGACGACCGGCGGCGGCAGGCGAGGCCAGATCTCGTCCGTCCAACGTGGCTGCGCCACTGTCTGTTCCATCATGAGCGCCCGCATTGATGATCCGGATTCGGCCGCATCGCCATCGATGTCGTGGACCGGCTGGCTTGTGGCACAGGAGCATGAGCCTGTCAAAGCGGCAGCCGTCGCGGATCGCCCCTGGGGCCACGACGGAACAGGCGTGAAACGTCAGCTCGTCTCCCCCGCGATCTGCCGGGCTTCCGCCTTGATCGGCTTGTACTTGAAGACCGCGCGGATCACGCCGTGATCGTTGGTGCCGCTTTCCTTGTGGTCGTCGAAGCTGAGATGATCGTTGTTGACGGTCATGCCGTCGAACATCCACAGCCGGCGGCGGCTGTTGTCGTAAAATTCCTCGCTGACCAGGATGTGGTCGAGGGATTCCATCATGTCCTGGAAAATGTGGGTGTAGTACACGTCGCGCGTCGAACGGTATTCCTGCAGCGTCTGCGCCGTATAGAGGCTGACATCGCCGCCGCCCATGGAATCGCCGACGAGATAGCGTGGCTGCTCGGTCAGGATATTGGCCGTGTTGCTGTTCTGCGCGTCGTTGATGTCGCCGAGCACGACGACCGGCGTGCGCGTGCCCTTCATCTGCTCCGTCAGCATGAAACGCAGCGCCGCCGCCTCGGCGGTACGGCGGATGGTCGAGATCGCGGCGCCGAGGTTGTTCTGGTGCTTCTTGTAGACCTCGTCCGCCTTGAACCAGTCCTCGCGATAGACCTGTGTCGGGCTTTTCGATTTCAGGTGGCAGACATAGACATGCACCGGCTCCTCGTCCTCGCGCGGGCTCACCGTGAAGTGCAGCACCGGGCGGGAGAAGCGGTCGATGTTGACGCTGATGGCCGGCGTCTGCGGATCGTCGCCGGAACTTCTCAGAATGAATTCCTCCGGAAACTGCACGATCCATTCCGGCTCGCCCACGAGCAGGCCCTTGCGCACGATGGCCGCGCAGACGATGTGCGTGCCGACGGCGTCTTCCGGGACGAGCAGGTCGTATTCCCCGGCAAGGCCGGAGGCTTCGAGCGCGCGTGCGATCGACTCCCGGTGCCAGAGTTCCTGAAAGCCGAAGATGTCCGGCCGAAGCTGGCTGATGGTGCGCTGCGTCCAGTCGATCTTCCTGTCGTACTGCGCCTTGGTCCAGCCCTCCCGGTTGGTATAGATCGCCACGCCCGGCTCATTCAGATTGTAGAGGTTGAAAGTACCGATGCTCATGCGGGTAAGCTTCATGTCCGCCTCCTGCTATAACATCAAACCAGAAAGTGCGCGCACTTTCTGGAAAAATTTGATGCATTAACAAATGGATAGAGCGGCGGCGCGATTCCGGTCGAATGTTCCGCGGCTCCAGCCCCTCCAGATGCGATTCAGCGGGCACGACGATATCTCGGTTTCACGGGGGATGGCACCCCCTGCCCCGCCATTGCGACCCGGGCCGAACGCCCCGGCCGCCAAAATTCGGGCGAGGAAGCGGCATTGATGCGCGCCGGACATAAAAATACCGTTACCGGGCGGCATGGTGCGGACATGGATTTGCTGATTCCCTTTCTCGCCGGCGTGCTGGCTTATCTGTTATTCCGCCATTGGCTCAATAGTCGGGAGCGCTGACCGCCGGTCGCGCTTCCGGCGACCGCGGCCCGATCGCATGTCGATATCGGGGAGCGGGATGGCGTGCGCGCGGACAGCGCGACGCCGCCGGCCTTGCCGGAATCCCGAATTGAATCAGCTTCAGGGTTCCGCTGCGGCGATTTCGAGCGAGCGTTCGACGAGGGCGCGCAGGTCGTCGCCGACGCCGCCCGCGCAGCCGATCACCGGGCCGCCGTCGAGAAGCCCCGCGCCCGCGGGGGGGAACGGGGCCGTCCATCCGCCCGCCTCCCGGATCAGCAGCAGGCCCGCCATGCAGTCCCAGGCGTTGATGTGCGGCTCGTAATAGCCGGCAAGGCGGCCGCTCGCGACTTCCGCCAGCATCAGCGCTCCGGAACCGCTGCGCACGAACATCCCGCCCGCTTCGAGAAGAACGCGGATGAAGGCCGCGATGCGGCCGGCCGGAATGCGGAAATTGGCACCGACGCCGACGAGGGCCGAGTCTATGAAGGCGGCGGCGTCGACGCGCATCGGCCGGCCGTTCAGGAACGCCCCGCCGTGCTTGCGCGCCACGAAAAGGTCGCCCGTCGTCGGCCTGTGGATCAGGCCCAGGACCGTTTCCGGGCCGTCCATCACCGCGATCGAGATGCACCACTGGTCGAGCCCGTGCAGGAAGCAACTGGTGCCATCGATGGGATCGACCACCCAGAGGAAGCCCGAGGAACCGGCGACGAGCCCCTGTTCCTCGCCGAGAATGCCGTCGTCGGGAAAGACCTGGCCGATACGCCCGCGGATCAGCTCTTCCACCGCCCTGTCCGCCTCGCTGACGACATCCTGTCCGCCGAGCTTGGCCTCCGTCCGCAGGGACGAAGGATCGGCGAAGAAGGCGAGAGCCGCCCGGCCGGCGTCGAGGATGACGTCTCTCGCGAGGGCAAATCGCGGATCGTCGGGAAATTCGCTGATCATGGCTTCCTTGGAATCGGGCGGGGACGACATCAGGCGGGAACGAAACTCTGGCGGACGACCAAATCCGGGATGATGCGCTCGTAGGCGGGCGGCATGTCGGGCTCCGCGAGGCGGCGGCCGATCAGTTCGACCGCGCGGTCCGCCATGGCGATGGGGTCCTGGCGGAAGGTCGTCAGGCGGTAGCTGAGCCATGCGGCCTCCGGCACGTCGTCGAAGCCGATGACGGCCACGTCGCGCGGCACGGCGAGGCCGAGCTCCAGGCGGATGACATCCATCACCCCGAAGGCGATCTGGTCGTTCGCGCAGAAGACCGCCTGCGGCCGTTCCCCGCCGGCGAACAGGACACGCGCCGCGTCACACCCGCCTTCATAGTCCGAATCGGCGCCGCGTCCGATGGTGACACTGGCACCGAGACGATCGGCCTCTGCCTGGAAGGCGGTTTCGCGCTCGCGGATGCTCGGCGTGCCGGACGCCGATCCGGCGATGGCGAGCCGCGTCCGTCCGCTCCGCACGAACGCCGCCGCCGCCTTGCGCGAGGCTTCGGAATTGCCGGCACGCACGTGATCGGCGCCCGGTTCGGAACGGCCGATGACGACGAGCGGCTGACCGTTGCGGCGGGCGAGATCGAAGAAGCTTTCCGGCGGCGAGCCGGACAGGATCACGGTCGCCGCCGCCCGGTGGCCGATCAGCGTGCGCTGCGCCGCCAGCAGTTCCGTCTCGGTCTGGCCGGTGTTGATGAGCACCGGGATGTTGCCGCGCGCGATGAGCGCCTTGGCAAGCGCCGCGGCGAGATGGGCGCGGAAGCCGACTTCCGGCTTCGTCGCGACGATCCCGACCAGCCGGCTCTGGTTCGCGAGCACGCCGCGCGCCAGATCGTTCACCTGGTAGCCGAGCTCGCGGGCGGCCGCGAGCACCCGCTCGCGCGTCGCCGGGGCGACGCTCGCGCCGGGCGTGAAGGTGCGCGACACGGCCGACCGGGACACGCCGGCGCGTTGCGCCACCTGCTCGGCGCTGACGAAACGCATGCGCGGCTGCGGCTTGCCGTCTCCATCGACCATGCCCGTCTCCTCAGTGCCCGACGCGCGACAGGACGTCCGCCTTCAGGAATCGCTCGACGACGAGCATAAAGACCAGCGACGGGATCAGCAAAAGCAGCGCGGTGATGGAGGCGATCTGGTAGTTGCCGCCGGCGCCGGCGGTGTAGAGGAGCAGCGGCAGCGTCGTCACGTCCGGCGCGCCGACGAAATAGCTGCCGGTGAACTCGTCAAGGCTTTCGAGGAAGACGAAGATGGCGCTCGCCATCAGCCCCGGCGCGGCGAGCGGCAGCGTGATGTCGACGAAGGCGCGCAGCCGCCCGGCGCCGGCACAGCGCGCCGCCTGCTCCAGCTCGAGGTCGACGGCCGCGAAGGCCGCGGTCGCGATCCAGACCGCATAGACGAGCCCGTGCGAGACGTGCACCAGCACTACGCCCGCGATCGTGCCGTTGAGGCGGATCTCGTAGAAGATGCGCGCGATGTTGACGTAGACCGTGAGGTTCGGAAAGGCCTGCGGGATCAGGAAGGCGAGCAGGATCAGGCCGCGCATCGGCAGGTTCAGCCGCGCCAGAGCGTAGCCGGCCGGAATGGCGAGCATGAGCGAGACGACGACCGTGAGAACCGCGACGATGAGCGAATTCTGCAGCGATTCCATGGCACCGCCGCGCGGGGCGAAGACGTTTTCCCACGCGCTGAATCCGTATTGCAGCGGCAGCGTGTGCGGAAAATACCACTTCTCGGCCACCGTCCACAGCAGCATGTTGGCGAGCGGCCCGAAGATGAAGAAGGCGAGAACGCCCAGGATCAGGCCGCGCGGCACCCACCAGAGCGCGGGCGCGAGCCCGGCGAGGGACAGGGAGGAACCGGACCTGACGGAAAGGGATTTGGCCGGCATGCTCATGCGCGTTCCTTCATGCTCTGGCGCAGATAGATCCAGGCGACGGAGGCGGCGAGCGCCAGCGATATCAGGCCGAGCGCGTTGGCGACCCCGTAGTCGCCATACGCGTTGACGCGGAAGGCGATGTCGGCCGTCAGCATGGTGGGCGACTGGGCGTTGATCATCAGCGGCACGGACAACACCGACATCATCGTCACGAAGGACAGGATCAGGCCGACGGTGAGCGTCATCGTCACCTGCGGCACCAGGATCTCGAACAGGATGCGCGGCTTCGATGCGCCGAGATTGCGGGCGGCCTCGATCGTCTCGCGGTTCACGGAGGCCATGGCGCCGGCCACGAGCAGCGCGACGAAGGGCGTCTGCTTCCAGACGAAGGCGATCACGATGCCGCGCCAGTCGAGAAAGCTCTGCGCCTCCAGCGGCGTGATCAGGCCGAGGCCGATGGCGACATTGTTCATGATGCCGTTCTTGGCCAGAAAAGTGCGCAGGATCTGCCCGACGACGATGAAGGGAATGAAGAGCGGCCAGCGGTAGAGCCAGCGCAGGATGGCGACGGCGATCGGATGCTCGCCGAGCGTGAGGTAGCCGCCGATGGCGATCGCGGCCAGGCCCGTCAGGATGGTCGACAGGCTGACGATCAGCATCGTGAACACGATATCCCGCCTGTAGAGATCGACGCTCTTGGCGAAATTGTCCCAGCCGAAACCGCCGCCCTCCACCACGAAGGCGCCGATGGCCGACAGCACGAGCGGCAGGATGAAGAAGAGCGCGATCACCGCGAGCGCGGGCGTGACGAGGGCAAGGCCGAGAAGACGTCTGGGCACGGGACGAGACCTTTGTGGGACGGCTCCCCGGCCCGGCCGGGGAGCCTGGGAGGCTTACTTCACCGACCGCTCGTAGGCTTCGAGGATGGCGGTGTTGTACTCGGCGAGCGGGAAGGGCTTGCCCTTGGTGGCGAGGTCTTCAGGCGTGATGTCGACGAAGAGCTGGTTCCAGGTGGCCTCGTCGAGCTTCGCCTTCACATGGTCGGCGTCGATGCCGGGATACCAGTTGAAGCGCTTGACGATGCCTTCCGCCTGCACCTCGGGGCTGGTCGCGAGTTCGATGAACTTGCGCGCCAGATCCTTGTGGGCGGTCTTCTCGGGGATGACATAGTGCATCGGCTGGCCGGGCATGCCGGGCGCGGGCAGGACGAGCTTCAGGTCCGGCGGCAACTGGCCGTTGGCCTGCCAGGAATAGAACATGTCGACCCACACCGGCCCCATGGCGATCTCGCCGCGGCTCAGCAGGTCGAGCGTGCCGGCGTTGCCGGGCGTCAGCGTCGCGTTCTGCGTGAAGTCGGCGAGGCTCTTGAAGGCGCCGTCCCACTTCTGGGTTTCGTCTTCCTTGAAGGGGCCGGCCTGCAGGTTCTGCGCATCGCCGTCGCCGAAGGCGTAGACCCAGCCCATCACGAAGCTGACGCCGGAAGCGCCGCCCTTGATGCCGTTGTAGCCGAACTGCTTCGGATTGGCCTTCGCCCATTCGGCGAGCTCGTCATAGCTCTTCGGCGGGTTGGAGACGAGCGCCGGATTGTAGGCGATGGCGGTCTGGCTGTTGAACATCGGCATCACATAGCCGTCGACATCGGCGCCGAGCGCGTTCTTCGCGTTGTCGCGGGTGACGAGCTTGCCCGTCGAGATCGCGTCACGGTACTTGTCGAGGTAGCCCTTCTCGACCATCGGGCCGGCGAACTTCTCATGGACGACGGCGACGTCGACGTCCCAGGTGGCGCTGTTGGCGGCGGCCTGCGCGTCGAAGCGCTCGAGCAGCTTCTGCGAGCCGGCGTCGCCGGGGCCGGTACCGATGGCGCGCACGGTGTTGCCCGGATAGGTCTTTTCGAAGAGCGGGCCGAGATACTGGTTGATGTAGTCCACCATGTTCTGGTCGCCGGCCGTGGCGACCGTCAGTTCCTCGGCCCTGACGGGAAGGGCCGCAAGCACGACGGCAAGAGCCGCATAGGACATTCTCTTCATGACGGTATTCTCCAGCGTTGAACGGATCAGGCAGGCATCTTCCCGGCCGCGGTAGGGGTATCTTGCCGGGAACCTTGAACGACCGGAGGGCGGATATCCGGCCGGTCGAAGAGGAAAAGGGCATCGGAGGCGACATGCACATCCACGCGTGCGCCGGGGGCGAAGGCACGCGGGGCGTCGGCCAGGATCTCGGCCTCGCCGAGGCGGACGGTGTGGCGCCAGTGGCCGCCGGGATAGCTGACGGCGGCGATCTCGCCCCGGAAGACGAAGCCGTCCGCCTCCAAGGGTTCTGTGCCCGCCTCGTCGACGCGGGCGGCCTCCGGACGGAATCGCGCCTCGACCGCTCCGGAGCCCAGCGGGCGGCCGGCAAGCGGCACGCTGCCCTCGGCGTTGGCCGGCCCGGCGGCAATCACGAAACGGTCGCCCGCCGGCGCGCCGCTGAGCGGAACGACGTTCTCGGCGCCCATGAAAGCCGCGACGAAGGCGGAAGCGGGGCGGTTGTAGACGTCCTCCGGCGTTCCCTGCTGGGCGATCCGCCCGGCGTTCAGGATGACGATCCGGTCGGCCATGACCATGGCTTCCTCGCGATCGTGCGTCACGTGGACCGCGGTGATGCCGAGGCGGCGCTGCAGTGCGCGCAATTCGTGGCGCACGGCGAGCCGGATGCGGGCGTCGAGGTTCGACAGCGGCTCGTCGAGCAGCAGCACCTGCGGCTCGATGGCGAGCGCCCGGGCGATGGCGACGCGCTGGCGCTGGCCGCCGGACAGGGCCGAGGGCTTGCGATCGCCGAGGCCGTCGAGGCCGAGCATCGACTGGATCGCGCCGACGCGGGCGGCCCTTTCCGCCTTCGGCGTGCCCTTCAGGCGAAGCCCGTAGCCGATGTTCTGCGCGACGGTCATGTGCGGCCAAAGCGCATAGGACTGGAAGACCAGCGACACGCCGCGCCGGTCCGGCGGCAGATCCGTGACGTCCTGGCGGCGCAGCCGCACCCTTCCGGCCGTGGGCGAAACGAACCCGGCCAGCACGCGCAGCACCGTCGTCTTGCCGCAGCCCGACGACCCGAGCAGAGCGACGAATTCGCCCCGGCCGACGGCGAGGCTGATATCCTCCAACACCCGCGTGTCGCCGTAGCTGCAGGCGATGCCGTCGAGTTCGAGAAAGGTATCCGGCTGCATGTCCACTCCCGCTTGCACAGGTGTGCAATTCCGCTGGCGACTGGATAGAGGGTTTCGTTGACACCGGGATGACAGCGGGGCGATTTCGCCCCGCCCGGCCGGCCCCTCGTCGGGCTGGGAGCCCCAGCGGCCGTCGTGGATTTGTAACAAGAGGTGTCTAGCCTGCGTTCATCGATCCGATCTGGAAGGAGACTCCTGCAATGAAAGCGATCCCGAGACGCGCTGTTCTGAAGAGCGCGGCCGCCCTTGCGGGCGTTTCTCTCGCCGCCCCCTTCGTCTCGCGCAAGGGCTTTGCGCAAGGCTCGTCGGGCACGGTCAACATCTTCGCCTGGGCCGGCTACATCACCGACGAGCTGATCGCCGCCTTCGAGAAGGCCACCGGCATCAAGGCGAACTACACGCCCTACGGCACCAACGACGAACTGCTGAACCAGCTGCGCGCCAACCAGGGTGCCGGCTTCGACATCATCTGGCCGACCGTTGACCGCGTCCCGAACTACGTCGAGTTCGGCCTCATCCAGCCGATCGACGAATCGAAGGTCGAAGTGGCCCGCGTCCTGCCGAGCATCTGGAAGAACTCGGAAGCGTTCGGCGCGGTCGTGGACGGCAAGCGCTATCAGGTGCCCGCCGACTGGGGCACCGAGGCGCTCGCGTTCGACCGCGACAAGTCGCCGCTGGAATACGGCCAGGCTTCCTATGGCGACATCTGGAAGCCGGAGAACGCCGGCAAGGCCACCGTGCGCGGCCACTCCAGCCTCGTCGGCCTCGGCCTGTGGCTGGAGAAGGAAGGCAAGCTGCCGCGCCCGCTGCTCGACGCCTTCAAGACCCCCGAGGCGCAGGTCGAGATCTTCGACGTGATCCTGGCCGAAGCGATCGCGCGCAAGGGCAACATCGTGCAGTTCTGGTCGAACGAGAACGAGGCCCAGGGCGCGTTCCGCGTCAACGGCGCGACGATCGGCCAGACGTGGGATTCGACCGCCGCCGCGCTCGCCAAGGAAGGTCTGCCCGTCGGCTTCATCGCCCCCACGGAAGGCGCGCTCGCCTGGCTTGAGGGCTTTGCCATCCCCGTCGGCGCCAAGAACATCGATCAGGCCTACGCCTTCATCAACTGGTTCCTGACGCCGGAGGCCGGTGCGCTGTACTCCAACGCCACCGCGATCAACTCGACCGCCGTCGGCGCGGCCGACCTGCTGTCCGATCAGGCCAAGACCTTCTTCGCCAACGCCTATCCGGACGACGCGCTCGACAGGCTGTGGTGGTGGCCGGTGCAGGAGAACTGGTACGTCTCCAAGCGCAACGAATATCAGGACCGCTTCCTCTCGGCCTGATCCGCCCGGCACGGCGGGGCCGGACGCGCTTGCGCCACGGCCTCCACACCGGGGCCATCCACGCCCCGCCGGCTGTTTGCACATGATTTTTCCCGCCCGCGATACCGGCGGCCGGGGATCGTGCTATAGATGTCGTGTCGGCCTGACAGATTCGTCTGGCTGGCAGGAATTCGTTTTGAATCAGGGAATTGCGGGCCGCGACCCGATCGCCTTATCCCGTTTTCGGAGCGCGTATGCATTCGGTCGAGCTTGACAGGATCAACATGGTTTTCGGCACCACGCGCGCCGTCAACGATGTCTCCCTGACGGTGGGCGGGGGAGAGTTCTTCTCCATTCTCGGCCCCTCGGGCTGCGGCAAGACGACCGTGCTGCGGATGATCGCCGGCTTCCTCGAACCCACGTCCGGCAGCATCGCGATTGCCGGGCGCGCCATGAAGGGCTTGGGGCCGGACCAACGGCCGACGGCGATGATCTTCCAGTCGCTGGCGCTGTTTCCGCTGATGCCGGTGTGGGAGAATATCGCCTTCGGTCTGGAAGCGCGCGGCGTGGCGCGGGCGAAGCGCCGGGCAAGGGCCGAGGAACTGCTGGAACTGATCGCCCTGAAAGGCTATGGCGACCGCCTGCCCGGCGAGTTGTCGGGCGGCCAGCGCCAGCGTGTCGCCATCGCGCGGGCGCTCGCCATCGAGCCGCAGGTGCTGCTGCTCGACGAGCCGCTGTCGGCGCTCGACCTGAAGCTGCGCCAGCACATGCGGGCGGAGCTGCGCGCCCTGCAGAAGCGCACCGGCGTCACCTTCATCTACATCACCCACGACCAGTCCGAGGCGCTCGCGATGTCGGACCGCATCGCGGTCATGAACGGCGGATCGGTGGAGCAGGTCGGCACCCCGCATGACCTCTACGACAATCCCGCCACGCCCTTCATCGCCACTTTCGTGGGCGAGAACAACGCCTTCGCCGGCCGGGTGAGCGCTATTACGGACGGAATGGCGACGGTCGAGACCGGCACGGAAACCCTGCGCGGGCGCGCCGGGCCCGGCCTCGCTCCGGGCGCGGCGGCGAAGCTCTACGTCCGGCCCGAGGCGCTGGTCGCCGGCGGCGGGGCCGAAAACGGCCTCAGCGCGCGGATCGAACGGATCGATTTCGAGGGGGCCTTCGCCCTGGCTTACGGCACGCGGCAGAACGGCGCGCCGCTCATCGCCTCGATCGCCAGCACCGCCATGGCCGATGCTCCGCCGGTGGGCGCCACGGCGGCGTTCTCCTTCCGCACCGACCACGCGACGGTGCTGCCCGATGGCTGAGATCCTGCGCCGTTTCGGACACGGCCCCGGCACGGTCATCCTCGCTCTGGTCTTCCTGTGGCTCGCGGGCATGGTGCTGGCGCCCAACCTGATGATGATCGACTATGCGCTGCGGCCCAATCTGCCGCCGGCGCGGATCGGCGGGCCGGAGGACGTCTACTCGCTCGACAACCTCCTCTACCTGTTCAACGAGCAGGTGCACCGGGCGATCTTCGTCAAGACCGTCTGGGCGAGCGCGCTCGTTGCCTTCACCACCTTCGTGGTGTGCTATCCGCTGGCCTATTGGCTGGCGCAGCACGCCACCCGCAACCAGACGGCGCTGGCGCTGGTGGCGCTCACCATTCCCTTCTGGATCAACGAGGTGCTGCGCACCCTGGCGTGGTACATCCTGCTGGCCTATCGCGGGCCGCTGAACGCGCTTTTGACGGGCCTCGGCATCATTGACGAGCCGGTGCGCTGGCAGGGCGACGCTGGCGTGCTGGCCGGCATGGTCTATGCCTACATCCTGTTCATGCTGTTTCCGATCTACAACGCCATCGAAAGCCTCGACAAGGCGCAGATCGAGGCCGCGCGGGATCTGGGCGCGCCGGTGTGGCGCATTCACTGGCGCGTGGTGGTGCCCCATGCCAAGGCGGGCATCGCCACGGGCTGCGTCTTCACCTTCATGCTCGCGGCCGGCTCCTACGTGGCCCCGGCGCTGCTGGGCGCGCCGGGAAGCCGCTGGTTCACCGAGATCATCTACAACTGGTTCTTCGAGGGCGGCGACTGGAACCGAGGCGCGGCCTATGCGCTCGTGCTGCTCGTGCTGTGCCTGATCGTCGTGCTGGCCGCGCTCAGGCTTGCCCGCGTCAGCCTGGCCGAGGTGGCGAAATGAAGGGCGGCGGCTGGATCGCGAAGGCGCTGTTCCGTTTCTACATGGCGGCCTTTTTCCTGTATCTTTTCATGCCGCTCGCGGTGATGAGCGCGGCCACCTTCAACACCAGCCGCTTTCCGACCGTCACGCCGTGGCAGGGCACGACGCTGGAATGGTTCTCCGCGCTGTGGGCGGATGGGGCCATGTGGCATGCGGTATGGACCTCGGCGGCCATCGCCTTCTTCGTCGTGCTGGTCGCGCTGCCGGTCGGCACCGCGGCGGCGCTGCTGCTCACGGGCCTCAACGGCCGCGCCCGCAGCCTGCTCTACGCGGTCATGGTGTCGCCGCTGCTCACGCCCGGGGTGGTGATCGGCATTGCAACGCTCGTCCTGTGGCGGCAACTGGGCGTCGGCGGCGGCCTGTTCCTGATCGTCGTGGCGCAGACGAGCTTCATCATCTGCTATGTGATGCTGATGGTCACCGCCCGCCTCCAGCGTTTCGACCGGACGCAGGAGGAGGCGGCGCTCGGCCTCGGCGCTTCGAAGATCATGATGTTCCGCCGGGTGCTGCTGCCGTTCCTGAAGCCCGCGCTCGTCGCGTCGGCGTTCCTGGCACTGCTGCAGTCGATCGAGAACTACAACACGACGCTGTTCGTGCGCGGTTTCGAGACGCCGCTCACGGTCTTCATCGCCACCAAGGTCCGCACCGGCCTCACGCCCGCGGTCAACGCGCTGGCGCTCGTCATGATCGCTGCCGCCATCATCGGCGCCACCGGCTACGAACTCTCCCGCCGCAGGCAGGCGCAGCGATAGCCGGCCCACCCCGCCGGCGCGCAGCCATTCAGGGGTTTCAGGCGGCGTCATCCTCGGGGTGATGGGGGGTCCCGCGAGAGAATCACGCCGCGCCGACCCGGCTCCACGCACCGCATCCGCGCTATATTTCGTTCGGACAGTCACGCGGACATCGTGGCTGACGCCGCCCCAATAGATTTGATTGTACAGTAGGTTACGCACTGGAGGAACATTTAGCACGTCCCTCACGTTTAGGAGAGTGATACCTGGGTTGCAGGATTTCTTATTGGCAGAAGAAGTTCTCGCCTCTAGCTTACTAATAATGCGGTCTTATGACGCGCGCAGGGCACCCGACTTATGGAACGATCAGGGGACCCAGCCATGAAAAGGCGAGCGATCTATAGCAAATCCGGCAAACCGCGCGGCGCGGGCGGTATACCGTGGACTGCGCCCGGAGGCGGCGACCCGGTCTATATAGCGCCTCCCCAGGATGAAGGCCCGACGCTGCGGCAGCTTCTGGGCCGGTGGTGGGCGGGGCTCTACGGCCGCCACCAGGGCAAGCTGCTGGTGGCCGTCAGCGTGGCGACGACGCTGGGCGTGGTCGGCCTCTATCTTGCCCTGCAGCCGCCGGCGCAGCGTCTCACCCAGCGGCAACTGAATGCGGCGGTCAATTTCGCCCTGGAGGAACGGCCGCGACCACCATCGGTGAGTTCGCTGGCTTATGCCAAGATCATCGGCTCGGTGGTGCTGGTGAGGGGCTACGACCCGAAAGCAGAAAAGCAGCAAGCCGAAAAACAACAGACCGAAAAGCAGCAGGCCGAAAAGCCGAGCACCGAAAAGCCGCAAAGCGAAAAACCGCAGGCCGCAAACCCCGAGGCCGAAAAGCCGAACGACGGAACAAGGCAAGCCGAGGCCCCGAAGGCCGACCGCCAGCCCGCTCCCGATGCGAAGGCGGCTCCCGATGCGAAGGCGAAGGAAGGCGCGGACGAGGATCTGCATGAGAAGTCCACGTCCGTCGGCACGGGCGTCGTCATCGACGACGAGGGCACGATCCTGACCAACCTGCATGTCGCCCGCGCCGCGCCGCAGCTGCGGGTCGTGTTCTGGGACGGGACGGAATCGGATGCGACGATCATCGGCGCGCAGCCGGAAAACGACCTGGCGGTCATCCGGCCCTCCACCCTGCCCGACGATCTCGCGCCTGCGACGCTCGCCTCCACGGCCAATCTGCGTCCCGGCGACGACGTGGTGGCCGTGGGTTTCCCCTTCGGCATCGGGCCGTCGGCCTCCGCCGGGGTGGTCTCCGGCCTCAAGCGGCAATTCGGTGAGAAGGGTGGGCGGGTGATGACCAACCTCATCCAGTTCGACGCTGCCGCCAATCCCGGCAATTCCGGCGGGCCGCTGGTCAATGCCGACGGCGAGGTCGTGGGCATCGTCACCGCCATTCTCAACCCATCCGGCGCGCGCACCTTCGTCGGCATCGGTTTTGCCGTGCCGATCGAGAACGCCGCCTCGGCACTCGGGGAATCCCCGCTCTAGAACAGGACCGGCAGGAGCCATGAACCAACCCGCCATTACTTCCGCACAGGCCGCCTCGCAGATGGAGCATATCCTTTACGAGGTGAAAAAGGTCGTTGTCGGCCAGGATCACTTCCTGGAGCGCGTGCTGGTGGCCCTTCTGGCCGAGGGGCACCTGCTGGTCGAAGGCGTGCCCGGCCTCGCCAAGACGCTCACCGTCAACACGCTGGCCCAGGCGATCCAGGGCACGTTCCGGCGTATCCAGTTCACGCCGGACCTCGTGCCGTCCGACCTCATCGGCACCCGCATCTACAACCAGAAGACCGGCGATTTCACCACCTCGCTCGGCCCGGTCTTCGCCAATCTGCTGCTCGCGGACGAAATCAACCGCGCCCCGGCGAAGGTGCAGAGCGCCCTGCTCGAGGTGATGCAGGAGCGGCAGGTGACCATCGCCGGCGAGACCCACAAGGTGCCCAATCCCTTCGTGGTCATGGCCACGCAGAACCCGATCGAGACCGAGGGCACCTATCCCCTGCCCGAGGCGCAGGTCGACCGCTTCATGATGAAGGTTCTCGTCGGCTATCCCAGCGAGGAGGAGGAGTTCGTCATCGTCTCGCGCGTCACCGGGGCGACGCAGGCCGTGGCGCGGGTCACCGATACCGGGCAATTGCTCGCCCTGCAGGCCCGCTGCCGCTCGCTCTATGTCGATCCGTCCCTCATCCAGTTCGCCGTGCGGGTGGTGGCGGCGACCCGCGACCCGGAAAAGGCCGGCATCCAGGATCTGGGCCGGCTGATCCTTTACGGCGCGTCGCCGCGCGCGACCATCAACATGATCGCGGCGGGACGGGCGCTCGCCTTCCTGCGCGGCCGCGACTACGTGCTGCCGGAGGATGTGATCGACGTCACGGCCGACGTGCTGCGCCATCGCATCGTCCTGTCTTACGAAGCGCTTTCCGAATCCATCTCCGCCGACCAGATCGTTTCCCGGATCCTGACGGCGATCCCGGCACCCGAAAAGCCATTGGAGGCCCATGTCCGCATCGCCGCATCAGGCTGAATCCCTTCTGCGCCGGCTGGAATGGACGGTGATCCGGCAGCTCGACGGGCTGCTGCAGGGTGATTACCGCACCCTGTTCCGCGGCTTCGGGCTGGATCTGGCCGACCTGCGCGAATATCAGGCCTACGACGATGTGCGCCACATCGACTGGAACGTGACGGCCCGTACCCAGACGCCCCACGTGCGCGTGTTCAACGAGGATCGCGAGGTCACGGCCTGGTTTCTGGTCGACCTCAGCCCGTCGGTGGATTTCGGCTCGGGCGATGTCAGCAAGCGGCAGATGCTGAGCGAGTTCACCGCCGTGCTCGCGCGGCTCCTGACCCGGCAGGGCAACAAGGTCGGGGCGGTGCTCTACGACGGGCTCAACGATTTCGTCGTCCCGCCCCGCAGCGGGCGGCTGCATGTGCTGCACATGATCGACAAGATCCAGGCCCACCCGCGCCTGCTGCGCGCGCCCCAGACCGATCTCGGCGGCTTTCTCGGCCGGTCGCTGGCGGCGATCAAGCGGCGGTCGCTGATCTTCATCGTATCCGACTTCATCTCCCGGCCCGGCTGGGAAAAGACGCTGAACCAGCTGAGCCGGCGCCACGAGGGCGTGGCGGTGCGGCTGACCGACCCCCTGGAGGCGGCGCTGCCCGATATCGGGCTCTGGGTCTTCCAGGATGCCGAAAGCGGCGAGCAGGTGTTCGTCGATACCGGCGACCGGGGTTTTCGCAGACGCTTCGCGGCCGAGGCGGCGCGGGCGGAGGAAGCCCTGCTCGACGCCTTTTCGAGTGCCGGAATGGATGTTCTGGAGCTCTCCACCGGCGACGACCTGGTGGATGCGATCCTGCGTTTTGCCGACCTGCGCAAGGTTCAGTCGCGGCTAGCCGGCGGCGGGGTGCCCGCACCTCCGGCCGCCCGCGGCGCCGAAAGCGCGGCGGATACATTGGGGGGGAGATGAAACGGGCAAAGGCAAAGGAACGAACCGGGTGATGCCATGACGTTTATCTGGATGGACATGCTTTGGCTGCTGTTGCTTGTTCCGATCCTGATCGGGTTATACGTGCTGATGCTGCGGCGGCGAAAGCGAACGGCCCTCCGCTATGCCAACCTCGCCATGGTCAAGCAGGCGCTCGGCCGGGCGCCCGGCTGGCGCCGCCACCTGCCGCCCGCGCTGCTGCTCATCGCCATTGCCGTGCTGATCCTGGCCGTGGCCCGGCCTGCGGCGGTGGTGACGCTGGCTTCCTCGCGCGCCACCATCATCCTGGCCGTGGACGTATCCGGCTCGATGCGCGCCGGGGACGTGGCGCCGTCGCGCATCGCTGCCGCCCAGAGCGCCGCCAAGCAGTTCATCGCCGATCAGCCGGCGGACGTGCAGATCGGCATCGTCGCCTTCGCCTCGGCGGCCTATCTGGTCCAGGTGCCCACCATCGACCGGGAGGCGCTGTACCAGGCCATCGACCGTTTCCAGACCCGCTATGGCACGGCGGTGGGATCGGGCGTGCTGACCTCGCTCGCCACGATCTTCCCGGACGAGGATTTCGAAACCGGCCAGAACAATCCCCGGCTGGGCGTGCCGATGGGCGACAACCGGTCGCGCCGCTCCCAGAGCCGGTCCCTGGACGAGCAGGCCGCCGAGGAAAAGCCCGAGCATATCCCGGTGGAGCCGGGTTCGTACCGGAACGCGGTGGTGATCCTGCTGAGCGACGGCGCCACCACCACCGGCCCCGATCCGATCCAGGCCGGGCAGACCGCCGCCGACTATGGGGTGCGGGTCTTCACCGTGGGCTTCGGCTCGCCGAACGGCGACGTGGTGGAGTATGAAGGGCGCTCGATGCGCACCCAGCCCGACATCGAGACGCTCAAGACCATCGCCCGGACCACCGACGCCCAGTTCTTCGAGGCGCAATCGTCGGACGATCTGGCGCAGGTGTACAAGTCGCTGTCGGCAAGGCTCATCAGCGAGAAGAAACTGACCGAGATCTCGTTCATCTTCGCCGGCGTCGGCGCCCTGTTCGCCCTGCTTGCCGGCGCCCTGTCGCTGCTCTGGTTCGGCCGCGTGGTCTGAATGCACGTGGCCTGCAGCGGCCGGCCCTCGGGAGGAAGCCGGCGGCAACGTCAGGATTGATTTGCCCACCTTCAGGACTTGCGGAAGACGGCTCCCAGCATGGCCCCTATCGCAATCCCGAATCCGATGCCGACGCCGATATTGTCGAATATCGTCGTGCCGGCAACGGTGCCGAGCCCGACCCCCATCGCGATCCACAATCCCATGGCACTCCCCGTCCTCGCGGTTCGAGCCGCCGCCGGGCGACGATCAGCGTTGCAGAATATCGGTCGCGCGATGCGCTTCGTCGACGCCGTCGATGAGGAACGCCTCGCCTTCCGCGTTGCGAAGCCGCTTCGGCAGGATCGCCCGGTAGGCCGGCGAGCCATACCAGTCCCGCGCGGCCTGACGATCCGGAAAGGCGATGACGATCAGATCGCCCGGAAAGACGCCCTCCAGCGGCTCCTTCTCGCCGCCATGGATGACGAACCGCCCGCCGAACGGCGCGAGCGTCGCATCGATCGATTCCAGATAGCTGACGATATCGTCATTCATGTCGACGTTGCGCAGATGCGCCACCGCGTAGGTCGTCATGTCCGTTGCTCCCTGTCATGTCGCGCTAGCGCTATTCCAGCAAAAGTGGACACCACTTTTGCGTCCGGAATTGCGTAAAAACAAAGAGATAGAGCATTTTCGCAATTCGGAGAAAAGCGGAAGTGCCCTATATCCCGCTCGGGAGCTTCGAGCGCATCATCTCTTTTCTGTCGATCCTCTCCCCGTCCACGATGAAGGTGCCGTCGCCAACGGCATGGAGGGTTCTCTTTTCCGTGCGGGACGTGTCGAAATAGGCCGCGACGCCCTCGAGCACCACGATGCTGTGCTCATCGACGAAGTCGACGACGCGGCACTCGATATTGGCGAGACATTCCTTGATGAGCGGCGCGCGGACATGTCGTGCCTTGAGAGGGGTGAGAGGGAACTTCTCGAATTTGTCCGTGTCCGCTCCCGAGCACGTGCCCACCCCGATTGCGGTATCGATCATCTCCACCGTGGGGATCGCGATCACGCACTCGCGCGTTTTCCGCAAAGCCGCGTAGGAATGGTTCCAGGGCCCCGTGGTCATGGCAAAGTTCGCCGAGAACCCCAGCACCATGGTCCAGGTGATGGTCATCACGTTGGCCTTCCGGCCGTCATGCGTCGCGACCAGGACGACCGGCCCCGATTCCACCAGGGTGAACGCCTTGCTGAGTGGCAGACTTTCCATGTCCTGCTCCCCGTTGCAGGGCCATCTATACCAGCGCAGTCCCCGGATTGCCAGCGCGGCGGGGATCATGGCGGATCGCACCCGGGCTTCCGGTGCGGACGGCCGGCCGGAATGGCGACGCTGCAGTCGAACGACCCCGGCGCCCTCCCCGCATCAGGTTGAGCGGCGGCTCGCGCTTCGGAACGCGTCGCGAACACATGCAGAAGGCCATCAGTATGTCGAACTCCATGCATCAAATGCTCTAAATTATGGCATCAAAACTTGTAATCCGCCTGGAAACATGCCAGCTTTTAAATCAAGGCGACCGTCGAGAGTCATATAATTGAAAAAAAACTGTCATAATGACTCCCCAGACCAAACCCGCGTCCGTGAGGTTTTTTCGGGCAACAACCGGGTGAGATATTATGTCGACGGGGCGGACGATCGGCCCGCCGTCGTGCTCGTCAACGGCCTGACGCAATATGCCGACATGTGGCGGGATTACGCGGCGCATTTCACCGCCCGGGGACTGCGCGTGGTGCGCTTCGACATGCTCGGCCAGGGGGACTCGGACAAGCCGGCGCTGGGGGTGCGCTTTGCCGACCACTGGCGCACCATTGAGGCGGTGCTCGATCACCTCGGCGTCGAGCGGGCCCATGTGGGCGGCATCTCCTTCGGCGGCACGGTTGCGGTGCAGTTCGCTTGCGAACGCCCCGAACGCTGCGCGAGCCTCGTTGCCATGAGCTGCTTCGCCGAGATGCCGCCCCAGCTCTATATGCTCGGCTGCAATCTGTACGAGGCGCTGGTCCAGACCGGCCTGCCCTCGATGCAGCGCTGGCTGATGCCCATGAACATGAGCGACGAATGGCTGGCGGAGAACGCGACCGCCCTGCCCGAGCTGATGCGGCGCGGCTACGTGGTCAACGATCTCTTCGCCCTGCAGAACCTCATGGAATCGGTGGCGGCGTTCGAGCCGATCACCGGCCGTCTCGGCCGCATCGACTGCCCGGCGCTGATCCTGAACGGCGAGCACGACTTCTTCACGCCCCGCAAGTGCCACGAAGTCCTGCGCCGCGGCATCGCGCACTCGCGCCTCGTCATCGTCCAGCACGCCTACCACGCCTTCACCGTCGAGAAGCCGCGGCTGACGATACGGCTGATCGAGGCCTTCCTCGATCTCGTCGTGGCGGGAGCCTGGCCGGGCGACCAGAGCGTGTGGATCTCGGCCGAGGGGCCCGAGGAGCCCGAGCCGTGGTTTCCCTGCCGGGGCGATCACCTGCGCGCCCTGCCGCTCTTTCCGCCCCGTTCCGGACCGGAGGCGCGGGATGTTTCTTGAGCGGTACGACCGGATCCGCGCGCACATCGCGGCCGAGGGCTTCACCCCCGCGACCCAGACCCGGATCGCGCTCTATCTCGGCGCAGTGAAGGCGGCGGGCCTGCCCTTTCTCGTCGGGGCGACGGCGCTGCCGGCCGAGACGCTGCAATGGCAGGCGATGAACGAGCAGTTCTTCCGCGAGAGCGAGGCGCTCGCCCTGCTCGCCCGGGTCACCAACTGGGAGTTCGATCCCTGGATCTACGCCCAGATCGCGGCCGTCGTCACGCCGCTTCAGGCCGAGACGCTGCGCGCGTCGATGGCCGGCGACCCGACGGGGCTCGACTCGCTCGCCCTCGGCCACGCGCGGCTCGCGACGGTCCGGCTCGCGCCCATCGTGCCCCAGGAGCTGATGCTGGAGCCCTTCGCCATGGCGCTGCTGCGCATCGAGCAGGAGAACGGGCGATTGCTGCAAACCCAGATCCGCCTGCTCAAGGACGGGCTCGAACGGATCCCCCGGGAACGGCGGGAGGAAGCGGTCGCCGTTGCGACCCGACTGACGCGGGAGGTGCACCGGCACTTCCTCGACACGCTGGCCTGACGGCCGCGCCTGCCGTAACCGACCGTCCGCATCGGCGGCGGGAGTGTACGATTCATGGCATCTCCATCTATCTATTTGATTTTACATTACAAATTCGCCGGCCCTCTTGACGCCCTCCGGGCCCATGGCTCAGATTGACCATCAGGACTTCCGGCCGGATGGGCAAAACGCCCGGACACACCGGCCGCATTCCAGGGGGGAATCCGTGCTGAAGAACCGCATTCTGGCCTGCGCGCTCGCGGGCACTCTCATCGTGCCGATGGGCCTTGCGCTGCCCATCGACCGGGCAGCCGCCCAGCAGCAGATACTCGACATCACCGCCCGCTCGGCGGTGGCTGCGCATGACGCGCTGAAGCAGACCGCGGTCCTGCCGGATTTCCGCATCGGCGGCACCTATGATCTCGACGATCCGGCCTCCTGGGAGAACGGCGGCGTCGGCGGCGTGACGCTGGAGAGCCTCGGGGCCGATCCGCTGCGCCTCGGCTATATTGCGCTCGGCACGCCGAAGACCGACGCCGAGGGGCGGATCATCAACGCCGTGGTGATCCCGTCGTTCTATTCGGGCGATTCCACCTCGATGTACGATCAGTGGGTCGAGGGCAGCGCGCTCTCCGGCGGGCCGGTCGTCGGCCCGGGCAAGCTCATCGACACCGACCGCTTCTACGTGGTGATGTTCGACGCCATCGGCCTGTGGGGCGCCTCCAAGCCCTCGGACGGGCTCGGGCTGAAATTCCCGCTCTACAGCTATTACGATCAGGTGCAGGCTCAGTACCGGGTGCTGCGCGACCAGCTCAACGTCGGCCGCGTGGCGCTCGTCACCGGCGTCTCCATGGGCGGCTCCCAGACCCATCTGTGGGGCGTGATGCACAGCCCGAGCGGCTTCGTCAGGGCGGTGATGCCCATCGGTGGCACCACCCAGGAGGACGGCGGCGATCCGGTGCGGGCGTGGCTCTTCCAGCTCGCCACCGCCGCGCTGGAGAGCGATCCGGTCTGGAAGGAGACCGGCGGCGACTATTACGACCGGCCGAAGGACCAGCACCCGAACCAGGGCGTGGCCTTCCACTGGTCGGTGCTCAGCCAGAGCGGCTTCGACCTCGGCTACCGGGCCACCCAGCCGTGGGAGACGGTCAAGCGCGACGTGTTCTTCTGGAACCCGCCCACGCCCGAAGCCGGCGCCGGCATGGCGGCGATGGCGCAGAACTTCGATGCGGTCGACCTGCTGTACCGCAACCGCACCGGGCTCGACTACAACATCAACGACGATCTCGGCCGCAGCCGCGCTGATACGCTGGTGCTGCACGTCAAGAACGACAACTGGCTGGTTTTCCCGCTGGCCGAGCGGGCGGCGGAGCGCATCCCCGGCGCGCGGCTGATCGGCGAGGAAAGCCCGCTTTCCCACTACGCCGTCTTCGGCATGCCCAACAATCAGGCCGCCAATCCGATCTTCCGCGATTTCCTCCAGACGGTGGCGATCGGCGCCGAGACGCCGGACGTCGAGCTGCCGGACTGGCGCATCGCCTCGGTCGCGAAGGATATCGACCCGCAGCGCTCGTTCTGGAAGGAGGAGATCACCTACCCCTTCCCGGTGAAATTCACCACCGGCAAGGATTCGCTGGGGCGGGAGTGGCAAATCGGCTACATGGACGAATACGCGGGGAAGGATCCGAACTCCCGCACCCTCGTCATCATCCACGGCAAGGGCGCGTTCGGCGCCCATTACGGCAACATCATGACCTATGCGCTGGCGAAGGGCCTGCGGGTGGTCGTGCCGGACCTGCCGAGCTACGGCCAATCAGGGCCGGGGAACCTCGCTCTCGACGAGTCCCGCTCCATGGCGAACATGCGCGAGGCGATCCACGACGCGCTCGGCAGGATCGGCGTCGAGAAGGCCGCCTTCTTCGGCCATTCCATGGGCGGGCAGTTCGTGCTCGGCTACGCACTGAACTGGCCGGACCAGGTGGAGAGCATCATCCTGGAGGGACCGGCGGGACTTGAGGAATTCCCGCGGGAGGTGCCGATCGGCGGCGGCGAGACGGTCGACGCCTTCGACCCCGCCCTCGCCAACCAGGGCCAGAAGTGGCGCGAGGTCTGGAAGCCGCTGGGCCTGTTCGATGCCGAGTTCAACCGCACGCCGGAGGAGGTGGAGGACTTCTTCAACTGGCGCAAGCGCGACGCGGCCGGCAATCCAAGCCCCGCCTCCACCGGTTATTTCCTGCGCGAGACGCCCTATGCCCGCCTCCACACCGACCAGCGCATCGCGATGATCAAGGGCAACCCGCGCGAGTTCGACCAGTGGGTGGCGGCCTTCATCTGGGATATCCACAGCATGGTGGCCGAGAACCTGAAGGACGATCCGGACAACCTCTACCGCCGGCTGCCGCAGATCAAGGCGCCGATCTTCCTGACCTTCGGCGCGCGCGAGCCCTTCATCCCCTCGACGCCGCTCAACGGGCTCACCGACATGGCGAACGAGGTCATCACCCCGTTCGCCGAGCGGCTGGCCGCCGCAGGCAACCCGCCGCTGGTCAAGGTCTATCCCGGCGCCGCGCACTTCATCCACACGGACGAACCGGTGCGCTATCCCCGCGACGTGGTCGACTTCGTGCTGACAGGCAAGGTCTCCCTGGCCGATCCTCTCATCACCGACGCGCTGATCAACGGGACGGCGAAGGAGGCCGCCGCGGCCGACAGCGCCGGGTCCGCGGCCACCACCGAGGGGCTGAGCAAGTAGAGGCGAGGCAAGCAAGAGGCGGGACAAGCGGGAGGCGGACATGGCGAGGATCGATATCGGCGGGGGCCTGCATCTGGGCCTGCGCGTCTGGGGCGAAGGGCCGGTGCGGGTGGTCTTCATCCACGGCAATCTCGCCAGCAAGGAGTGGTTCGAGCTCACCGCGCCGCACCTGCCGCGCGACCTGACGGTGACCGCGCTCGACTGGCGCGGCTGCGGCGACAGCGACCGGCCCGAGCCCGGCCCGGACTACGCCGCCTACTCCATGGAGCAGCACGCGGCCGACATGCTGGCGGCGCTCGATGCCCTCGGGATCGGGCGCTGCCATCTCGCCACCCATTCGACCGGGGGCTACATCGCCATGCTCATGGAACTGGCCGCCCCCGGCCGGTTCCAGAGTATCCTCGACCTCGACCCGGTGCCCCCGGCGGGGCTGCCCTTCGACGCCGCCGGCACTGCCGTCTTCGAGGCCATGCAGGCGGCAAAGGAAGTGACCCGCGCGGTGATGGCCTCGGCCGCGCCGACGCTTTTCGCCCCGGACAGCCTCGCCCAGGGCGCGGTCCCCGCCCTCACCGTGCCGGCGAGCAGGAGGGCGAAGCTCTTCGAGCGGATCGTGGACCGCACCTTCGGGCTTCCGACCGGCATCTGGCTCGGCACGCCCCACCACCTGAACCGGGCCTATCAGGCGGGCGGGCTGACCGCCCGGATGGGCGAGATGACGGCGGAGCGGCTGATCGTCTGGGGTGAGCTCGATCTCTGGATCCCCGAGGCGGGCGTGGAAGCGATGGCGGCCGGCCTGCCGAACGCGCGGCTCGTGAAGGCGCCGGGAGTGGGGCATTCGATGAACATAGAGGCGCCCCGCCTCTACGCCGGCTATTTCAGCGCCTTCTTCTCCGGAAGGGAGCCGCCGCCCTGAACGGCGGCGCCGATGCGGATTTTCTGTCCCCCGCGCTAGGCCAATTCAGCGTACCTCGCGGCGTTCTCGTGCAGTATCTCCAGGATCGCATCCCTGACCGGGTCGCGCACGTCCCTCATCCATGCAACGGCGAGAGGGAGTTTCCGCAATTGCGGCAGGCCCTCCCTGTCGAGAGAGAGAAAATGGACGCCGCTCATCGCCAGCTTCGACGTCCAGCGCGGGACGATGGCGAATCCGATTCCGGCCGCGACCATGTTGACGATGGTCTGCTTTTCATCAGCGACCTGCGCAATGCGCGGATGCAGACCGGCCTCGGCGAAGACGTCCAGCGTGAGGTCATAGCTATGCGGCCGGGAACGGCGGTCGGGAACGATGAGCGGCAACTCGGCGAGATCACGCACGGAAACCGAGGATCTCTCGGCCAGAGGATGCGTGGACGGCGCCGCGACGACGGCGGTTTCGAAGAATAGCGGCTCAACCACGAGATGGCGGCTCATGCCCTCACGCGGCCGGATGAACGCGATGTCCAGGCGGCCGGCGAGAAGCTTGGGAACGAGACGGACCGACTTGTCCTCGACGAGCTCGATGACGATGCCGGGCCTCAGCGCCTGCAAATCGTGCAGCAACGTCGGCAGCAGGCCGGCGGCGGCGCTGTCGACGGCGCCGATGCGGCATGTCGCGGATCGCCGGCGCCGGCCGGCCCGGAATCGTTCGGCCAGGCCGTCGAGGCCGGCAAGCAGCGGGCGCACCTCCTTCAGCAGCGCGACGCCGTCCTCCGTCAAGGCGACGCTGCGCGTGGTGCGGCTGAAGAGCGTGCTTCCGAGCGATTCCTCCAGCAGCCGCACATGCCTGCCGACCGAGGCCGGAAGCAGTCCCATTTTCTGCGCGGCGCGGCCGAAATGCAGCTCTTCCGCCACCGCCACGAAGCACCTCAGTTGCTCAAGCTCCATCGGCCGTCTCACCTATTGTTGCATTTATTTATATAATTATTTGCGCGTTGAGAAGGGCGACGGCGTCGCCATAAGGTCACGACGGGCGCGCGGCGCCCCTGCGGTCCAACGCTGCATTCAATCAGTCGAAACGGAAATCGGACATGCGCCACTACACTATCGCAGCGATCCCCGCCGACGGCATCGGTCCGGAAGTGATCGACGCCGGCATCACGGTGCTCAGAAGTCTCGAACAGCGCCTCGGCGACGTGACATTCGGCGTGGAGGTTTTCGACTGGGGCTCCGACTACTACAGGAAGAACGGCGTGATGATGCCGCCGGACGGGCTTGAAAGGCTGAAGAAGTTCGACGCCATCTATTTCGGCGCGGTCGGCGCGCCGGACGTGCCGGACCACATCACCCTCTGGGGCCTGCGCCTGCCCATCTGCCAGGGGTTCGACCAATACGCCAACGTGCGGCCCACGAAGATCCTCCCCGGCATCACGCCGCCCCTGCGCAACTGCGGTCCGGGCGATCTCGACTGGGTGATCGTCCGCGAGAATTCGGAAGGCGAGTATTCCGGCCATGGCGGGCGCGCCCATCGCGGCCTGCCCGAAGAAGTCGGAACGGAGGTCGCGATCTTCACCCGCGTCGGCGTCACCCGCATCATGCGCTATGCCTTCAAGCTCGCGCAGGCGCGGCCGCGCAAGCTGCTCACCGTCGTCACCAAGTCGAACGCCCAGCGCCACGGCATGGTCATGTGGGACGAGATCGCCGCCGAGATCGCGCAGGAGTTTCCCGATGTCACCTGGGACAAGATGCTGGTCGACGCGATGACGGTGCGCATGACGCTCAAGCCGCAAAGCCTCGATACCATCGTCGCGACCAATCTGCACGCCGACATTCTGTCGGACCTCGCCGGCGCGCTCGCCGGCAGCCTCGGCGTCGCCCCCACCGCCAACATCGATCCGGAGCGCCGTTTTCCGTCGATGTTCGAGCCCATTCACGGCTCGGCCTTCGACATCACCGGCAAGGGGATCGCCAATCCGATCGCCACCTTCTGGACAGCGGCGCAACTGCTCGACCACCTCGGCGAGCCGGAGGCCTCCACGCGGCTGATGCGCGCCGTCGAGACAGTCACCGGGGCGGGTATCCTCACGCCCGACGTCGGCGGCAACGCGACGACGCAGGAAGTCACGGACGCCGTCTGCGACGCCATCTACGCGTCGAACCTGTAGAGGCGCATGCGGTCACCGGCCGGCGGGAACGGCCCGCAGGGTTCAGCCGCGCTCTTGCGGGGTCGCCTTGCGCGTTCTGTCGATCCCGTTCAGGATGTGGTCGCGGGCGGCGACGAATGCCTTGAGGCTGTCGCGCTCGGACAACGCGTCGACAATCGCCTGGTGCTCGGCGTTCGACGTGCCCAGCACGTCGGGGCTCGCGAGCGCGCGATAGCGCTGGATGTGCAGTTCCCGCACGAAACTCTGGTAGATTTGCGCCAGCCGCGTGTTCCCGCTCATCCGGGCGATCTGCTGGTGGAACTCCAGATTGATCGGATAGTACTCCCGGACATTGTCGGCCTTGGCGAGATCGTCCATGCGCGCAAGCAGGTTCCGCAGCGTCGCGATTTCCTCATCGGTGATTTTCGCCGCGAGCAGCATGGCCATGCAGCCGAATACCCCCGCGCGCGCGACGGAGAGGTCCTGCGCCTCGTCGTTCGACAGGGAGCGAATGAAGAAACCGCGGTTGGGGATGATCTCGATGAGCCCGATCGCCGCCAGCGCGCTGCACGCCTCCCGAATGGGGCCGCGGCTGACGCCGAGCCGCTGGGACAGGGCATTCTCGTTCACGCGCTCGTTCGGTTTGATCTCGCCATCAATGATCATTCTCTCGATTTCGGCCTGAACCACGTTGGCCAGCGACCGGGTGCGCAGGAAGTCAATCGCAGAGAGATTTTGGGGCAAGTTAGCAGAATCGGACATAGCCAAGCCAGTATGGTTCCGGAGATATCAAGCGTCGCGGTTCGCGACCCGAATAGCGACACGACAATCTTTCGACGATAAGCGGCAACGGCGAGAAAAACCATATCGTTACCCTCGCCGCCATTCCCTTATGCCCCGAAACGATACGGCACCGTGGCGTTTCTATACCACTGCCGCCGCCCACAATCCATCTCGCGGGGTTCAATCCCCATCCTGGGATGAGGTCTGCTCAAGGAGCAGCGCCCTATCCGCGCGCGTTCATCTGGGAGCCGCCGAGCAGCGGCACGCGATTGGCGACGAAGACCACCGCGAACGAAACCGCCAGCAGGATGATGCCGAGGACGCAGATCGCCCCCAGATCGCCGCTCTCGTTCAGATCGTAGATGATGACCGACACCAGCTTGGTGTTGGCGGTCGTCAGCAGGATCGTCGCGGACAGCTCGCGAATCGTGCCGACGAACACGAAGCACCATGCCGCAACGACGCTCGTGCGCAGCAGCGGCGCCGTGATGTCCCACAACGTGCGCAGGCGCGACGCTCCCATGATGCGTCCGGCATCCTCCAGTTCCGGATGGATGCCGGCGAAGGAAGACGACATCTGCTGATAGCCGGCGGGCAGCTCGATGGTCATGAACGCGATCAGCAGGATCCACAGCGTGCCGTAGAGCTGGAACGTCGGGTTCGCGTAGCTCAGGAAGAGCCCGACACCCAGCACGATGCCCGGGATCGCGACCGGCGCGGTGGCGAGGATGCCCAGAATCCCGGCGCCGGGCACCGAGCGCCGCGTCACCAGATAGGACACGACGAGCGCCATGGCGGTGACGATGGTCGCCGTCAGCACGCCCAGCAGGAACGTGTTGCGCAGCGCAAGCTGGGTGGCCGAGAAGTTGAACAGCACGAAATACCAGTGCTTGAACGTGAAGGTTTCCAGCGTGAGCGGATCGCTCGCGGTATTGACGAACGCCGTCTTGAAAATCGCCCCATAGGGCAGGATGATCGTCAGCGAGAGCACGCTGAATACGAAAGCCACGGCGGCCCATTTCCATGAGCCGAGCGCGACGATCCGCGGCGTGCCGCTTTTGCCGCCGAGCACGGTATAGCCCTTGCGTCCCAGGATGGCCTTCTGGGTGCGCAGCAGCACGACCGTGATGAGCAGCAGCGGAATGGCGGCGGCGGCGGCGAGCCCGAGCTGCGGCGGGAACTGGAAGAGGCTCCAGATTTTCGTCGTGATGACGTGGAACCCCGCCGGCAGGGCGATGATGGCGGGAGAGCCGAACATCGTCAGCGCCTGGAGGATGGCGATCAGCGTGCCGGCGAGCATCGCGGGCAGCACCATCGGGATGGTTACCTTGCGCAAGGTCGTCAACGCCCGTCCCCCCAGGATGGCGGAGGCGTCCTCCAGGTCCGACGGCACCTTGTCGAGCGCGTTCGCGACGAGCGTGAAGACATAGGGAAAGGTGAAGCAGGCTATCGCGAAGATCAGCCCCGAAAACGTGTAGATGTTGACGAGCACGTGCTCGGGGCCGAGACCGAAGAGCTGTCTGTAGAGGATGTTGACCAGCCCGCTGTTGGGGGCGGCCAGAATTTCGTAGGCGATGGCGCCCAGAAACGGCGGCGTGACGAACGACGCCGTTACCGCCATGCGGATATAGCGGCGCCCCGGCAGATCCGTCCGCGCGACCAGCCACGCCATCGGCGTGGCGACGACACAGGCCAGAATGCCGACCCCCAGGGACATGGCGATGGCAACGCCATAGGACCGCAGGATCGTCACGTCGGTGACGAGGGCGGTGAAGTTCTCGAACGTGGCGCTGCCGTCCACGTCGCTGTGAACGCTGTAGTAGAAGAGCCAGAAAAGCGGCAGAATGACGAGGACGCCCAGGACAAAGGTCAGAAGGACGAACGTCGGCCATGAGAGATCGATTTTCAGGGTGCGCTGCATGGTCGGCTTGGCAATCGTGATATTTGTCATAGCGGCTGATACCATCTGTCGAGGCATGCCACCCTGGATGGCCACGCCCGTATGTCGCCAATGTCACGCGGGCCGCACGGCATCCATTCTGCCGATTTGGCGACGTGCAACCCGGGTTCCCGGACGTTCGCGGCTTTGAAGATCCCGGCAAACGTCCGGCAATTCGGCTCCCACCCGCGGTTCTTCCCGATCAGGCCCCAGCGCTCGACCGGAAGAACACGCGGGGATGAACGACGTCACGTACCGAAGTAACGTTCGTACCTCGATTTGATGTCCCGGATCTGTGCTTCCAGCGCCTCCGGATCGGAGTGAAGGAGCTTGATGGCCGAGAGCGGTATGCGCCCCTCCTTCTCCTTGACGTCCGGATGGAAGGACCGGAGGCCGCCGAAGTCGCTGTTGAGCTGCTGCGCCTCCTGCGAGAACAGGAAGGCATAGAAGAGCTTGGCGGCGTTCGGGTTGGGGGAGTTCTTCAGTATCGCGGCATTGCCGACGGCAAGCGGCGTGCCTTCTTCCGGATAGACGATCTGGATCGGAATGCCCTCGTCCTGAAGGCGGAACACGTTGTATTCGTTCCCGTCGAGCTGCACCGCGCGTTCGCCCTGCGCCAGCTTCTTGGGCGGTTCGGTCGACGACTGAACCTGCATGACCGACTGCGCGCCCAGCTTCTCGAAATAGTCCCATCCGAGCAGGTCGGAAAGCACGTGGGTGGACGTCATCACGGTGCCGCTGTAGCCGGGATGCGCCTTGACCGCCTTGCCCTTGAAACGCGGGTCGAGCAGATCGGTCCACGTCTTGGGCGCCTCCTCGCTCGGCAGCAGGTCGCTGCGATAGGCGAGCACCGCAAGGTGTGCGCGATAGGCGGCAAACTGGCCATCGGGATCGCGCTCGTCTTCGGGCCATTTATCGGCCACGACCTGCGGCACCGCCGGCTCGAGCCAGCCCTGGCGCTTGAAGTAATTGAAATGGACCGCGTCGGACGTCTCGATGACATCGGCGTTGTAGATGCCCGACGAGTATTCCTGTCCGATGCGCTGGAAGACGCGCTCGGACCCGGCCCGCTCCACCTGTACCTGAATTCCCGGATATGTCTGCTTGAACAGCTCCGCCAGCTTTTCCGCCACCGTGACGTCGGTTGCGGTGTAGAAGACCACCTTGCCCTCGGCGCGGGCGGCCTCCTCGAGTTCCGGGGTTACGCTGTAAGGCGCCGGCGGTTCCGCCGAGGCTCCGCCCCCCAGCACCAGGCTTGCGGCGAGTGCCGCGGGAAACACGAATGCTTTCAACATCGACCCATTCCTCCCGTTGTCATCTGAAAAATTCCGGCCTTTCGCGGCTTCTGTTTTGTTGGATGCAGGCCCCATCATGGCCCGCATCGGCTCGTGGGCGTGCTCCGCACGTATTCGCGGAGACAGGACATCGGATCTCGTCAGCGATCCAGCGCCCGGCATTGCTCAGGCGGGAACCTGAGCCAGACGTTCGTCCCCTCGGACAATTCAACGCGGACGGGCGCTATGGCGCGCACGACGTCGCCGTCGTCGATCTTCACCAGATAGTCGCGGTAGGAACCCAGATAGATGTGACGGGTGACCTGCCCGGAGGCGACGTTGGTTTCGTCAGACGCGGGCTTCTGCGCCAGTATCTCCACGTCATGGTGGCGGATGGATACGGCCGTCTGGCCGGACGAGGCGACCGTGCCGCTGTCGCAGCGCAGCACGATGTTGCCCGGACAACGCACCGCGCCGTCGTCCACGCGCGCGCCGGACAGGATGTTGGTGCCGCCGATGAAGCGGGCGACGAACTCGGATTCGGGACGCGCGTAGATATCCTCCGGCGAGCCCGCCTGCTCGATGCTGCCATCGTTCATGACGACGATGACATCGGCCGTGGTCATCGCCTCGATCTGGTCGTGCGTCACGTAGACCGTCGTGTAGCGGAACTCGTCGTGCAGCCGCCTGATCTCGAACCGCATCTCCTCGCGCAGATTGGCGTCGAGATTGGACAGCGGCTCATCGAGGAGCAGGATCTCGGGCTTGATGACCAGCGCCCGGGCCAACGAAACCCGTTGCTGCTGTCCGCCCGACAGCTCGCCCGGATAGCGATCGGCAAGCTTCGACAGCTGCGTCGCCGCCAGTATTTCCCGAACCCGCGCCGCCGTGTCGGCTTTGGACATCTTCCGAAGCTTGAGGCCGTATGCCACGTTGTCGAACACCGTCATGTGCGGCCAGAGCGCGTAGCTCTGAAAGATCATCGACATGTTGCGGCTTTCCGGCGGCACGGTGGCGCCCGCGGTCGACACCACCTTCCCGCCGACCTTTATCTCGCCGCCGTCCGCCGCGACGAACCCCGCGATGAGACGAAGAGTGGTGGTCTTGCCGCAGCCCGACGGCCCCAGAAGGCAGACCAGCTTGCCCCGCTCGACGGACAGATCGACCCCCTTCACAACCGTCAGCGCACCATACCGCTTGGTCAGCCCGGCCAATTCCAAAAATGACATAACTCCTCCCACCCGCTATTGTTCAGCACAGTCGATCTTTGCCGACGCCAAGAATGCAAATACCTGTAATATACGACAGAAGCAACGAACCAGGCTATCTCTGAATTACAATATACAATTACGCCATATCCTGAAACTGCCATCAACTATACTTATCCGGCTCCGGGCGGGCAGTGGCCTTCCGCCGCCGAGCGGCCCTGTCCCGCCCCTGCGCGCCGGGGCAGGCGCCTAGGCCATGAAAGCCCCGCCGTTCACGTGGAAGACCTGCCCGGTGATAAAGCGCGACCTTTCCCCCGCGAGCTGGCCAACCATTGCCGCAACGTCGTTCGGTGTCCCGTAGTGCCCGAGAACGGTGCTGCGCTTGTGATGATGGAGGGGGGCGTGGCCATCGCGTTCCGTTTCTATCAGCCCCGGCGAGACGCAGTTAACGGTTATTCCCGACGGACCGAGTTCGTGGGCCAGCGCCTTGGTCAGTCCGACGAGCCCCGCCTTGGCGGTGACCACATGGAGGCGGTTTGCCGCGCCGGTATGCGCCGTCAGGCCGCCGATCGTGATCACCGCGCCGCGGCGGCTATTGCGCAGCTCCTGCAGGGCGGCCTTGACCAGCAGAAATGCGCTGTCGAGCGTCACCCCCATCACCGAGCGCCAGTCCTCATGGCTGATCGTCTCGATGGCGCCCTCCGGCCGGATCGCCGCGTTGGCCACGACGATATCGAGCCGCCCGAAGGCGGATACCGCAGCCTGCACGAGTTGGGGCGCCGTTTCCGGCTCAAGAAGATCGCCCAGGAAGACCAGCGTCTCCCCTCCCGCCTCGCGGACCAGCCGGGCGGTTTCCTCCGCGCCGACCCGGTCGCGCGCGTGGACGACGACCGAGGCTCCAAGCCGCCCGAGCTCGATGGCGATGGCCCTGCCGATGTTGCGCGACGCACCCGTGACAATGGCAACGGGCGCGCTTCCGTCATTCCCGGAAAAAGATTGTTCAGGCATTGAAGTCTCCCGAGGCGGGCGCACCGCGCAGGGTGGCATCCATCAACAATGGAGGTTCGAACGACAATGATACCCTGCATCGTCACGGTATCGATTTTTTGTAAATTGTCAACAATAGTCAATCAAGAAAATTGTCGTTCATCCCTGTCATTCCATCAGGGCATCGCGGCACGCGTGTGGCGCGCCGGTCTGCGATGGCGGCGCGCCGCCGGTCGCTCCCAGGCGGGGATGGCTGCTGGCCCGCAGGCTTTTCATGCTCCGCCGCCTCGCTGCTCCAGCGCGGCCACGATGCCGTTCGTCATGTCCGCTGTTCCGCCCGTGCCGCGGATGTCGCGCGTGCGCGTGCGCGGATCGGCCAGCGCGACGGCGATCGCGTGCTGCATGCGGCGGGCGGCGTCGAGCGCCTGGGGAATGCCCCGGTTGTGCCCGAGCCACTCGACCAGCATGCGCGCGGACTCGATCATGGCGAACGGATTGGCGATGCCCCTGCCGGCGATGTCCGGCGCGGAGCCGTGGGTGGCCTGCGCCATCGCATGCGCCCCCTCGCCGATGCACAGCCCGGGCGCCATGCCGAGCCCGCCCACGAGCCCGGCCGCCTCGTCGGTCAGGATGTCGCCGAACATGTTCGTGGTCACCACCACGTCGAAAACCTGCGGTTCGCGCACGAGGCGGGTGGCCATCGTATCGACGATCACCTCATCCACGGCGACATCGCCGAACTCCCGCGCGACGCGGTGACACTCCTCGACGAACATCCCGCAGCCGAGCTTGAAGACGGTGTCCTTGTGGACGATCGTCAGGCGTTTGCGGCGGCGCTGGGCTATCTCGAACGCCGCCCTCGCCACGCGCGCGGAACCGGCGCGGGTGATGACCCGCACGGAAATGGTCATGTCCTCGGTCGGCCGGAACTCTCCCGTCCCCGCGACGACATTGCGGTCCGGCTGAAAGCCCTCGTTGTTCTCGCGCACGATCACGAGGTCGATATCGTCGTAAAGCGCCCCCAGCCCCGGAAACGAGCGCGTGGGACGGACGTTGGCGAAGAGGCCGAAGCGCTTGCGCAGGATGGGATGAGGATTGATGGCGCCGGGAACCTTCGGATAGGCCTGATGGCCGATGGGTCCGAGGATGAAGCCGTCCATGGCGAGAAGAGCCTCGATCGTGCCTTCCGGAAACGTCGAGCCATGGCTGTCGAGCGCCGAGCGGCCGATGGGAAGATGCCGCCAGTCTATCTTCAGCCCCGCGACGGCAGCGGCGGCCTTGGTGACCTCGACCGCCGCGGGCACGATTTCATGCCCGATGTCGTCGCCGTTGAGGACGCCGATCGTGAGATGGGATGTCATTGCGTTCTCCCCCTTTGAACTGGCGGCCCATGGCCGCTCCGGAATGGTGGACCGCGCAGGGCGGTCATTCGATGCCGCCGCCGATGGACCGTGATACGTATTCGAACAGGCGCAGCGTGACCGGAACGGTGGCCATCACGATCGCTATGCGCATGATCTGGAACGCCGTGACCGCCGTGACGTCGAGATGCATGGCGGCCGCAGTGATCGCCATTTCCGTGATCCCCGCCGGCGCCACCGCCAGAAGGCACGTCGTGAAGGACAGCCCGGTGATCGACGCGAGCAGACGGGCGAGCGCGGCGGCGGCAACGATCATGAACACCGTGATGGCCAGAGCCGACAGCGCAAGCCGCGGCAGGCGGCCGACGATCGAACGCTTGAACCGGCAACCGAGCCAGATCCCGATGATCACCTGCGCCGCGACCAGCAGCGGGGCAGGCATGGCGAAAGGCCCGTAACCGGTCGCCGCCGCCGCGCCCCCGAGCACGGCCGGCGCCAGGAAGCAGCCGTTCGGTATCCTGAGCGGGTTGATGGCGAGCGCCAGCGCCCCCGCCGCGACCAGCAGCAACATCGACGGCAGGATCTCGCGGGAGGCCAGCGCCGTGCCGGCGACGTTTCCCTCCGCCCCGAACAGCATCACCAGGATGGGTACGGTGGAGACGATCGTGACGACACGGATGACGTGAACCACGGCCACCGTCTCGCTGGCCGCCTTCATCCGTGCCGCCAGCACCGCCATCTCGGCCATGCCGGCGGCAGTCGTGGCGAAGAACGCCGTCCTCCTGTCGATATGCGCGGCGCGCCCCAGCATCAGGCTGGCAAGCGCGGTGACCGCGATGGTCACGGCCGAGGTCAGTGCGGTCCACGGTATCAGGCCCGCCGTGGCGTGCAGGGTGTCAGGGGTGAAGTGGAGACCGATCGACAGACCGACGACGACCTGCGCGCCCGCACGGCTGAACGGCACCGGCGCGACCGGCAGCTTCAGCAACGTCGCCGCCGCGCAGACCATCAACGACCCCAGCAGGAAAGGCAGGGGAAGACCGCCCGCCCAGGCCAGCGCCGCGCTGCTCATCCCCGCCAGCAGGCCGAGAGCGCAACGGCCGGGAGCGGGAATGCTCCGGGCCACCGCATCCGATCCCTCCTCCGGATCCATGGCGGCCTCAACCGGCTGCGATCAGATTCCTGGACAACTCGTCGAGATTGGGCAGCGTTTCCAGATCACGCACGAGGTCCACGATCCTCTCGGCCCGTTCACGGCCGACGCCCGCGAAGGCCGCGTTCTCGCGGAACTTGTCCGCCACCTCGTCATAACTCATCGGAAAGGCCGGGCTGCCCTTGCCGAAGTCCGCGCGGCCCGAGATCCTGCGTCCGTCGTTCAGCTCGATGTCGATGATCGTCGTCATGAGGTGGTAGCCCGCCGCCTCGGCGTCGTCGTCCACGACGAAATCGATTTTCTCGATCAAGGCCTTCACGTCGTCGCGGGCGACCGTCTCGTCGGTGAATTCGTTGAGCCCCGCCTTGCGTTCGAGCAGCAGGATCGCGACGCAGAATTCCATCGAGAACTTGGCCTGCAGCTCGTCCTTCGGTCGATGGTGGATCAGCGCGTTGGGCATGTTGGAATTCGTGCCGACACGGACATGCTTCACGTCCCCGGCGCGGATATCATACTCCCGGATCAGCCGCAGGACTTCCGTCATGCCCGGGTGGGTCAGCGATCCCGAAGGATGCGGCTTGATCGACACGCCGGGCGATACGAAGGTCCACGGCGCGCCGAGCTTGTTGTAGATCGCGTCGATGTCGTATCCGCCGCCGGCGGCGCTGAAGAACCCGCGCGGCGCTTCGAGAATGCGCGAGGTCGCGGTCCATCCGTAAGACGAGAACTGCGCCGCGGCGACGCCGGATTCCGAAGCGCGCCCGGCATGGAAGGGCTTCGTCATGGTGCCGAAGTTCTCGCGCAGACCCGCCGACTGGCTGCCCGCGATGGAAAGGGCGCGCAGCGTCCGATCGATATCGAACCCGAGCAGCTTCGAAGCCGCCGCCGCCGCCGCGAACGTGCCGCAAGTGGCGGTGGCGTGAAAACCGGTCTGATAATGGCGCGGCGCGATCGCCTCCGCGATCTTGCATTCGACCTCGACGCCGAGGTGGTAGGCGAGCATGAAATCGAGCCCGGAAGCACGCACCTCCTCGCCCACGGCGAAGGCCGCCGGCAGCGCCGGCGCCGTCGGATGCGTCAGCAGGCCGTAGACGCGGTCGGTAGCGACGGCGAGCTGGGTGTCGTCGTAGTCATCGGCATGGATTCCCACACCGTTGGCGAAGGCGGCGAGGCGGGCCGCGACCTTGCGGCCACCGCCAATGACGGTCGCGCCGCCCTCGCCAAGCCGCAGGTCCTGCAGGTGCTGGCGGACGAGCGCCCCGCTCTTCGCCACGGAGCCGGACAATGCCAGCCCGAAACCGTCCAGAATGGATTTCTTGCCAAGAGCGACAAGCTCCTCCGAAAGGCCTGCGGCGGACGTCTCGACGATGAATCCGGCGACGTATCTGGTCAGTTCAACGTCAGGAGTGCTGTGCTGGCTCATTCTGTTCCTCTCCGCTGGTCAACCGCTCGTCCGAGAGCCCTCATCCGGGAATCTTGGTGAGCATGAATCGGTTACTGTAAACTGTCAACAATATGCGAGGGTATTTTGCCTTGGTCGAGGCTCGGCGTCTGGATGCATCAGGCCGAGGCGAGCCGGCTTGCCAGGGCGATGGCTGCCTCGAACGCGCCGGTATCGGCCACGCCCTTGCCCACGATATCGAAGGCCGTTCCGTGCGCCGGGGTGGTGAAAACGATGTCGAGTCCTGCCGTGACCGTCACGCCACGGCCGAATCCGCGCAGTTTCGTCGCGATCTGTCCCTGGTCGTGATACATGGCGAGAACGCCGTCGTACTCTCCCGCAAACGCCTTCAGATAGACGGTGTCGGCGGGGAACGGCCCCTTGCAGCCGTAACCTCGCGCCGCCATCTGCGCGACGGCCGGTCCGATGATGGTGATTTCCTCGTCGCCGAACAGGCCGTTCTCGCCCCCGTGCGGATTGAGCGCCGCCACGGCAAGGCGCGGGGCGGCGATGCCCGCCTTGCGCATCGTGGTCACGGCGAGTTCGATGGCCCGGGTGACCGCCTCCGGCGTGATCTGCCCCACCGCCTCCCGCAGCGCCACGTGCGACGTGACGCGCGACATCCACTGACCGTCGAGCACGTTCATCTCGCTGAACGGACCTTCGTGCCCCAGCAGATGGGCGAACATCTTGTGTTCGTCGGGGAAGCGCCAGCCGCCATCGTACATGGCGCGCTTGTTCAGCGGCGCGAAGGAGATGGCGTCGACGGCACCCGATTTCGCCAGCTCGATGGCCCGCGCCAGCGTGTCGCCGGTCGCCTGGCCGGCCCCTGCGCTGCCACGGCCGGGCGGATAGAGGTCCGGGTCCATGTTGCCCAGATCGATCACCGGAACGGCGTCGTCCTGCCAGTCGGCCTGGCGGGGATGGTCGACCGGGCGGATGGCGAACGATACGCCGGCCTGACGCATCCCGAGCGCGAGCACGCGAACGTCGCCGACGACGATGAGACGGGCGACATCCTTCATGCGGCCGTCGTGAACGACGCGGGCCAGCAGTTCGGGGCCGATCCCGGTGCAATCCCCCGGCGTCACCGCGATAATGGGCAGGGCAGACATGGAAACTCCGTCTTTCGGTCGGTTGCGCTCAAGGGGACGGGAACGGGGACGCCTCACCCCGCGGGCGCCGCGAGCGCCGCGGCAACGGCCTTGCCGCAGGTGACGGTGTCCGCCCGGCCCCCGAGATCACGCGTGCGCAGCGCCTCGTCGACAAGAACGCTCTCGATGGCCGCGACGATGGCGTCGTGCGCCTCGGGATATCCGAGGTGGTCAAGCATCATCGCCCCAGCCCAGATCTGCCCGATCGGATTGGCGACCCCCTGCCCCGCGATATCGGGCGCCGAACCGTGCACCGGCTCGAACAGCGACGGGAACCGCCACTCGGGGTTGATGTTGCCGGAAGGCGCTATGCCGATGGTGCCGGTGCACGCCGGGCCGAGGTCGGAAAGGATGTCGCCGAACAGATTGGACGCGACGACGACGTCGAACCGATCCGGATTGAGGACGAAGTGCGCGCAGAGGATGTCGATATGGTACTTGTCCCAGGACACATCCGGAAACGACCGGGCCATTTCCTCGACGCGCTCGTCCCAATATGGCATGCTGATAGAGATGCCGTTCGATTTCGTGGCGGACGTCAGGCGCCTGCGCGGCCGCTTTTGCGCCAGGTCGAACGCATAGCGCAGCACACGGTCGATGCCGTAGCGGCTCATGACCGTCTCCTGCAGGACGACTTCGCGCTCCGTGCCGACGAACATCCTGCCGCCGACGGACGAATACTCGCCCTCGGTGTTTTCCCGCACGATGAGGAAGTCGATATCGCCCGGCGCCCGACCCGCGAGCGGCGAACGGACCCCCGGCATCAGCCGCACGGGGCGCAGATTGACGTACTGATCGAACTCGCGACGGAACTGAAGCAGTGATCCCCACAGCGACACATGATCGGGAACCTTGTCCGGCCACCCCACGGCACCGAAGAAGATCGCATCATGGCCCCCGACAATCGCCTGCCAGTCGTCGGGCATCATCCTGCCGTGGCGGGCATAATAATCGCAGGAGGCAAAATCGAAATGCTCATAGGCAATGTCGATACCGAACAGGGATGCAGCGGCGTCGAGCACACGCAAACCTTCCGGAACGACTTCATTGCCGATCCCGTCCCCGGGTATGACGGCGATTTTGAGCGCTCGCGCCGACATGCACACTCCCCTGTTTCATTGTCTCGCGGGCACGATTTGCGCGCCGGCCACGCCATGCCAACCCGCCATCGAACCGCCATCGAACCGCCATCGAACCACCTTGGCCGACAAGCTATTGAATGACGCCCATATTGTCAACTATCGACTGTTGACAATTTTAGGCCGTTCCTGTTTATCGTCCGGGAGGGGACCCAAAGTCGAGGAGTTCATGATGACACCGACGCAACATGCCAAATCGCAGACAGGAGAGCAGGCAAGCGAGGCTTGCAGAACGTTGATGCGCGGCTTCCGATACGAGCGCGTCGACACCGGGGGCGCCACGATCAATGTCGCCATCGGCGGCGAAGGACCCGCGCTGCTGCTTCTGCACGGCAATCCGCTGACGCATGTGAGCTGGCATCGCATCGCTCCGAAGCTCGCGGAAAACTTTACCGTGATCGCCCCTGATCTGCGGGGCTACGGAGACAGTTCGAAGCCCGACGGCGGCGAGGATCATGCAGCGTACTCCTTCCGTGCGATGGGCGAGGACAACTTCGCGGTCATGTCCCATTTCGGCTTCGACCGCTTTCATGTCGCGGGCCATGACCGCGGCGCGCGCGTGGGGTTCCGCATGGCTCTCGATCGTCCCGAGCGGGTGACGCGGCTGATTGCGCTCGATATCGTGCCGACCCACCATGTCCTGAACAATGTCTCGCTCGGCTGGGGGCTCGAGTCGTATCACTGGTTCTTCATGGCGCAGAAGGCCCCGTTCCCGGAGCGGCTTATCACGGCCGAGCTCGACTACTACATCGATTACAAGCTCAACAAGAAGGGCGTCGGCCTGTCGATCTTCGATCCGCTTGCCATGCAGGAATACAAGCGATGCACGACGCCCGAGCAGATTCACGCCGTCTGCGAGGACTACCGGGCGACCGTCAGCGTCGACCTCGCCATCGACACGGCGGACTATCTGAAACGCCGCATCGACTGCCCGGTGCTGGTGCTCTGGGGCGAGAACAGCCATTGCGGCCGCCATTTCAAGCCGCTCGAGGCATGGGCGCCCTGGGCCGGCGACCTGCAGGGCAAGGCGCTGCCGACCGGACACTACCCGGCGGAACAGCGTCCCGACCTCGTCTATGAGGAGTTCCTGCGTTTCCTGCCCATTTAGAGCAAAACGCATCAAATTTATCCAAAAAGCGGTACCCATTTTTGGGTTTGATGCAGCAGCGCAGCGTGGCATCCCGCATCGAACGGCATCAGCGGGAGCGCGGGATGGCCTTCTTGAGCGCCTGCCGCTTGTGACGCATCCTCAGCGCGGTGGCTACCGAACTCGTCGGGCGGTCTCCGGTAGCCTCCTTCTCCGCGAACAGCCAGTCGATGAAAACCTGCACGATCGGAGCAGAGCGCATCTCGTTGCGGCAGATGACGTAGAAATCGTCGGTCGCCGGCACGGACAGGCCGAACGGCGCGATCAACTGGCCGCGCGCCAGAAGACCGCTGACCGTTACCGTGTCGCCGAGCGCCACCCCGTGTCCGTGCAGGGCCGCGCCAATGGACAGATGGGCATCGCTGAAATAGTGGCGCGGCCCGCGCTCCAGATCGAGCGCGTCGGCGGCGGTCAGCCATGTCCGCCATTCCTTGCCGTCGTCGCCGTGCAGCATGACGTGATTGGCGAGGTCGCGGATGGTGCGCAGCGGCCGGTTGTTGATCAGCGTGGGGCTGACGACCGGGAACAACTCCAGCCCCGACCATTTGCGCTGCCAGCAATCGCTCCAGTTTCCCGTGCCGTAGTGCAGGCACACGTCGATCTCCGGCGCATGGACGTCGAGCGGATTGTTCGAGCCGGTCATCGTCAGCCTGACATCCGGATATTTCGAGATGAATCTGTTGAGGCGCGGCACGACCCACAGCGAAAGCAGCGCCGGCACGCAGGACAACGACAGCGTGCCCGAGCTCATCGGCCGCGTCAGGCGCTGGGTGGCCGCGGCTATGCTGTCGAAGGCGCTCGACACCGCAGGCAGAAGTTCGGCCCCGTGCGGGGAAAGCCTGAGACGGTGACCGGCCCTTTCGAAAAGCACGACGCCGAGCGAGCGTTCGAGAGCGCGGATCTGGTGGCTGATGGCACCGTGCGTCACGTTGAGTTCGACTGCCGCCTTGCTGAGCGATCCGTGGCGTGCGGTTGCCTCGAAAGCCCGCAGCGGATTGAGCGGGGGGAGTCGTTTCATCAGCAATCTCTTTGTTAGTTTTTCTCATACAGTATCCTAAAATAATATCAATTGATTTCCGATCTTCCTTCTTCGATCATTCACTAGTGGCAACTGTGAAACGGGTTGGGCAAGCTCGAACCAAGAGGGAAGAAACGATGAGCTTCGACCAGGAAAAGCTCAACGCATTGCGCGCCAAGTATGGCGAGAGTCATGGCGGGGAGCTGTTTGATCCGAAATTTCGCCGTGTCGCTGAAAAGATCTTTTCCGAGAACGGAACGCGCGTCGCGCCCTACTCCGGCATTCCGACGTTCCTGGCAGCTCCCCACCGCGAGGTCTCGGCCGTCGACCCCGACTTCGGCGATCTGCAGGTGGCGATCGTCGGCGTTCCGATGGATCTCGGGGTCACCAACCGCACCGGCGCCCGGTTCGGACCGCGCGCGCTGCGCGCCATCGAGCGCATCGGGCCGTATAATCATGTCCTCGACTGCGCGCCCGTCCACGAATTGAAAGTCGCCGATATCGGCGACGTACCGTTCCGCAGCCGCTATCATCTGGAACTCAGCCATGAGGATATCGAGCGGCGCATCGGTCACATCGTCGAGGCTGGCGTCATCCCGCTGTCGGTCGGCGGCGATCATTCGATAACCCACCCGATCCTGAGGGCAATCGGGAAGGAACGCCCGGTCGGAATGGTCCATATCGACGCGCATTGCGATACGGGAGGCGCCTACGATCTGACCAAGTTCCACCATGGCGGACCGTTCCGCAATGCCGTGCTCGACGGGGTTCTGGACCCTGGCCGTACGATCCAGATCGGCATTCGCGGATCATCGGAATATCTCTGGGAGTTCACCTATGAGTCCGGAATGACCGTCATTCATGCCGAGGAAGTCGCCTCGAAGGGCATTCCGGCCATCATCGAGAAGGTATGGCAGGTCGTCGGCGACGGCCCGACGTATCTGTCGTTCGATATCGACAGCCTCGATCCGTCGTTCGCTCCGGGTACCGGCACGCCGGAAATCGGGGGCCTCAGCACGCGCGAGGTTCTGGAGATCCTGCGCGGATTGAAGGGGCTCAATCTCGTGGGCGGAGACGTCGTCGAGGTCGCGCCGCAATACGATGCAACGACGAACACGGCACAAGCCGGTGCACAAATACTGTTCGAAATTCTAAGCATCATGGTGTTCAGCCCGTCCATCAAGCGGGAACATTGAGTTTCCCAGTATCCGGAGGATCACAAGGCTTAGAACAGTCAGCAAAAAACAACCTGAACAAAAGAGGCGGAAATGATCAATCGATACATGAAACGCAGGCAATTCCTGCAGCTTTCGGGGGTTGTGGGGAGCATGCTGGCAGCGCCGGCGATATGGACGTCGGCGAGGGCCCAAAGCAGGCAAGTGGTCTTCTGTTCCTGGGGAGGAGCCTATCAGAAGGCCTTGCGCGAGGCGATTTTCGATCCTTTCGAGAAGGAGACCGGCATCAAGGTCATCGATACCACCGCGCCGGCCATCGCGCAGGTCAAATCCCAGGTCGATACCGGCAATATCGAGTGGGACGTCATCGAGGGCGGCAGCCGCTGGTATCCCGTGCTGGTCAAGATGGGCCTCGTCGAGTCGCTCGAGTCGATGGATTTCAACCCGGACGGCATCGTGCCGGGCGCCGTGCTGAGCCACGGCCTGGCGCCGACCCTGGTAAGCTTCACGCTCGGATACAACACCCAGAGAGCGGGGACGGACGGCGCCCGCAACTGGGCCGATTTCTGGGATGTGCAGAAATATCCCGGCGCGCGCTCGCTCGGAGCGGACGTGACCTATAACCTCGAGTTCGCGCTTCTGGCCGATGGTGTTGCCGTGGACGCGCTGTATCCCCTCGATGTCGAGCGGGCCTTCCGCAAGCTTGAAGAGATACGGCCGCACATCAGGACGTGGTGGAAGCAGGGCGACCAGCCGGTACAGATGCTGTCGCGCGGAGAGGTGGTTTATTCCTCCGGCTGGGCATCCCGCTTCCTGCTGGCCGGGAGCCAGGGTCTGCCGGTCGGCAACAGCTGGGAGCAAGGCTCGTTTTCGCCGTCCTTCTTCATGGTCATGAGCGGCGCGAAGCACAAGCCGGAGGCGCATGAACTGATCCGCTACGCGATGCAGGCCGATCCTCAGGCCGCGGTGGCCAAGCTCATTCCGGTCGGCGTTTCCAACGAAGCCGTGCATCAGATGCTGCCGGCGGAGGTTCTGCAGGGCATGCCCACCGCCGAGGACAACTTCAGGCAGCAATGGCCCCTGCAGGGCGAATGGCTGGCTGAACACTATGACGCGGTCAATGACCGCTGGCAGAAGTTCATGCTCGGCTGAATGTCTTCGATGCTGCCCACCATGCATGGAAGTCTCGATGTGGAACTCCGCTCGATCCGGAAGACCTATGGCCGCGGGCCCGCAGCCGTGGATGACGTGTCGCTCGTCGTCCCCGGCGGACAGTTCGCGACCTTCCTGGGGCCGAGCGGATCGGGCAAGACGACGACGCTGATGGCCATCGCGGGGTTCGTTGCTCCCGATGCCGGCGATGTGCTGATCGGCGGGCGCTCGATGACGTCCGTGCCTCCCCACAAGCGGTCCATCGGCGTCGTCTTTCAACACTACGCGCTTTTTCCGCATATGACGGTGTTCGAAAACATCGCCTATCCTCTCCGCACGCGCCGCATGCCGGCCGAAGAGGTGCGAACGAAGGTTCAGAAGACGCTGGATCTCATCAGGTTGCCCGATATCGGCACGCGCTATCCCCGTGAGCTTTCCGGCGGCCAGCAGCAGCGGGTGGCGCTCGGCCGCGCGCTCGTGTTCGAACCGAGCATCATGCTGATGGACGAACCGCTGGGCGCGCTGGACCGCAAGCTGCGCGAGCAGATGCAGATCGAACTGCGCGCGCTCCAGCAGACCCTCGGCATTACGACCATTTCGGTGACTCACGATCAGGAAGAGGCCATGGCTCTGTCCGATCTCGTGATCGTCATGAAGGACGGCAGGGTCGAGCAGCAGGGAACGCCGCGCGAGCTCTATGAGCAACCGCGCACCCCGTTCATCGCCGATTTTCTCGGCATTTCGAACCTGATCCCCGGCGGCATCGACAACGTGCGATCCGCCCAGGTCTTCAAGACATCGGACGGCCTGTCGTTCAGCATCGGCGACATTGCCCCCGACACCTCCACCGCTTCACATTTGATGATCCGGCCGGAGCGCGTCCGCTGGACGGATGATGGACCGCTCGACGTGACCGTCGAGGGCCGGGTCTCGGCCGTGGTTTATCTCGGGTCGCAGATCCGCTGCCATCTGACCCTGGCCAATGGATCGGAGCTGGTGTCGATGCGCGTCAACCGGCCCGGGCTCCGGCCCCCTGAGGTCGGCGAGGTGGTCACCGTTGGATGGAGGCACGACGATGCCATCCTCCTCTGAGCCGAAGGCGCCGCGGCTGACCTTTTCCTATGGGCTCGCTGCATTGCCGCTCGGGGCGGTGATGCTCTTCTTCTTCGTCTGGCCCATAGGCGAGATCCTCGTCACCAGCATCTGGGACAGCGGGATCACCCTGGCCCACTACACCCGCGCGTTCGTGGACCCGATCTATCTGCGGGTTCTGTGGACGACGATCAAGATCAGCGCCCTGACGACCGTGATCTGCCTGCTCGTCGCGTATCCATTTGCCTATTGCATTGCAAGCGCCTCGCCGCGCGTGCAGAAAATCCTGCTCGGGCTCGTCATGTTGTCCTTCTTCATCAGCCTGCTGGTCAAGAACTACGCCTGGACGCTGCTTCTTCAGGACATGGGGCTGATCAACAGATTTCTCATCGACAGCGGCCTGATAGAGCAGCCGCTTCCCTTGATGTACAATCTGTTCGGGGTCCTGGTCGCCATGGTCCACGCGCTCATCCCCTTCATGATCCTGCCGCTCTACAGCACGCTCTCCGGTCTCGATCCGCGGCTGCGCCAGGCGTCCCAAAGTCTGGGCGCGGGAGGTGTGAGAACCTTCCTGCGGATTACCCTGCCGCTGAGCCTGCCAGGCGTCGGGGCCGGCTGTTTCCTGGTCTTCATCGCGTCGCTCGGCTTCTTCATCACGCCGGCGTTGCTGGGAAGCCCGCAGGAGACGATGCTGTCGAACCTGATCGACAACCAGATACGCACCACGCTGAACTGGCCCTTCGGATCGGCCCTGGCCACGATCCTGCTTGGCGTCGCGTTGCTGATCTATCTCGGCTACGCGTATTTCTTTGGCATCGACAAGCCATGGGAGCGCCGATGAAAGTTCTGGCAACGATCTATTGTGCGCTGGTCATGCTCTTTCTGCTGGCCCCGGTCCTGGTGCTAGTGCCGCTGTCCTTCGACAGTTCGATCGTTCCGAGCCTGCCGCCGCAGGAATGGTCGCTTTCCCAGTATCGGCAATTCCTGACCAGCACGCCCTGGCTGGCGGCGGCGGGCGTGAGCCTGCGCGTGGCTTTGGCGACGATGGTCATCGCGCTTCTGCTCGGCACGCTGGCATCCTTCGTGCTCGTTCGCGGACGCTTCCGGGGGCGCAACGCGGCAAGCGTGCTGATGCTGTCGCCGCGCTTCGTTCCCATCATCATCACGGCGCTGGCTTTCTACGCCCTTCTGGCCAAGCTGCGTCTCGTAGGCACCCAGGCAGGACTCGTCATTGCCCATACGGTGATGGCCATTCCCTATGTGATCATCATCGTTTCGGCCACGTTGCGCGATATCGATCGCGCACTGGAGCAGGCTTCGATGAGCCTTGGAGCCGGTCCCGCCCGCACGACATCGAAGATAACCCTGCCCCTCATCCGTTCCAGCATGGTGAGCGCGGCAGTCGTCGCCTTCATCGTCTCCTTCGATGAAGTGGTGGTGGCGATATTCATCTCCGGCACGCAGGCCGCGACGCTGCCGAAAAAGATGTGGGATTCGCTGGTCTTCGAAATGGAGCCCATGCTGCCCGCGATATCGACGCTCATCCTGGCCGTGACCTTCTCCCTGTTCGTCCTCATCGCCTGGGCGCGGCGGATACTGGAGCGCCATCAAGACGGCCGGTTTCGACCGGGCATTCCCGAACCATAAAATCGAGAGGAGGTTTCCATGACGTTGAACTATTCCGGCCTGGGATCGCATAGAGACATCCCGCTTTACGAGGAGTTGACCTCACACGACGTAGCAGATGCGGCGAAGGCGGGCGCACACGTCATCGTCGTGGCAGGGGCGACCGAACAGCACGGCGGCCATCTGCCGCTGGGGACGGATACCTATCAGGGGCTGGAGACGGCCCGGCGCGCGGCCTTCGATCTGGCCAGGGAAGGCATTCCGCTTCTCGTCGGTCCCGCCATTCCTTTCGGCCCGAAACCCTTTCTCAGCGAGTCGCCGAAGAGCTTTCCCGGCACCATCAACCTGTCGCACGCAACGGCGAGGGCCGTCATCGAGGAGGTTTGCCGCGAGCTGGTGGGGCACGGCTTCCCGGTGGTCTACCTGCTCTGCTCGCATGCCGAGCACGATCCGATCCTGCAGATCGTCGCCAAGGAGATCTCCGACACCACGGATGCCAGCGTGGTCACCTTGCAGTGGCTCGTCGGCATTCAGCCCGGCTACAAGGGAATGATGAAGTCGGAAAGGCCGCAAGGACATGCCGGTGAAGGCGAGACGGCGCGCATGTTGGCCAGCGCTCCCCATCTCGTCCGTCTGGACAAGGCCAGAAGCTATCACCCTCATCTGCCGGACACGGCCGCTCCGCACGACAAGATGCCCTATCTCGGTGGAGCCATCGGCCGCTACAAGTACCCGGCAAAGGTTTTTGCGGGCTTTGAAGACGGTATCTGGGGAGACCCTCAGAACGCCACCGCCGAGGTAGGCGAAAAGTCTTACGCGTTGATCAACGACTGGGTGTGCGCCGCAATCCGGTCGGAATGGCAGCTCTGGAATAGCTGACAGCCGCGTATCGGGCGGGAACAAGGCCGTGGCCTGCCAGCCACGACGGGCTCGAACACGCAGAAGAACGTCGTTATCTCAAGAGAACGCCGTTATCTATGGCGTCGAGAGAGGCTGTCGGCGAAGGCGCGTTGCCAGCATCCGCAAACGCGCCCTCCGCCCCGTGGTGGCTTCGGATCGCGGGGCGAGACGGATGGCAGTCGCCATGCAGGCAATATCGGCCGCCCGGCGGCGGCTTCCTTGGGCGCAGCGCCCTATTCAGCAAGAGGACGGCGCCGACATGGTCCATTCCACGCCGGGCTTACGGCTCTCGGCAGCGTTCGATCCGGGCAACACCAAGGCCGCGGTGCGCGGCCTCGTCGGCGATGGGGCAGGCGTGCGCTGTCTCAGCGCCGCTTGTATATCCCGCGGAGGGCCTTCTCGTCGATCCCAAGCGTCCGCAGCGCCTCAGTCGGCGGGCAGCGATGCGCCTCGACCGCGACGGCACATTCATGCGCGGCGCTGAACAGCCTTACGCCCTCCTTCAGGCCGCCGAACAGGCGCAGAAACCATCCGGTGTTTACGGGGCGAGCAACAAGCGTTGTCATCTTTCATCTCCATTGCAAGTGCAGCATATATAATGCTGCAACGCAGCAACAGAAAGAGCGACACAAACAAACCTGCCATGTAACAGCCGCATGACGAACAGACAGCGCCCATTTTCATCATCGATTGCTTTTTGGACTTATTGTTAAATATACTTCTTATTATGAAAGTATCTTTTGATTGACAGAAATCAATTTCTATTGAATAATACATATATACTTACATTTTTTATTATAAATATACTTGTATAATTATTTTCTATGAATCAATAATGAGATATTTTATTTCAAGCGGATATCAATATCAGAAGTTTCCCATATCTTCATCGCTCTATCCCGGCCGCTTGGATGCGGATATCTGTGCACCTGCACACTGTCTGGCGGGCCGACGGAACCGCCTAGCGGCCGGGTGCGAGACTCACCCCGCCGCCTCGATTGCGGAGGCCGTTGCAGGCGCGATTTCGCGCCCGCTGTCAAAACCGTTCAGCCGGGGGCGGGAGTGGCCGCCGGCCCGATCAAGCCCGCGTTGTCGAGTTCCAGCAACGACCAGCCGAGCTTCAGGAGATCGCGCGAGCGCGCATCGCCGATGACACGCGCTGCCTGACCGATGAACTTCTCGTCGATCTCCGCATTGGTCAGGGGCCGGTCGATGCTGCCGACAGCGTGTTCGACATGCTTGTCGAAGCGCCGGCCATCGGCGAGCGTGACGGTGATGCGGACTGCGTCCTCGGCCACGTCGCCGCTCGCCTCGGCGCGCACCCGGTCGCGCAGCGCTACGATCTGCGGGTCGCGGGCCGCCTGGTCCGTGAAGGCGGCAGGTGAGCCGTCGCCGTGAAGCAGCGCGAAAGCGGCGGCGTGATAGACGCTGAACTTGCTCTCGAGCCCGGTATGCGGCGTCTTCTTGCCGGTCAGCTCGAGGACGAGCGGGTGCGTCACCAGCTGCACGCTGTCGATGTCGGCTGTCGCATCGCCGAGCTCCTGGCGCAGCTGGCGGCAGCCATCGATGGTCGGGTGGATGACGATGCCGCAGGCGAAGGGCTTGTAGCTGTTCAGCGCCGCCTCCCAGCGGTCGCCCAGCCCGTCGAGGATCTCCGAATAGTCCTGCTTGGTCGACAGAACGCTGGCGAAGCCGCGCGGCGCCTCGATGGCCCGCTCGGAACTGTCAAAGCCCGCCGCCGCGAGGAAGGCCGCGGCAGCCCCGTTCTGCGCCGCGCGGCCGGGGTGGAAACTCTTGCACATGGTGCCGAACATCTCGCGCAGGCCCGACGATTGCGTCGCCGCGATGCCCAGCGCCCACGCCGTCTGCCGCGCGTCGAGCCCCAGCAGCCGGGAAACCGCCGCGGCTGCGCCGAAAACGCCGGTCGTGCCGGTGATGTGCCATCCGCGATCGTAGTGATCCGGATAGATGGCATTGCCGATCCGGCATTCGACCTCGATGCCGACGATGAGCGCGGTCAGCAGATCGCGGCCCGAAACCGGGCGATATTCGCTCACCGCCATCAGCGCCGAAGCCACCGGTCCGGCGGGATGGATGATGGTCTTCAGATGGGTGTCGTCATAATCGAGGACATGCGAGCTGATGCCGTTCAGCAGGGCGGCGTGCAGGACGTCGAAGCGCTCGCCGCGCCCGATGACACCGGCCTGCGGCGCGCCCGAAAACGGCCGCAGCGCCGCAATCGCACGATCCACCGTCTCATGATCCGCCCCTCCAACAGCGCAGCCAAGCCAGTTGACGAAGGTGCGCACGCCCTCGTCGTTCACGGCATTCGGGATGTCGGACGCGGTAAGGCGGACGATCCATTCGGCAAGATGGCGGGTGACTGGGGGATGGGACATGTCGACTACCTCAATGCTGTCTCGGGCGCCGGCGGGATACCCGTTCCGGCTTTCTGGTTCAGGACGATGTTGCTCGCGCGTTCGCCGCCTCGATGCCGCGATCCGACTGAATGCGCCGGAACCCGTTCAGGACGTGAGCGCGGCCGGCGATGAAGGCGCGCAGGGGATCGCGCGCGGACAGGGCCTTGACGATATCGGCATGCTCGCGGTTGGAAACGCCGAGATTGTCGCCGGCGGAAAGCGCCCGGAAGCGCTGGACGTGCAACTCGCGCGCAAATCCCTGATAGACGGAGGCCATGCGGCGGTTGCCGCACATCTCACAGAGTGAATCATGGAAGCGCAGATTGACCGGATAATAGGCGCTCACGTCCCAGAGCCGCGCGATCTCCTCCAGTTCGGCGACGAGACGCGACAGTTCGGCCACCTGCGCGTCCGTCACCCGTTCGGCCAGGGCACAGGCTATCGACGCCAGCGCATAGGCGCGCGCCTGCGCGACGTCGTGCAGTTCCGTCTCGTCCAGCAGGCGGACGAAAAGGCCGCGATTGGGGATGTAATCCAGGAGGCCGATCGCCGCCAGCGCGCGGCACGCCTCGCGGACGGGCGCCCGGCTGACGCCGAGCTTCTGCGCGAGACTGAGCTCGTTGATCCGTTCGTTGGGCGCAAAATGGCCGTTGACGATGAGCGCCTCGATTTCGTGGCGCACGACATCCGCCAGCGAGCGCGCCTTCAGAAACTCGATCGCCGAGAGGCCCGAGGCACCGGGAGGAAATTCGTTCATCGTGACACTCCATCGGCATCGGAACGGGGCGAGCCGGTCGGAATCTGCGGCGGGGTGTTTGCCTCTGCCATGTTCTTCCCTCTCTCCTCGTTCACGCTGTCTGGGTCTCGGAAGAGCGCCGGTGGCGCCGGATTTCGGCCGTCAGGGCCAGAACGATGACCAGCCCGGCGCAGATCAGCAGGCCGAGACTCAACGGATTCTGGATGAAGACGCTGTGATCGCCGTTGGTCAGCAGCAGCGACCGGCGGTAGTTCGACTCCACCATGTAGCCGAGCACGATCCCGAGGATCAGCGGCAGCGCCGGGAACTTCAGCAGGCGCATCACATAGCCCATCACGCCCGCCCCAAGCACGATCCAGAAATCGAACAGACTGTGGTTGATCGAATAGATGCCCGACAGCACGATCATCAGGATGCCGGCCGTGAGATAGGGCTTGGGCTGGTTCACCAGCCATATGCAGGGCGTCAGGATGAGGATGCCGAAAAGCAGCATGAACAGGTTGGAGACGAAAAGCCCGCCGAAGAGGCCGTAGACCAGGTCCGGCCGGTTCGCGAGCAGCATAGGGCCGGGCTGGATGCCATGGATCAGCAGCCCGCCCAGCAGGATCGCCATGGAGTTCGACCCGGGAATACCGAAGGTGAGCGTCGGCACCAGCGCGCTGGAGGTGACGGCGTTGTTGGCGGCCTCCGGGGCGACGACGCCCTCCTCCGAGCCCTTGCCGAACAGTTCCGGCGTCTTCGACCAGCGCCTGGCTTCGTTGTAGGACAGGAAGGCCGCCACCGTGCCGCCAGCTCCGGGGATCGGCCCCTCGATGATGCCGATGCCGGTGCCTATCGCCTGCGCCCGGCGCAAGCGCCACAGGGTCTTCAGGCTGGGCAGCTTCACCCGGCGGACGGTGTTGCTGATCTGCTGGCCCGCGAGGGGGTCGTCGCGTTCGGCGACCTTGCTCATCAGCTCGGCGACTGCGAAGACGCCCAGCATGACGAAGATGTAGTCTATCCCTCCCAGCAATTCCGCCTCGCCGAACGTGAACCGGGTCACGCCCGACAGTGGATCGGTCCCTACCGTGGCGATGATGAGGCCGATGACGCCCATGATCATGCCCTTGATTAGGGACCCCTCCGAGAGCGCGGCGATGATGCTCAGCCCCAGGAAGGCAAGCGCGAAATAGGCCGGCGGCGTGAACAGCAGCGCGATACTGGCAAGCGGCTTCGTCAGCAGCACCAGGCAGATCAGGCCGACGAGGCCGGCGATCGTGCCCGCGACGAGCGACAGGCCCAGCGCCTCGCCGCCCCTGCCCTGCTTGTGCATGGTATAGCCGTCGATGACGGTGGCGGCAGCCGCGTTGGTGCCGGGCGTGCGGATGAGGATGGCCGGTATCGAACCGCCGTATTCCGCGCCGATATAGACGCCCGTCAGCATGACGATGGCGGCGAGAGGCGACATCTCGAAGGTGAACGGCAGAAGCAATGCCATCGCGATGGACGGAGAGAGACCAGGCAACGCGCCGCCGAGGATGCCCCACAGGACGCCGCCGGCGGCGGCAGTGAGAACCGGCAGGGACGTTACCGCAGCCCAAGCGTAGTTAAAGCCATCCATTGGCGTTTCCGATCCTGAAGCGTGCTGGACGAGACCCGGCCCCGAAAGGGCCGGGGCTCAACTGAACAGGGAAGGCCAGAAGCCCGCCGGCAGGGGGATCTGCAGAATCTTGACGAAGATGACGTAGCAGACCGCCCCGCCGCCGATGGCGAAGTACAGGGTCTTCAGCGACGGCTTGAGCCCCGAGTAAGTAGCCACCACACCCAGAACCAGGGCCGCAGACAGCGCGTAGCCAAGGAACGGAAGCAGGAGCAGATAGGCTGCGCCGATACCGATGAGCCCGAATGCGCGCAGATGGCTTGCCGGCGCCTCGTCGTCTTCGGCGGCCTCGGCCTGCCTGACAGCGGCGCCGGAACGCCGCTGCTTTCTCATGTCCATGTAGGTCTGGACGGCCAGACAGATGGACAGCACGGCCAGGGTGACGGCAAGCAGCTTGGGCAAACCGTCGGCTCCGACATGGCCGGCAAGGGGACTTCTTGGAAGAGCATCCGCCCCGAGCCAGTAAACAATTGCGAAGACGAACAATATCCCCGATACAGCAAGTGTGGCCCGCATTGGATCCTCCCTTGATCCTGTCCTAATCGGTGATGTTGTATTCCTTGAAGAAGGCCGTCATCTCCTCGGCGAACTCAGCCGTGAACGCGCGCGCTTCCTCCTGATTCATGAAGGCCTTCTGCACGCCCTCCGCCTCGTACCAGGCCTTGAACTCGGGATCCTCGAGCAGCTTCTGGACGCCCTCCTCCCACGCCGAGACGATTTCGGGCGCCAGCCCCTTGGGACCGGCAAGGCCGCGGAACTTGCGCACCACCAGATCGATGCCCTGTTCGCGCGCTGTCGGCACATTCTCCAGAACGGGCACGCGCTCCTCGGTATAGGTCGTGATGACGCGCATCGCTCCCGCCTCGATCTGCCCGCGCAATTCGGCGATCTCGCCGATGCCGAAATTCGCGGTTCCGTTGAGGACGTTGAGTATCACGTCACCGCCGCCGTCATGGGTCAGGATGACGACATCCGTCTTCGTGAGCGCCTTGAACTGCTCCATGACCTGCCGATCGAGCGAACCCGGCGTGCTCACCGCGGCAATGACCCGGCCCGGCCGCTGCTGGGCGTCCTCGATGATGTCCGAAAGGTTCTTGTAGGGGCTGTCGGCGCGGACGAAGACCACCTGCGGATCGTAGAACATGTTCAGGATCGGATCGAGGTCGCTGTATCCCGCCTGCGGCTTGCTGAGCAAAGTGGTGATGATGTAGGACGGCGTCGTGCCATAGATCTGGCTGCCATCCTTGGGACCGGAAACGAGCGCCGCCATGGCGCGCGCGCCGCCGCCGCCCGTGATGTTCTCGACCACGAAATTGGTGCCCATGATGGAATTGAGCTGCGTGGCCAGCCGCCGCAAGAACACGTCGGTGCCGCCGCCCGCGCTGGAATGGGTGACGAGCTTGACCGGGGAAACGGGGTAATCGGCCTTGACCGGCGCGGTCATGAACGCGACGGCGGAGATGGCGGCGAATAGAGCCGTGAACAACTTGCGTTTCATTTCAACCTCCCTGGAATTTTCTTCCGCGCGCTTGCGGATGCGTGCCGCAAGCGACATTTATCGTTCCGCCCCAAGCGATACGGAGGGGCGTTTCACGCCAGATACAGACCTCCGTTGACGTGGAACGTCTGCCCCGTGATAAAATCGCCGGCGGAGCCGCAGATGGTCATGATGACCTGCGCCACATCCTCGGGGAGCCCTTCGCGGCCCACCAGCGGCTTGCCGCCGGAAGGCAGCGCAATGCCCCGCCCGGACGAGACGGACCGCTTGCCGCCGATCTTGCCCGGCGCGACGCAGTTTACGGTGATGCCCTGCGGCGCGAACTCCACCGCCAGAGCCTTCGTCAATCCGACCAGCCCGGCCTTGGCCGTCGCCACGTGCGCGCGCTCGATCGCGCCCGTGTGACCGCTGACGCCGCCGATGTTGATGATGCGGCCATGCCGATGCCGCACCATGTGCGGGATCGCCGCACGGCTGCACAGGAAAGCGCCGTCGAGGATGACGGCCATGATCTCCCGCCACTCGGCGAGGGTCATCCCGGTGAAGGCCGCCTCGCGGCGGATGGCGGCGTTGTTGACGAGGATGTCGAGGCGGCCGAAGCGATCGATGATGGCATCCGTCATCCCGGCCACCGCGTCCTCGTCGGTCACATCGGCGATCTGGACGAGTGCCCGAGACCCCAGGCGCTCGACGTCGCGCGCCGTCGCCTCGGCCTCCTCGCGGGAGGAACGGGCATTGATGACGACGCTGGCCCCGGCCCCGGCGAGGGACAGCGCGGTCGCCCGCCCGATCCGGCGCACGCTTCCGGTCACGAGCGCAACCTGCCCTTCCAGCGGACGGCCGGGGTCGTACTGCCCCGACGGCCGAGCAACCGGCACGCATTCTTCACCCATTCGCCCCTCCCGATCCCCGGACGCCCCGGGATGGCTGCCCCATTGCCACGCCATCTTTCTTCGGCCATTGCACACAGCAGTATGCAATAAAATTCAATACAAGCCCATACTACATATCTCGCTTCGCGGATTTTTTGTCAATTGTCGACAATCATTTTGTTGGAGACGGCCCCAGCCAGCGCCGGAGCATCGCATCGACCGCGACGAACAGGCCGATCCTGCGGAAAAGGCGGAAGAAATGCTGGCTGAACGCGTTGACGGTAAACGATCTGACGATATGGAAAGACGTGACCAGCGCCACGTTGAGGTGCAGCAGTTGCGCTGTCAGCGCCATCTCGGCCAGCCCTCCCGGCGCAGCGGCAAGCGCCGTGCTCGACAGGTCGATGCCCGTCGCCAGATGCAGGAGAACCGAATAGCCGAAAAGCAAGACCGTCATCACCGCAATGAAAACCACCGTCATGACGCAGACCCGCGGCAGTTTCACGAGGCTTGCGCGTCTGAAGCGCGCCCCAATCGAGAGGCCGATCAGGAACTGCCCCAGCGCGAAAAGGGCATAGGGCATGCGCCCGTCGATGAAGCCGGAGGCTGCGATCGCGCCCGACCCCAGCAACCCGCCTATCATCCACGGATTGTTCATGCCGGTGCGGCGCACCAGGAACACGCAGATGCCGGCCGACAGAAGCAGGACGGCCACTTCCAGCGGCGCCACCGGCAGGCGGCCGGACGCTTCGGACATCCCCCCATCGACGCCGAAGGTGAGCAGCAGCGGCGGCATGATGCAGACCAGCAGCGCCACCCGGATGGTCTGGGACAGCGCCACCGGCTCGCGCTCGGCCCCTTCCTTCTCGCCGGTGCGCGCCATCTCCGCCAGTCCTCCGGGCGTGAGGCAGAAGAAGGCGGTGGTGGCGTCAAGCCTGCTGGCCCGCGCATAGGGAATGCAGAGCAGCGCCGTCATCAGGATCGACACCAGCGCCGTCACCACCATGGCCGGAAACCAGGTCAGGATCAGCCCGAGGGATTCGACGGTGACATAGAGGCCGACCGACGTGCCGACCAGCAGCTGGCCGAGTTGCCGGCCCCGCCGGGAAGCAAGCACGTCGACGCCGAGAAGCGATCCTATTGCCGTGGGAACCAACGCTCCGAGCAGCCAGGCGAGAGGCAACCCGGCCGTAGACGCCAGATAGCCGCTCGCAGCCGCGGCCGCGAGAACGGCCAGCGCGGGCAAGTGCTTCATTGTATCGGGTCCTTCCGCGCGGCGAGGCGCACCAGTTCGCTGACGTCCTCCAGCAGGTCGAGCCCGCCGACGGCCGCGGCCAGCCTCTCCGCGGCCGTCTCACCGATCACCGGCGCGGCATTGGCGAGGAATTTCGCGGCAAGCGCATCGTCGCTCATCGGATTGTCGGCGGTTCCGCTGGCGTGCTCCACGCGATGGCTCCGGCGACCGTCGTCGTCGAGAATGACGGTCGCCTCCGCCTGATCCCGGCCCAGCGCCTCGTCGGTGACGACGTCGAAGAGGGCCGCGAAAGCCTGCACGTCGGGCCGCATCGCCCGCGCGTCGGAGAACTGCGCGACGCCGGCCGCGCGGTCGAGGAAGGCAACGGCGGCGGTATGCGTGAGGCTGAACTTCGACTTCAGCCCGGAGCGCGGTTGAGCGACCCCCGTGATCGAGACCGCCGCCGGATTGACGCGGAGTTCCACGGCGCGCACGCGCGCGGGATCCCCGACCGCATTGCCGAGCGCGATCATGGCATCGATGGCCGGATGGAGCACGACGCCGCAGGCGTAGGGCTTGTGGCCGTTGCGCAGGATCTCCCAACGCGTCCCGAGCCCGTCGACCAGAGCCTCCTCGCTGGTCTCGCGGCTGTAGATGCGGCAGAAGCCGCGGCGGCCCTCGAGGATTTCGTCGGAGCCGTCGAAACCGTTCCCGGCCAGCAGGGCAGCCAGAAGGCCGCTGGAGGCGGCCCTGCCGGCATGGAACGACTTGGCCATGGTGCCTCTGTTCTGCTGCATGCCGGAAGCCTGCGTGGCGGCCAGGGCGATGGCGTTGACCGTGCGCGGCGCATCGAGAGCCAGCGCCCTGGCTGCGGCTACGCCCGCCGCGATCGTTCCCAGCGTGCCGGTCAGGTGCCAGCCGCCGGCATGGTGGAGGGGGGCCGCCTGCCCCGCGCGCACTCCCGCCTCGAAACCGAGCGCATAGGCGAGAACCAGCTCCCGGCCGCTCATCCGCCTCGTATCCGCGAGCGCCAGCAAGGCCGCGAGGATCGGCGAACTGGCGTGGAGGATCACGCCGCCCATATGCGTGTCGTCGAAATCCAGCACGTGGCCCATCTGGCCGTTGGCGAGAGCAGCCTCCGACATCCCCAGGCGCAGGCCGCGGCCGATCACGCCCGCAGTCCCCGCAGAACCGAAAGCCGCGGCCGTGCGCAGCAGGATGTCGACGGAAGGATGGGTACTGCCGGCAAGCGCGCACCCCATCCAGTCGAGCACGCCGCGCCGGGCGGCGTGCACGGCTGTTTCCGGAAGATCCTCGAATTCGGCCGCCACGATGAACTTGGCGAGGCGCCGCGTAAGCCCCAGCCCCAGCGCGGCCGCTCCATAGCCGACGCCCGCGTTTTCAGAACCTTGCATTCCGTTTCCCCCTCCCCGACAGTGAACCGCTCCGACGGTCATGCCTCGCCGACGAAGTGGACGGAGCATGCGTCGTTGACACGTGGAATGGCAGTGTATTACTGCATGCAAGTGCATACTAGCCACGACGGCCAGTTGGCAACCTCGCGCCGGCCACCTGCACCGGCCGCCTTCACCGGCAAGGAGTCTCCATGTCAGGCTCGCACAGCACCGGCCCGTCCGCCATCGCACGATCCCTGTCGGAATATGTCGCGCATGCGCTCGACACGCCTCTTCCCGATGCCGTCATCGGGAAGACCAAATGCCATATCCTCGATACGTTCGCGGCCATGCTGTCGGGCTCGCGCCTCAAGGTCGGCCGGCTTGCGACGGCTTTCGCCGGGGCGCAGGGAGGCCGGCCGGAAGCGACGCTCGTCGGCACCGCCGAGCGCGTGCCCACCGTCGTTGCGGCGCTTGCCAACGGCATGTCCGCCCATGCCGATGAAACGGACGACTCACATCTGCGCGGGCGCTTTCATCCCGGCTGCGGCATCCTTCCCGCCGCCTTCGCAGCCGCCCAGGCTCGCGACGCCAGCGGAACCGATCTCATCCACGCCGTGGCGCTCGGCTACGATATCGGCGCACGCGCCGTGATGTCGCTCGGCTTCGCCCGCCCGGACACCGCCCGCCACAGCAGCCACAGCATCGGCCCGCTGTTCGGCGCGACCGCCGCCGCCGCCGCTCTCATGCGGCTCGACCCAGCCGGCGTGCGCCATGCCTTCTCCTATGCCGCCCAGCAGGCATCCGGCATTCCCTTCTGGCAGCGCGACTCGGAGCACGTCGAAAAGGCGTTCGACTTCGGCGGCATGGGCGCGCGCAACGGCGTGACCGCCGCCGCGATGGTGGCCGCCGGCTTCAGCGCGGTGGAAGACCCCTTTGCCGGACGCCACAACTTCTTCACGGCCTTCGGCGAGGAGCCTGATCCCGACATCCTCGTCCGCGAACTCGGCGAGCGCTTCGAGATCCTCGACGCCACGATCAAGAAATGGTGCGTGGGCTCGCCCATCCAGTCGATTCTGGATGCGGTGACGGCGCTCGTCGATACGCACGGGCTGCGGCCGGAAGACGTCGCCGAGGTCACCATCGTCACCTCCGACGACCGCATCCACATCATCGACAACCGGACCATGCCCGCCGTGTGCGCGCAGCACCTTGCCGCCCTCGCGCTGGTCGACGGCACGGTCACCTTCAAGAGCACGCACGACGAGGCGCGCATGGACGATCCGGCCGTCCTGGCGATGCGCCGCCGCATCCGGCTGGTTCCCAGCGCCGAGCTCACGGCCGCGCGCCCGGCGCGCCAGGCCATCGTCGAAATGACGCTCAACGATGGCAGCCGCCTCTCTCACCACGCCAGGACGGTTCGCGGAACGCCCGACAATCCGATGGCAACCGGCGAGATCGTGGCGAAGGCGGTCGACCTCGTCGAGCCCATCCTCGGCGCGGAACGCGCGCAGGACCTCGCGCGCACCGTCATGGAGCTGGAGCGCCTGCCGTCAGCCAACGGCCTGCACGCCCTGCTGGCCGTCAGCGACCAGAGCGCGCTCCGATCAAATGGAATCATTTGATCGATAAGAATCGCTCGAAATCAAAGAGTTAGAGCATGTCAGCGTTTCCGCGAAACGATGACATGCTCTAAGGGCCGCAGCCGGCTTGCATCCCGCCGCCCCCATCTCCATCGTATGCGTCTGGATACAATGGTCGCCGTGATGAATCGACCTGTTCCTGCGTGGATGACATCGGGCCCGGTTCGGGCTAGAAGGAGCGCTGGCGTCGGCGACGGCGCCATTCCGTTCCTGTCAGCCGGGTAACCTCATGGCCGAAGTTGCATCGAAATTGCGTGGCGAGACCGCCTATACGCGCCTCAAGAACGAGATCGCCAACGGCGAGATGGCGCCCGGCAGCCGCGTGCGCGAGGTGGAGATCGCCGAACGGCTGAAGATCAGCCGCACGCCCGTCAGGGAAGCGTTGCGCCGTCTCGAGGCCGATGGTCTCATCACGCACGTTCCGCATCTGGGCGCGGTCGTCGCCAAGCTGGATCATCAGGCGGTCATCGAACTCTACGGCATGCGCGAGGTTCTGGAGAGCACGGCGGCGCGCTACGCCGCAAGGCATGCGTCGGAAGCGGAGGTTCAGGATCTCGCGGACATCGTCGCCACCGAGATGGACCACGCGGACAATCCCTCCGCGCTGGCGCAGATCAACCGCACGTTCCACGCCGGCCTCTACCACGCGGCCCACAACCGCTTTCTGCTCAAGGCGCTGGGCTCCCTGTCGGATGCGATGATCCTGCTCGGCGGCACGACGCTTTTCGTCGATTCACGCTCCGTCACCGCCCATGAGGAGCATCTCGCCATCGTCGGTGCCATTGCCGCGCGCGATGCCGATGCGGCCGAGGAGGCGGCACGCCTTCACATCCGCAATGCGCAGCGGGCGAGGTTGAAGCTCCTCCGTGCCGAGATGATGGACGGCAACGGGCCGAATGCGGTCGAGGCCGATGCCGCGGGGAGTGGGGACCAGAAGAGCCGGCAAGGATCGGCAGCGTAGCCGGCCCGCCGGGCACCGTCCGTCATGGCCACTGCGGCGGTCCCAGGGCTCAAGCGTTTGCCGATCGCAGCGCGCTCCCGAGCACCTCGAACACGCGAGGATCGCCCATCTGCGCGGCGTTGAAGCGCATGAAGCCGGAAGCCGTCTGCGAGATGCTGAACACGTCGCCCGGTGCCAGCACCACGCCCTCCCTGAGCGCGGCGTGGGCGACTGCCGCGGCATCGCGGCCGTCGGGCAGGCTGCACCACAGATAGAAGCCGCCGCGCGGCATCAGCCAGGGAGAAATGCCGAGCGTCTCCAGCCTTGCGGCGGTATCCCGTCTGGCGCGGGCGAGCCGCCGGTGCAGGGCCTGCAGATGCTTGCGGTAGCTGCCGTCGCTGAGCGCGGCGAAGACCAGCTCGGCGGCGACGGGGCTGACGCCGCCGAAGCTCGTCGCCACCTGCAGGTCGATCAGCGCCTCGATCCACTCCGGCCGGGCAGCGATGTAGCCGCACCGGATCGAGGCCGAGATCGTCTTGGAGAAGCTGCCGATGCGCACGACGCGCGACAGCCCGTCGAGCGCGGCCAGACGCGGCGATTGATCCGGTTCGAAATCGGCGAAGATATCGTCCTCGACGATCGTCATGTCGTGCGCCGCCGCGACATTCAGCAAGCGATGCGCGGTCTGCGGCGACAGCGTCGCCCCCGTGGGATTGTGGAGCGCGGAATTGGTGATGTAGAGGCGCGGACGATGCGCTGCCGCTGCCTCGCCGAAACGCTCGACGTCGGGTCCGGCCGGGGTATAGGGAACGCCGACGACCTCCGCCTGATGGGCGCGCAGAAGCGCCTGGAAGTTGAAGTAGCAGGGATCGTCCACCAGCACGGCGTCACCGGGCCTGAGGAGGAAGCGGCAGACGAGGTCGATGGCCTGCGTGCCGGAGCCCGTGAGCAGAATCCGGTCGGGGCCGGTGTCCAGACCCTCCCCGGCGAACTGGCGCGCCAGCAGGCTGCGCAGGTGCAGCGGGCCGCGCGTGGTGCCGTAGTCGGAGAGAATCGTGTCATCGGTCCTGGCGAGGCTTCTCATGGCCCGGCGGATCGCGGCGTTCGGCATCCAGCCGGCCGGCAGCCAGCCGCAGCCGGGCTTTGCCGTCGCCGCCTCGGCATCGAGCGACTGGCGCGAGACCCAGAAGGGATCGAGCTCACGGTCGAGCTTCGGGCCGATCTCGGCCAGCGTCAATGGCGCGGCCGCACCCGTGACATAAAAGCCGGAGCCCTGCCGGGAACGAATCAACCCCTCCCCCGCAAGCCTGTCGTAGGCTTCGACCACGGTCGAGGGCGACACGCCCATGGCGGCGGCGAAGGCGCGGATGGACGGCAGCCGGTCGCCTGTCGTCAGCGCGCGGCTCGCGACCCTCGCCCTGATCGCCTCCATCACCGCCAGCGTGCGCGTCGTCGAACGCTCCTGCACCGTTTCACCTCCCTGGTGTATGGCAATCATAAGCCATACAGTTTGTTGAAATTGTACCGAAGTGTTGCTGTCACCGCCAGTCACAACCGGCTAGAGCGTGTTCCGATCCGGCGGAATCGTCTGATCGATAAGAATTCACTCTGGGTTCCGTCGCGGAATGGAGACGAGATGAAAACGACGACGGCAGGCTGGGGCAGCGGACTCATGGGCGTTCTGATCTTCAGTGGCTCGCTTCCGGCCACGCGGGTGGCTGTCGGCGGGCTGTCGCCGCTCTTCCTGACCTCGGCGCGCGCGGTGATCGCCGCGTCGCTCGGACTGGCCATGCTCTGGCTGCTGGGGCAGAGGCGGCCCGCGCGGGGCGATGTCGGGCCGCTGGCGATCGTCGCCCTTGGTGTGGTGGTCGGCTTCCCGCTGCTGACGGCGCTCGCGCTTGAGCACATCACCTCCGCACGCTCGATCGTCTTCATCGGCCTCCTGCCGCTCTGCACCGCGATTTTCGGCTGCCTGCGCGGCGGCGAGCGGCCGAAGCCGGCGTTCTGGCTGTTCTCGATCGTCGGCGGCATGCTGGTTGCCGGCTTCGCGCTGGCCGAAAGCGCGCCCGCCTCGCTGACGGGCGATCTGCTCATGATCGCGGCGGTCCTGCTCTGCGGCCTCGGTTACGCCGAGGGCGCCAGGCTGTCACGCAGCCTGGGCGGCTGGCAGGTGATTTCGTGGGCGCTCGCCCTGTCGGCGCCGGCGATGGCGCTGCTGGCGCTGGCGACGGTCCCGGCGGACTGGCGCGCCGTCGACACGGCGGCCTGGATCGGGCTCGCCTATGTCTCCGTGTTCAGCATGCTGGTCGGCTTCGTCTTCTGGTATCGCGGGCTGGCGCTCGGCGGCATTGCCGGGGTCGGTCAGCTGCAGCTTCTCCAGCCCTTCTTCGGCCTCTCGCTGGCGGGGGTGCTTCTCGGCGAACCCGTCGGCTGGACGATGATCGCCGTCACCGTCCTCGTGGTGCTGTGCGTCGCAGGTGCCAGGCGCTATGCCTGAACCGCCGCAGCAGGACGGCCGCGATCAGCCGAAGATGCGCTTCAGCCAGGGCGGCATGTGGAAAACGCTCATGAGCAGGTACATCAGGGCCATGCCGCTCAGCGGCAACGCGTCGTTCGCGGCCGTGCAGATGGAGGCGGGTTCCCCGCTCATGCCCGCGAGCAGCGCCATGGTCGCGAAGGTCGGCATGGCCGCGAGGCTCAGCCAGCCGGCCGCACCCGGGGCGTGCGCGTCGGACGGTCCGCCGGAGGGGCCGGCAGTTTCATGACGGGCCGGAATCATGACGTCGAACCTCGCTCGAAGCGCTCAACCCTGCCCGTATTCGTCGCGGCGGCGCCACCACACGCCCGCCTCGTTGCGCCCCCTGGGTGTGCGGTCGAGCCACTGGTACATGCTCCACAAGCCGTCGAGCCCGCGCGCATAGGCGGAATAGGTGTGGTAGACGACGCCGTCATCGCGCGCGAAGGCGCTCATGCCCGGCCTGTCGCGCGTATAGGTGGCGACGTCGGTTCCCGTCATGGCGGCGATCTCCGCGACCGGCCCCTCGCCGCCGCGGGACTTCCACGCCTGAACGGTCTTTCCGGCGAGCGGCTGGCGGGGCGTTGCGGGCTCGCGCCGGTAGTTGTATTCGATGCCGCCCTCCTGCTGCTGCTCCTCGGTGAACCACACGTTGAAGTCGGCATTGAAGTCGCTGGCGGAGGAGGACACCCAGTTGAAGGTCCAGCCCATCCGCCGCCTGTAGGCCAGCAGCTTCTCGATGGGAGCCCGCGACACGACCGCGAACGCGACATCGTGATTTTCCAGGTGAACGACGCTGCCGTCGAACCCGTCCGCGAGCGCCGAGCATGAGGGGCAGCCCGCCGCGTAGTCGGGGCCGAACATGAAATGGTAGATCAGGAGCTGCGAGCGTCTCCCGAAAAGGTCCGCGAGCGAGCAGCTCCCGTCGGCGGTGTCGAAGCGGTATTGCCTGTCGACCCGCACCCAGGGCAATTCCTGCCGCTGGCGGGCCAGTTCGTCGCTGCGCTGCGTCAGCGCCTTCTCTTCCTTGAGCAGGGCGAGCCGGGCCGCCAGCCATTGCGCGCGTGTCCCGATGGTGTGCTGTGTCATCTCTTGCCTCATTCGTATCGATACGGCTTGCCGATTGCCGGTCGTCGCATAGGCTAGGAGCGCCCGTCGAAAGGTGGGAGTGACAAGTGTGACGGGATTGACGGATTGACGATCGACATGGACCCGATGATCGCGACGGCAGCGCGTGCGCTTGCGGCGGGCGATCCCCTCGGGGCGCTGAACGCGGTGGCGCTGCGCGAGGACGCGCCCGCCCTCGCCCTGCGGGGCATTGCAATGGCACAGCTTGGCGACCTGGACCGGGCGAAGGCCCTGTTGCGGCGCGCGGGGCGCGCCTTCGGTCCGAAAGAGGCGGTGGCCCGCGCGCGATGCATCGTCGCCGAGGCCGAGATAGCGCTCGTCTCGCGGGACCTCGGCTGGCCGGCGCGGGCGCTGGACGCGGCGCGGGCGACGCTCGAAGCCCACGGCGACCGGCTGAACGCCGCGCATGCGCGCAATCTCGAGGTGCGGCGCCTGCTCCTGATCGGCCGTCTCGACGAGGCCGAGCATGCGCTCGTCGGGCTCGATCCCACGCCGCTCCCGCCCGCATCGAGGGTGGCCCGCGAGCTGGCGGTCGCGGGCATCGCGATCCGGCGACTGCGGAGCCAGGCGGCGCGGGCCGCCCTCACCCGCGCCGGACATGCCGCCCGCGCGGCGGGCATCGTCGCGCTGACGGCGGAGGTCGAAAGCGCGTTCCTCATGCTGGATACGCCCGCCGCGCGCCTGATCGCGCGCGGCGAGGAACGCCCCCTCCTGCTGGAGGAGGTCGAAGCGCTCATGGCGTCGGGCGCGCTCGTCGTGGATGCGTGCCGCAATGTCGTGCGGGATGCCCGCATGGTCGTCCCGCTCGCGACCCGGCCGGTGCTGTTCGCGCTGGCCCGCGCCCTGGGCGAAGCCTGGCCCGCGGACGTATCGCGGGACAGGCTCATCGCCCTCGCCTTCCGGGGCAAGCACGCCGACGAGTCCCACCGCGCGCGGCTGCGCGTCGAGATGGGCCGGCTTCGCGCGGCCCTCGGGGCGCTGGCGGAGGTGAGCGCGACGACGCGCGGTTTTGCGCTGGCGCCGCGCCACGCGCGCGAAACCGTCGTGCTGGCGCCGCCTGTCGAGGAGCAGCACGCGGCGGTGCTCGCCCTGCTTGCCGACGGCGAGGCGTGGTCGAGTTCGGCGCTGGCGATGGCGCTCGGTGCCAGCGCGCGCACCGTGCAGCGGATGCTCGGGCAGCTGTCGGCGGCGGGCAAGGTGCAGTCGTTCGGCCGCGGGCGGGCGTGCCGCTGGGTGTCGCCGCCAGTGCCGGGTTTCCCGACAGTCCTGCTACTCCCCGGCCCGCCGCCGGGCCATTAGGATGCGCCACAGGGCGCATGGCCGGGGGTCAGGCGCGGGCTGGGGCGTCGTCACTGCGACGCGTGATGGCGGCCGTGAGACGCGCCGCCAGGGTGGCGCGCGCATGGAATGCGTGGAAGAGACCGATGGCATCCCCCCCCCCCGCCCGATCACCGGACGGCGATTGCATGGATGAACAACGCCGTCGCCACGGTGGAGGCGATGGTGCGGACATGGTTCCAGAACGTCCAATCGCCGAGATAGCGCGCCCACACGTCCGCCCCGTCGACGCTCGCGGGATCGACGGCCGCAAGGGCATTGTTGAGCGGGACATTGAACACCATCGTGCAGACGAACATGCCGACAACATAGATGGCGCCGCCGGCGAGCATCGCGAAGGAGCCCGCCTCGCCCCATTGGAACAGAGCAACGATTACCAGGACAAGACCCGCAAGGCTGGTGCCGAAAAATAGAGGCATGAACGGCGAGCGCACGATCACGGCATTGATGGCATTCATCGCTGCGATGCCGGCCTGCGCCTCGATGCGGCCGAGCGCGGTCATGACGAAGGTGGAAAACGCGAAATAGAGCCCCGCGATCAGGCCGCAGCCGATGGCGGAGAACCAGAGCAGAGCGGTGGTGATCGCATGGACCATCGTCAGGCCTCCCGAACGCCGGTTGCGGCGGTATGACGGATAGGGGAAAGAGATCGGCCAGCGCGGCCACACGGCGCGTGTGGAACCTCTCGTGGAACGGCGGCGGAGCGACGCCGCCGTTGCCGGTACATTCGTTGGCCGATATCGCCGCCGCACGCGCGCCGCGCCGCAACGGTCGTACAGGGGACGAGCGGCGGATCAGCCCTCGAAGGTCGAGATCCACCACACGTTTCCGGCCCCGTCCCGCACGCCGCCGCGGCGGTCGGTGTCTTCCGCGTCTTCCGCGCGCGTGGGCGCCTGCACCGAGGTGGCGCCGAGGGCGAGCGCCTTGCGGTAGGCCGCGTCGACGTCCGGGACATAGACGTGCAGCCAGACCGGGAACGCCGGATACTCCTCCGTCGCCTGCGAGAGCATCACGGTGCTGTCACCGATCCTGTACTCGCCATGCCGCAGCGAGCCGTCCGGGCGCTCCAGCTTCATCAGCTCGACGGCGTCCAGCACCTCGACGGCGAAATCGATGACGGCCGCGGCATCCTGCGCCATGATGTAGACGGAGACGTCCGGCCGCCCTTCTGGCTTATAACCTGTTGATTTCATTTTTATTAATGCTCCCTGTCCGGAACCGTCGAAGCCCGGCTCTCTGCCGCGACGCAGCGGATCACGCCGCGTCGGCGGCGCTTTCGATGGCGGCGATGTCGATCTTCTGCATCGTCATCATGGCGGTCATGGCGCGTCGTGCCCGACCGGCATCGGGATCCTTTATCAGCGCCATCAGTCGGCGGGGGGTGATCTGCCAGTACAGGCCCCAGCGGTCCTTGACCCAGCCGCAATCGCCCTCCCGGCCGCCGTTGGCGACGATGGCGTTCCAGAGGCGGTCGGTTTCTGCCTGGTCGTCGGTCAGGATCTGGAAGCTGACCGCCTGGGTGTGCGGGAACTGGGCGCCGCCGTTGAGGCCGAGATAGGCCCGGCCGGCCAGGGTGAACTCCACGACCAGCACCGTGCCGGCGGGCCCGGACGGCGTGTCGACGGGGCTGTGGAGGACGGTATCAATGCGGCTGTCGGGCAGCAGGGAGGTATAGAAGGTCGCGGCCTCCTCGGCGGCGCCGTCATACCAGATGCAGGGGACGATCTTGTCGCTCATGGTGCGGTCTCCTGCCTGGTGTTGATCAGCCAGTCCTTGCCGAAGCGGTCGCGCGTCGCGCCGAAGCCGGGCGACCAGAAGGTGGCGGCGAACGGCATCTGCACGATCCCGCCCTCGGCGAGCGCGTCGAAGACGCGGCGGGCCTCGTCGACCGTGTCGAAGTGCAGCGCGATCGAGCCGGAGGCCGTGCCGGCGCTCGTGCCGTCCCCGCACGCGCCGGGCGGCGGGCTGTCGGAGCCCATGATCGCCTGATCGCCGACCTCGAGCCAGGCGTGGGCGATCTTGTCCTTCCACTCGGCATCGACGGGCGAATCCGGTATCTCGCCAAAGGTGAACAGGACCAGCCGATCGGCCCCGAGTATCCTGGCATAGACCTCGAAGGCCTCGCGCGCATTGGTCTCGAAGGTGAGGTTGGGGGTGATCTTCATGACGTTGTCCTTTTCCTTGTCGGTCAGGCAGGGGTGAGGGCGAAGGAGCCCGTGCGCACGGGTCCCGCCCGCTCATAGGTTGAAATGACGACCCCGGTGGTGGAGTTCCGGCTCCCGGTCAGTTTCAGGCCGACATCCTTCGCCCCCTCGCGGAACAGGCGCTTTCCGGAGCCGAGGATCACGGGGAACGTCAGCAGGGTGAAGCGATCGACGAGATCGGCCGCCAGCAGCGACTGGAGCAGATCGGCGCTTCCCTGCGTCAGCAGGTCGGGCCCGTCCTCGGCCTTGAGGCGGCGCACCGCCTCGACGGCGTCGGGGCCAATGGCGTGGCTGTTGTTCCAGCCGAGCGGCCCGGGGCTGCGGGTCGCCACGTATTTGGTCATGGCGTTCAGGCTGTCGGCGAAGGGGCTGTCCTGGACCCGGGGCCAATAGGCAGCGAAGATGTCGTAGGTCTTGCGGCCGAGCAGCAGGGCGACGGGGTCGGCGAAGCTCCGGCCGACCGTCTCCCCCGTCACCGCGTCCCTATGAGGCACGATCCAGCCGCCGTGGGAGAAGCCGCCCGACGTGTCCTCTTCCAGCCCGCCCGGCGCCTGCATGACGCCGTCCAGGCTGAGGAAGGCAGCCACTATCAGCTTGCGCATGATCAGCTTTCCTGCGCGTTGACGAAGGCTTCGGCCCCCTGTGCGGCGGCGACCGGGTCCATCCACACGACTTCCCAGATGTGGCCATCCGGATCGGCATAGTTGCGGCCATACATGAAGCCGTAGTCCTGGGTGGCGTTCGGATCGGCCTTGCCGCCCGCCTTCGCGGCGGCGTCGACCCTTGCATCGACCGCCTCGCGGCTGTCCGCAGTGAGGCAGAGCAGCACCTGGGCGGTCTTGTGGGCGTCCGGAATCGCCCGGTCGGTGAACGTCGCCCATTTCTCGTGTGTCAGCAACATAGCATGAATGGTATCGGAAAACACCATGCAGGCGGCCGTCTCGTCCGAGAACAGCGGGTTTCGGGTCCCGCCCACGGCCTCGTAAAAGGCGGTCGAGCGGGCGAGGTCGGTCACCGGCAGGTTGACGAAGATCATCTTGGGTGCAGAAGCCATAGCGTTGTCCTCCTTGTTTGGTTTGCAAACCATACGGCCTCATGTTATAAATGGCAACCATGAAGTTAGAAAAAATAACTGAAAAGTCCCGCCGCTACGACGATGCCTGCGGAACGGCCCACGGGCTGGAGCTGCTGGGTGAACGCTGGACGCTGCTGGTCGTTCGCGAGCTGATGCTGGGGCCAAGGCGCTTCGGCGATCTGCGGCGCGATTTGCCGGGGCTGAGCGCCAATGTGCTGACCCAGCGGCTGGAAACGCTTGAGGCGAACGGGGTGGTGCGCCGGCGTATGCTGGCGCCGCCGGCCTCGGTGCAGGTCTACGAGCTGACCGACTGGGGCTATGAGGCCGAGCCCATCATCCAGACGCTGGGCCGCTGGGCCGTGCGCTCACCGGGCCACGATCCGAACCAGCCGATCAGCGCGGTCTCGATCATGCTGTCGTTCCGCACCATGTTCGCGCCCGGCGTGCGGCCGGGCTTCGACGCCGTGATCGGCTACCGGACGGGCGAGCACCGGTTCCGCATCGTGGTTGAACCGGACGCGCTGACGGTGCGGCGCGTGGAAACGATCGACGATGCCGACGTCATCTTCACCGGCCCGCCCGAGGCCCTGGGCGCCGCCGCCTACGGGCCGGGTCTCGCGGCGATGGAGGCGGCAGGGGCCCTGCGCCTGGAGGGGTCGCGCGAAATCGCCGAGCGCTTCCTGGCCCTGTTCGAACTGCCGCCGAAGGTGGAAATCTAGCAATTGGCACTGAACGCGGCCGGGCCGCGCTCATCCGCCGCCGATGAGCACCCCCGCGCCAAAGACCAGCGCGCCGCCCAGCACGACCTGAAACACCGCGCGCAGGAACGGCGTTTCCATGTAGCGGTTCTGGATCCAGGCAATGGTCCAGAGTTCGATGAAGACCACGACAAAGGCAATCGCCGTCGCCGTCCAGAAATCGGGGATCAGATAGGGCAGTGCATGTCCCAATCCCCCGAGCGTGGTCATCACCCCCGAGGCGAGCCCGCGCTTCCACGGGCTGCCACGCCCCGACAGCACGCCGTCGTCGTGGGCCGCCTCGGTGAAGCCCATCGAGATCCCCGCCCCCACGCTGGCGGCAAGGCCGACGAGGAAGGTGGTCGAGGTGTCCTGCGTGGCAAAGGCCGTGGCGAAAATCGGCGCCAGCGTCGAGACCGACCCGTCCATCAGCCCTGCGAGCCCCGGCTGCACCCAGGTGAGGATGAACTGCCGCCTTTCCGCGAAATCCTCGCCGGCCTTCGCGTCCGCGCCCAGATGGGCGACCTCCAGGGCCTCGGCCGTTCTTTCATGGCTCGCTTCCGCAGCCGCCAGATCGCCCAGCAGCTTGCGCGTCTCCGCGTCCGCGGTCCGTGCGGCGGCGCGGATGTAGAAGGCTTCGGCTTCCTTCTCCATGGCGGCCGCCTCACCGCGGATCGTGTCCAGCGAGAGGTTGGCCGACAGCCAGACCGGCTTGCGCGTGTAATAGCCTGCAACATGCTCGCGCCGGATCAGCGGGATGACCGGGCCGAACCGCGTCTCGTGCAGGTCGATCAGGCTGCGGCGGTGGGCATCCTCCTCGACAGCCATGCCCTCGAAGATGGCGGCGGTGTCGGGGTAGTCACCGCGCAGCTTCTCGGCATATTGGCGGTAGATCCGGGCATCGTCCTCCTCGGATGAAATGGCGAGCGCGAGTATCTCCTGCTCGCTAAGATCCGAGAAACGGCGGCGGGACGACAGGGCGGTCAGCACGACGGGCTCCTTTTTTAGAATAATTCTATAAATATGCCGTCGCACCGCAATTGCCAAGCTGGTTGTGCGCGGCACAATGAAGCCGGCCGCGCCGTATCGTCCTCGGCTGCTGCATCCCGGATCACCGTCGGGCGGAGCCACCCCGGCCCGCGGTCTCCGCATAACGTCTGTACCCGCTCAGTCCCGTTAAGTAGACTTGCGATTAAGTAGACTTGCGTTTCCCGCCGCTTCGACAGCTTCAGCAGGAGGCACCATGACAAACCGTTCGGGCGTGCGCTACGGACATCTCCTGGGCCAGTGCCTTTGCCACGGCGCAGAGGCGCGGCGCGTGATCTGCACCGTCGAGGAGGCGTTTTCGCGGCGCACCGTGCTCAAGGGCTTCGCCGCCGCGGTGGCGGGAAGCGCGCTCGGGCGGACGGCTCCGGCCGCGGCCGGGACCTCCCCCGCGACCGTGCTAGCCAACGCCCGCATCTTCGACGGCGTCTCCGCCGGGCTGATCGACGGCCGCGACATCGTCGTGGCCGATGGCCGCATCGCGGCGCTCGTCGCCCGCGCGGATGCCCCCGGCGACGCGCGGACGATCGACTGCACCGGCAAGGTGGTGATGCCGGGCCTCATCGACGCGCACTGGCACAGCTTCATGGCCGCCCTGCCGCAGGCCATCGCGATGACCGCCGACGCCGCCTACATCCACCTGCTCGCGGCGCAGGAGGCCGGACGCACCCTGCTGCGCGGCTTCACCAGCGTGCGCGACGTCGGGGGACCGACCTTCGCGCTCAAGCGGGCCATCGACGAAGCGCGCTTTCCCGGGCCGCGCATCTTCCCTTCCGGAGCGATGATCTCGCAGACCGCCGGCCACGGCGATTTCCGTTTCCGCAGCCAGATCCCGAGCACGCCGACATCCCCCCTCAGCCCGGCGGAACAGGAAGGCATCGCCATCATCGCCGACGGCGTGCCGGACGTGCTGAAGCGCGCCCGCGAGCAATTGCTGCTCGGGGCCAGCCAGTTGAAGATCATGGTCGGCGGCGGGGTCTCGTCGCTCTACGATCCGCTGGATTCGATCCAGTTCACCGCGCCCGAGATCAGGGCGGTGGTCGATGCGGCTTCGGACTGGGGCACCTACGCCTGCGCCCATGTCTACACGCCCGAAGGCATTGACCGCGCCCTCGCCTGCGGCGTGAAGAGCATCGAGCACGGTCAGCTTGCCGACGCGCCCACCGCCAGGCGCATGGCCGATGCCGGCGCGTGGTGGAGCCTCCAGCCCTTTCTGGCCGACGAGGACTCCAACCCCCAGGCGACGCCGGAGCAGCAGGCCCAGCAGCAGGCCATCGCCGAGGGCACGGTTCGCGCCTTCGAGCTCGCCCGGCAACACGATGTGAAGACCGCTGTCGGCACCGACATCCTGTTCAGTCCGGCGAAGACGGGGACGCAGGGCCGGCAGATCGCCAAGCTGGCGCGCTGGATGCCGAATGTCGACGTGCTGCGCCTCGCCACCAGCCGCAACGGCGAGCTGCTGGCGCTATCGGGCGCGCGCAACCCCTATCCCGGCAGGATCGGGGTCATCGAGGCCGGCGCCCATGCCGATCTGCTCGTCGTCGACGGCAATCCTCTCGAGGACATCGGTATCATCGGCGAGCCGGACCGGCGCATGGCGTTGATCATGAAGGCCGGCACGATCTACAAGAACACGCTGAACGCATGAGGCCGCTGCCGTGCCTCCCGCGACGCGAGCTGTCGTCAGCGCCCGACGATGACGGGGATGCGCGTGGCCGGCGGCGTGTTGCGCGAGCGGTGGCTGCGCACGATGCCATCGATGACGGTCATGCCGACGCCGGGGAGATCGCCCAGTTCCACGCTTTCCAGCAGGTTCCGGCCCGGCGAGTGCTGCGCCTTGTCCAGGATGACGAAGTCCGCCGCGCGGCCCGCCTCGACGAGCCCGACGTCGAGATTGCGCATGCGCGCCGTGTTGCCCGTCGCCAGGCAGAACGCCTGCTCGGCGGGAAGGCCGCCGAGGGAGGAGAGCAGCGAGATCATGCGCAGGATGCCGAGCGGCTGCACGCCCGAGCCCGCCGGACCGTCGGTGCCGAGGATGACACGGTGCAGGTCGCCCATCTCCCGCGCGATCCGAAGCGTGTAGAGGGCCGAGCGCTCGTTGCCGTTGTGGACGAGTTCGAGGCCACGTCTGCAGCCCTCGCAGATGCAGCGGATCTGCTCGTCCGGCAGGGCGGTGTGGCCGCCGTTGATATGGCCGACGACATCGGTATCCGCCTCGAGCACCACATCCTTGTCGATCAGGCCCGATCCGGGGATCGACGGTCCGCCCGTGTGGATGGTCGACTGGATGCCGTACTTGCGCGCCCAGCCCACCATCCGGCGCGCGGTCGGCCCGTCCTTGACGCCGCCGAGGCCGACTTCGCCGAGGAGCTTGACGCCGGCCGCCGCCAGTTCCCTGAAATCGTCCTCCACCATGTCGGGCTCGATCACCGGCGCGCCGGCGTGGATCTTCACCCCGCCGGGACGGAAGTTGGTGAAGGCGCGCTGGGCCGTGATCGCCAGCGCCTTGAGGCCGACGACATCGCGCGGCCGGCCTGGGTAATGGACCTCACCAGCCGAGATCATCGTCGTGACGCCGCCGTTCAGCGTGCTGTCGATCCAGTTGAGCTGGCTCTGGCGCGGCGTCCAGTCGCCGGCGACGGGGTGGACGTGGCTGTCGATGAGGCCGGGCGCGACGGCACAGCCGTTGGCATCGATCAGCGTCGTCGCCCCTGCGGTGTCGACGTCCTTCTCCCGCCCGACCGCCGTGATGCGTCCGTTGTCGGCGACGATCGTATCCGCGTCGAGAACGGGCTGCTCCAGATCGCCGCTCAGCAGCAGTCCGATGTTGCGAATGACGAGCCTTGTCGGTTCGCCTGTGGCCGCGGGCACATCGTGCGCCATGTTGATCCTCCTCCATCAGCAAGGCCGCCGGCGCACCGGGCGCCCGCGGCGGATTCAACCGTTCCCCAAAGGCGGCGTCAGCGTTCGGCGAACGCCTTCTCGATCACGAAATGGCCGGGCGAGCCGCTGCTGCCTTCGTCGAAGCCGAGCCTGTCGACCAGCGTGCGCAGATCGGCCATCATCGAGGGCGAGCCGCAGATCATCACCCTGTCCGTCTCCCTGTCGAGCGGCGGCAGGCCGATATCGGCGAACAGCCTGCCGCTCTCGATCAGCGCCGTGATGCGCCCCTCGTGGCGGAACGGCTCGCGCGTGACCGTCGGATAGTAGACGAGCTTTTCCTTTACTTCCTCGCCCAGCAGTTCGTGCTCCGGCAACGCCCTGGTGATGAGGTCGGTATAGGCCAGCTCGTTCACCCAGCGGGTACCGTGGACGAGCACCACCTTCTCGAACTGCTCGTAGGTTTCGGGATCGCGGATGATGGACAGGAACGGCGCCAGACCCGTGCCCGTGCCGAGCAGATAGAGCCGACGCCCGGGCAGCAGGTTGTCGAGCACCAGCGTCCCCGTCGACTTGCGGCCGACGATGACCGTATCGTCCACCCGGATGTGCTGCAGTCGCGAGGTCAGGGGGCCGTTCGGCACCTTGATGGAAAAGAATTCGAGCGTGTCCTCCCAGTTCGGGCTGACGATCGAATAGGCGCGCAGCAGCGGCCGCCCGTCGACCCTGAGGCCGATCATGGTGAACTCGCCGGTGCGAAAGCGGAAGCCGGGATCGCGCGTCGTGGTGAAGCTGAACAGCGTATCCGTCCAGTGACGGACGCCCAGAACCTGCTCGTTGAAGAAATTGCTCATGATAGCGCTCGTAGCGGGCGGCGGGAAATCACAGGGAAGCCGGCTGCGCGGAGAGAAGCGCGGCCTTGCCGGCCCTCTCCTTCCACGCGTCGGCATCCGCCGGCGGTTGCCCCTTTGCGGTGATGTTGGGCCACACGCCGGCATATTGCGCGTTGACGGCAACCCAGGCGGACGCCCGCGGATCGGTATCCGCAAAGATGGCCTCCGCCGGACATTCCGGCTCGCACACGCCGCAGTCGATGCACTCCCCGGGATGGATGACCAGCATGTTTTCTCCCGCATAGAAGCAGTCCACCGGACAGACCTCGACGCAGTCCATATAGGTGCAGCGGATACATCCCTCGGTCACGACATAGGCCATGAGAACCCCCTCATCAAACCCTCGGAGCTGGCATTTTTGTTTGTATACAAATGAAAATGTACGGGCAATCGCAGGTGCTGTCAATCGGCCTTGGGCAGAAATGGCGGCGGATTTTCCGGGCAGGAAACAAGGTCAATGCCGTTTTCATGGGCAGCACGAAACCTGCTGCGCGCAACGAAACGCGCGGCTCACGGCCGAAGCAGAAGGACTCGGTTCATGGAAGTTCCGCAACGGGCTTGCACCCCCCTCAATGGTCTCCCGGAGAGGCGCGCAGAAGGGCGACCGTTTCCGCCACGTTCCGCCACGGAGGGGCGTCGGGAGCGAATTTTGCCCGTATGTACGTCACGAGTTCCGCGATCTGGCGGTCGTCGAGGCTGTCGCGGAACCCCGGCATGTCGGCAAGGTCGGCCACGGCGGGCACCGGAATCCCTTCCAGAACGATCCGGATCAGGTTATCGGGAGCTGCCGCATGAACGTTGGTGTTCAGGGCAAGTGACGGCCGCACGCCGAACGTCGTCCCCGCCTGCGCCGCTTGGGCGTTCGCGGCATGGGTGCCGGTCGCATGGCACGCCGCGCAGGCGCCCTCGAAAATGCGCCCGCCAAGGCTGTCCATGGGCCGCAGGGCGGCGTTGCTGCGCGCTTCCAGTTTGGCCGCGACCGCCGCCGGATCGGCCGGCGCTCCGCCGGCGAAGGACGCCAGATAGACCGCCATGGCGCGGATATCCGCGTCCGGCAGCTCGCGCAATTCGCGCACCACCGGGGCCATGGGGCCGGCGGCCGCGCCGTGATAGCGGGAGAAGCCCGTGCGCAGATAGGCGTAGAGCTCTTCCTCGTTCCACGGAATGGGCGCCTTCGACAGGGTGTTGAGGGCCGGCGCCTCCCAGCCGTCAACGACGCTGCCGGCGAGATACGACGCGCCGCCTTTCTCGGCGCCGAGCGCGTTGCGGGGCGAATGGCAGGCGCCGCAGTGGCCGAGCCCGTCGACGAGATAGGCGCCGCGGTTCCACTGCGCCGACCGGGCGGGATCGGACTCCCTCTGGCCGGGGCGCAGGAACAGCATGTTCCAGCCCGCCATCAGGGCGCGGATGTTGAACGGGAACGCCATCCGGCTTTCGGGCGTGCGGTGTTTCACCGGCTCCTGCGACATGAGAAACGCGTAGAGCGCCTGCAGGTCGGTGTCGCTCACGCGCGTGAAGGCCGTGTAGGGGAAGGCGGGGTAGAGGTGCCGGCCGTCGCGCGAGATGCCCTCCCGCATGGCGCGCTCGAACGCCGCGTAGGACCAGTTGCCGATGCCGGTCTCCGGATCCGGCGTCAGGTTGGTCGTGTAGACCGTGCCGAAGGGCGTTGCCATCGCCCGCCCGCCGGCGTTGACCGGGCCGTCGCCCACGGTGTGGCAGACCGCGCAGTCTCCCAGGGACGCGAGCACCCTGCCCCGCTCCACCATCTCGGCGGAAAACGAGCCGCGGTCGGGCGGCGGGATCGGCGCGATGGCGCTGCGGAACGGCAGCGTCACGCCCGCCATGCCCAGAGCACCCACGACCGCCGCCCCGGCAAGACCGAACCACGACCGCCAGCGCCGCGCGGGCCGTAGCGGCGGTACGGGCGGCTGCGTTTCTCCGGCGAGCGCCGCCCGCACGCGCTCGGGCGTGAAGGGTGGCTCGCGCATGCGCACGCCGGTGGCGTCGAAAATCGCATTGGCGATCGCGGCGGCGCCGGGCACGGAAGCCGATTCACCGCTGCCGAGCGGCGGCTCGCCGGGCCGTTCCATCAGCACCACCTTGATCACCGGCAGTTCCGGAAAGGTGATAATGGGATAGGCGCCCCATTCCCGGCTGGTGACGCCGTTGGCGTCAAACGTCACCTCCTCCTTCAGGGCGCGGCTCGTGGCCTGGATGACGTTGCCGTGGATCTGGTGTTCGATGCCGGCCGGGTTGATCGACTGGCCGTTGTCCTGCCCCACCACCACGCGCGAGACGTGGACATCGCCGGTCGCCCTGTTCACCTCGACTTCCGCAATCCACGCCGACCACGCAGCGCCATAGCCGGGGAACTTCGAGTGAACGTAGAGCGCGTAGGCGAACCCCTGGCCACGCACGACATTGCCCTCCACGATCTGCAAGCGCGGCCCGGTGCGCGTTTCCCATCCCCCCTTCTGCGCCACCTCCCTGACGAGGTCGGCCGCGCGCGTATCGTGCAGGTAGCGCAGGCGATAGGCGACGGGGTCGACCCCAGCGGCGGTAGCCAGTTCGTCGATGTAGCTTTCATGCGCGAAGCTGTTCGGCAGGGCGGAGACGCCGCGCAGCCACGACGCCCGCACGATCGGCGCCATGTCGTGCACCTCGACGCGGATGTTGTCGTAGGCATAGGGCGGGATGGCCGTGCGGTCGCCCATCTGCATGACCGGGTTGTCCGCGGGCACCCTGCCTGTCAGCAGCAGCGCCAGCGTCACCGCGCCGTTGGACGGATAGCGGGTGGAAAAGTCGTAGGCCGCCGGCGATCCGTCGGCATCGAGACCGCCCCTGACTTCCATGAGCTGCGCGGCGCCCTTGGGCTCCCAGACGTGCTCCTGCTCGCGCGTCAACTGCACCCGGACCGGGCGGCCGACCGCCCGGGCGAGCAGCGCGGCGTCCGCGGCGACATCGTCGGCGCAGTTGCGGCCGTAGCATCCCGCCGCCTCGAAGCGGATGATCTCGACCGCCTCGTCCGGCAGGCCGAGCAGCAGGGCGATGTCGCTACGCAGGGGATAGGGGTTCTGCGTGCCCGACCACACCCTCGCCCCCGCGTCCGACACCTCCGCCACCGCGCAGGAGGGGCCGATGGACGCGTGCATCTGGTAGGGCCAGACATAGGTCCGGTCCATGGGCACGGCGGCATCGGCGCGCGCGGTCTCGACGTCGCCCCTGTCGAGAAGGCGGCGCGTTTCGTGCGGATTGGCGCGCAGCGCGCCCGCGAGATCGCTCATGTCCCGCAACGGCGGAACGGGCTTCCAGACCACCTCAAGGCGGCGCGCGGCCTCGATGGCCTGCTCCTCCCGCTCCGCCACCACGCCGACGAAGTCGCCCACGGTCACCACCGCCACGACGCCCGGGACGTCCGCCACGGATGCCTCGTCGACGCGGACAAGGCTCTTGCCGATGAAATCGCCCGCGTCCATCCCCGCATAGGGCGGACGCACGACGCGGCCGTGCAGCATGCCGGGCAGCCGCACGTCGTGCACATAGGTGAAGGCGCCCGTGGCCTTGGCGGGGATGTCGACGCGGTTGATGCGCCGGCCGACGATCCTGTATTCTCCCGCCTGCTTGACCGGCACGTCGTCGGCGAGCATCAGGCGGTCGCGGCGCCCGCGCAGCAGATCGCCGTAGGAGATGCCGAGGTTGCCGTTTCCGCGCGGCCGGACGACGCCTTCCTCCACGGTGAGGTCGTCCGCGGGACGGCCGAGCGTCTCGGCCGCCAGCGCCACCAGATGCCGACGCGCCTGCGCGGCGGCGCGGCGCAGCGGCACGGACGAGACCTGGATGGAATCGCTTGCGATGGTCGCGCCCTGATTGGGCGTCGTACCTGTGTGCCCGAGGACCATCTCCACCTGCGAGAAGGCGACGTCGAGCTCCTCGGCCACGATCTGCGCCAGCGCGGTGCGGATGCCGGTCCCGAGGTCCACATGGCCGTTGAAGGCGCTGACCGCGCCCGTCTCGTCCATGAACAGCAGCAGGTCGAGGCTGCCCGGCGGGGGCGGTGGCGTGGGCACGAGACCGTGCACGGCCGGAGAGGGGCGCAGCACCGCCAGCGAATTGGGGCTGTCGAGCAGCGCCTGCCGGTCGGGGCGCGGTTCGGTCATGGCGCCGCCTCCCCCGTGCGGATGCCGGCGCCGAAGGCCGGGTCCTCCCTGAGCATGCGGGCGGCGCGCATGACGGCGCGCACGATCTCGACATGCGTGCCGCAGCGGCACAGGTTGTAGCGCAGCGCCGCGCGCACTTCGTCCTCCGTCGGGTCCGGATTGCGGGCGAGGAAAGCCGCCGCGGTCATGATCATGCCGTTGAGGCAATAGCCGCACTGCGCCGCCTGATCGGCGACGAAGGCCGCCTGCACAGGATGCGGCGCGTCGATGCCGCCGAGCCCTTCCAGCGTCGTCACGTGACGGCCGGCCACGGTGCCGAGCGTCGTGACGCAGGAGCGGCAGGTCTTGCCGTCGACCAGCACCGTGCAGGCCCCGCATTCCCCGAGCCCGCAGCCGAACTTGGGGCCGTTCAGCGACAGGTCGTTGCGCAGCACGAAGATGAGCGGCGTGCGGGCCGGCAATGCGAATGCGTGCGGGACACCGTTCACCGTCAGCCGGATCGGACCGTTCATCGCCAAGCCATTCATCGCCGAGCCGCGGCGTGTGAAACGGCCGTCGACGCCCGCCGTGCACGCTCCACACCCATGTCCGCGCCTCCTCGATGTCCGACCTCGCGGACGATCCGCCGTCGGCAAGGCGCCAAGACGCCGCAACGGCATGGCAAGCCCGCCGATTGTTCGCTTCATGACCCGCTATCCGGCCGGCGGCCCGTGGCCGCGACCCCTCTGTTTTCTTGATTGTTTCTACACTAATGAAATTCCGTCAAGCGCCGAACTGCACAATTCGGCACCCGGGATCCGCCCCGGGACACGGGAGGACCCTCCCGATATGCAAACAACACATTGATATAGATCATATTTTTTGATCGTGCCGATGTTTTCCGCTCCCCGCCTCATTCTTGCGCTTGACATCCGATCCGCCTCACCATTTCATTAGTGTACGTACAAACTGTCGCCGCCGACGAGCGACAATCCGACAGGCGGGAACGAACCTGCCGTGCCATGGAGCGGGAAAATGGTAGACCTTCCACCCACCCGGGCGGCCGCCCCGGCGGCGGACGACAAGATCCGCTGCGATGCCTGTCCGGTCATGTGCTACATCAAGCCCGGCATGACGGGTGCCTGCGACCGCTATGCCAACGAGGCGGGAGAACTGGTGCGGGTCGATCCGCATGTCATCCTCGACCGCGCCCTCACGCAGGGCGGCGTCGTGGTGCCGTTCAACCAGGACGGCGACTGGGACGGACGGATCGTCAGCGATGCGGCGAAGTTCGTCACCGCCGTGGGGTCCGGCACCACCTATCCCGACTACAAGCCCGCCCCGTTCATCGTGTCGTCGCAGGTGGACGGCGTCGACATGGTCACCGTCGTGACCGAGGGCATCTTCAGCTACTGCGGCGTCAAGCTCAAGATCGACACGGATCGCTTCATCGGCCCCGAGCAATCGGTGGTGCGCGCCGGCGGCGAGGCCATCGGCCATGTGACGACCAGCGAATACGGTTCGCAGATGCTGTCGCTCGGCGGTGTCCATCATCTCACCGGCGGCTCGAAGAAGGAGGGCCGCGTCACCTGCGAGGCCCTGCTCGACCTGTGTAACGGCAAGGCGGTGGAACTGGCCGTCGACGGCGGCGCCAGCATCGTCGCGCAGGCCGGCAAGGCGCCGATCATCGACGACGTACCGGAAGAGCGCATGCGCGTGGGCTGCGGATCGGCCACCATCGGCATGTTCGCCCGGCAATGGTTCGGCAAGGCCGACGAGGTGGTCGTCGTCGACGATCACATCACCGGCGTCCTGTCCGAGCATCAGGCGGGCAAGCTTCTCAGCGTGCGCGACAGCGGCATCAGGATCAAGGGACGCCGCTCGACGCCGGGCCGCTACTTTCAGGTGGCGGAGCCGGGCTCCGGCTGGGGCGGCACGAACATCTCCGATCCGCTGTCGATCCTGGGGCCGTTCGACCCCAAGCACGCCTGGCCCGGCCTGCGCCTGCTGCTCGTCTCCACCACGGGCGAGCATGCCGGCTACTACGAGCTCGACGAGGAACTCGCGCCGGTGGAAAAAGGCATGCCGGCCGACTTGCTGCAATCGGTCGACCGCATCCGCGAGAACTGCGAACCGGCGCTGACGTCGGTGCTGTTCATGGCCGGCGCCGGCGGCTCGCTGCGCGCGGGCGTGACGGAAAACCCGGTGCGGCTGACGCGCTCCGTCAAGGATGCGCTGACCTATGTGAGCTGCGGCGGCGCGCCGGTCTATGTGTGGCCGGGCGGCGGCATCACCTTCATGGTGGATGTCACGCGCATGCCGGAGAACGCCTTCGGCTATGTGCCGACGCCGGCGCTGGTCGCGCCGATCGAGTTCACCATGCGGCTGGCGGACTACGAGGCGCTCGGCGGGCATATGGACCACGTGCGCCCCGTCTCGTCCATTCCGCAGGGCGGCGACGGCCGGCGCGAGATCGCGCCGCGGGCGGACAACCCGTGGCCGCTGTCGCAGAACGTCACCCGACGCGCATTCGGGTGAGGCGGCCATGCCGGACCGTGCCGCCATGCCCGTCCCTCCCGCGCTCCGCCCTCCCTCCGGCCCGCAGGCGGCCATGCTTGCGGACGGCCGCAGGCTGCATCTGAACGAGGGACCGATCGACCTCGTCATCGAGGCCTGCGGCAGCGCGGCGGCGGTTGCCCGCGCCTACGAGGCCGCGATGCGGCGCTTCGACGGCCTGCTCGCGGACCTGTGCGGGGAGCTGCCCCTGCTGCGCCGGCCGGTCCTTCCCGGCGACGGGTGCCCGTTGCAGGGACGCGTGGCGCGCCGGATGTGGAACGCGGTAGCGGCCGTCGAGCCCCATGCGGGCTTCATCACGCCCATGGCTGCCGTGGCCGGCGCCGTCGCCGAGGAGGTGCTCGCAGCCATGCGCGACGCCGCCGAGCGTCAGGACGGGCTGACGCGCGCCTATGTCAACAACGGCGGCGACATCGCCCTTTTCCTCGCGCCGGAGCAAACGTTCACCATCGGCCTGGTGGATCGCCCGGACAGGCCCCGCGTGATCGGCACGGCGACGCTCGACGGCGCTTCCCCGGCGAGAGGCGTCGCGACGAGTGGCTGGCGCGGCCGCAGCTTCTCGCGCGGCATCGCGGACGCGGTCACCGTGCTTGCGGCCTCCGCCGCCGCCGCGGACGCGGCCGCGACCGTCATCGCCAACCGGGTCGACCTGCCGGGCCATCCCGGAATCCGCCGGACGGCCGCCCGGGAGTTGCAGCCCGACAACGATCTGGGCGACATTCCCGTCACCGTCGCCGTGCCCGACCTGCCGCCCGCCGACCGCGACGGCGCGCTGCGGCGGGGGCTTCTGTGCGCCAAGGCGCTCGTCGCGCAGGGCCTCATCGTCGCGGCGACGCTGCATCTTCAGGGACGCAGCGTCGCCACCGGACCGGGAGATGCACCACAGCCGGGCTTCCACCCCGGCCGGCTCCCGCCATCGCTTTCGCCAGTCAACCCCCTGCCAGGAGGATGCGCGTATGCCTGAGGTCCAAATCCGCAAGCGTCTCATCGTTACGGAAGAGATATTCCACGAAGGCGGCCCCGTGGCCGCAGTCCCGCGCCGGCGCGCCGCCGCCATCGCGGTGATCGAGAACCCCTATGCCGGCCGCTACGTCGAAGAGATCACGGGTTTCATGGAGGATCTGCGGCCGCTGGGCGAGGCCCTGGCACGGGACCTCGTGGCCGCGCTCGGCGGCAATGCCGGCGCGATCGACGGCTATGGCAAGGGCGTCATCGTCGGCGCGGCGGGCGAGCTGGAACACGGCGCGCTGTGGCACGCGCCCGGCGGCTATGCCATGCGCGAGGTGCTGGGCGACGCGCGCGCCATCGTGCCGTCCACGAAGAAGGTGGGCGGGCCGGGTACCCGGCTCGATGTGCCGGTCACCCACATCAACGCCTCCTACGTGCGTAGCCATTTCGACGCGATCGAGATCGGGGTGCCCGATGCGCCGCGCGCCAGCGAACTGGTGCTGGCGCTGGTGATGACCATCGGCCCGCGCATCCACAACCGCGCCGGCGGCCTCGCCGCACAGGACATCGAGGGAGAGGACGGACTGAGATGAGCACGCCCGATACACCCGCACCCGCCGGGCACGCAGACATCAGCAAGATCGTGCGCAAGATCGTGACGGTGGTCGAGGAAACCCATGCCGAGCTGGGCCGGCCCATCTCTCCGCCCACGCGCCGCGCCGCCGCGCTCGCCGTGATCCGCAATCCCTTTGCGGGGCGGTATGTCGAGGACCTTGCCGAACTCGTCGCGATCGGCGAGGAACTCGGCGGCCTTCTCGCCGGGCGCGCGGTCGCGGCGCTCGCCATCGACGGCGCCGAGGCGCAGAGCTACGGCAAGGCGGCGCTCGTGGGCGAAAACGGCGAGCTGGAACACGCCGCAGCGATCCTGCATCCGAAAATGGGCACGCCGGTGCGCCGGGTGCTGGGCAAGGGCGCGGCGCTCATCCCCTCGTCCAAGCGTCGGGGCGGCCCGGGAGCGGAACTCGACATCCCGCTCGGCCACAAGGACGCCGCCTATGTCCGCAGCCATTTCGACGGCATGCAGGTGAGCATCAACGATGCGCCGCGCGCGGACGAGATCGTCGTCGCCGTCGCGGTGACGGATTCCGGCCGCCCCCTGCCGCGCGTGGGCGGGCTGACGGTCGACGAGATCAAGGGGGAGGACGGCTTGCGCTAAAGCATCAAGCCAAAAAATGGGGACCGTTTTTTGGCTAGATTTTGATGCGTGAACAAAGAGATATCGCGGCGACACCGATCCGGATTGTCTGTTCGCCGCGCTAGAACAAAGTGGCCAGGACGCGATGGCGCGGCGTTGAGCCGCCGGGCTTTTGCCGCTCTCGGTCACGACAAGGAGGCCAAGTTACATATACAATGATACGAAGGGCGCCGGACATCGCGCACGACTTGATGTCGAAACAACATGCTTCATGATTGGAGGGGATAAAGGTGGTCACGATTTCTGACTTGAAAGCATTGGGTTTGAAGACAATCGGCCTCGCGCTGGCCGCCTCGCTGGTCACCGCCGGGATGGCCCGCGCGCAGCAGGGCGAGATCAAGATCGGCGAGATCAACAGCTATTCCGCCCTGCCCGGCTTCACCGAGCCCTATCGCAAGGGCGTCGCACTTGCCCTGAAAGAGATCAACGACGCCGGCGGCATCAAGGGCAGCAAGCTCGTCGTCATCCACAAGGACGACGCCGGCAGGCCGGCTGACGCGCTGACGGCGGCCAACGAACTGGTCTCCCGCGACAACGTCGTTCTGCTTGCCGGCGGCTTCCTGTCCAACGTGGGCCTTGCCCTGGCCGATTTCGCCAAGCAGAAGAAGGTGCTCTACCTCGCGGCGGAGCCGTTGTCGGACGCGCTCGTCTGGTCGAAGGGCAACGACTACACCTTCCGCCTGCGGCCGTCGAACTACATGCAGGCGGCGATGCTGGCCGAGGAGGCGGCCAAGCTGCCGGCCAAGCGCTGGGCGAGCGTCGCGCCCAACTACGAATACGGCCAGTCCTTCGTCGCCGTGTTCAAGGAGCTGCTGACGAAGCTTCGCCCGGACGTGGAGTTTGTCGCCGAGCAATGGCCGCCGCTCGGCAAGATCGACGCCGGGCCGGTCCTGCAGGCCATCGACGCGGCGAAGCCCGACGCCATCCTGAACGCGACCTTCGCCGCCGACCTCGTCAAGTTCGTGCGCGAGGGCAATACGCGCGGCGTCTTCAAGGACCGCGCCGTGGTCAGCTACCTGACCGGCGAACCGGAATATCTCGATCCGCTGAAGGACGAGACGCCGGAGGGCTGGATCGTGACCGGCTATCCCTGGTACGGCATCGACACGCCCGAGCACCAGGCGTTCCTCGAAGCCTACCAGAATCTGCACAACGACTATCCCCGCCTCGGCTCGATCGTGGGATACTCGACGATCAAGAGCGCCGCGGCGCTGCTCGACCGCGCCGAGGATACCAGCACCGAAGCGCTGGTGGAGGCGGCGAAGAATCTGGAAGTGGACACGCCCTTCGGTCCCATCGTCTACCGGGCCGGCGACCACCAGAGCACCCTCGGCGCCTATATCGGCAGGACCGCCGTGGTGGACGGCAAGGGGGTGATGGTGGACTTCGCCTTCCGCAAGGGGGAGGATTATCTGCCCCCAGAGGAAGAAGCCGCCAAGCTTCGCCCGCAGAACTGATACCGGACGCCGGCCGGCGCCTGGAAGCTGGCCGGCGAAAACGGGCCATTCCGTTGTGCAAGTGCGCAGGCATGCCTGTGAACGGTGTCACTCGCGACGACCGCATCGATCCGAGAACCGCGCCCAGAGAAAGGTCGAACTGTGGATTTCTTTCTGGTTCAAGCCCTTAGCGGCCTTGCCAGCGCCGCATCACTATTCCTCGTCGCGTCGGGGCTATCGATCATCTTCGGTGTGACGCGCATCACGAATTTCGCGCATGGCGCTTTCTACATGCTCGGCGCGTATGTGGCCTTCACGCTGACCGACCGTTTCAGCGGCGCGTTCGGTTTCTGGGGCTCCATCCTGCTCGCCTCGCTCATCGTCGCGGCCCTCGGCGCGCTGATGGAGATGGTCCTGCTGCGCCGCATCTATCAGGTGCCGGAGCTGTTCCAGCTGCTCGCCACCTTCGGCGTGACGCTGATGGTGCAGGACCTCGTCGTGCTGATCTGGGGGCCGGACGACCTGATGGGGCCTCGCGCGCCCGGCTTCAGGGGCGCCGTCGAGGTCTTCGGCCGCATGGTGCCGGCCTACGATTTCCTCCTCATGGCGCTGGGGCCCGTCGTGCTCGGGCTGCTGTGGCTGCTGTTCCACCGCACGCGCTGGGGCGTGCTCGTGCGCGCCGCGACCCAGGACCGGGACATGGTGGCGGCGCTCGGCGTGAACCAGAAGTGGCTGTTCACCAGCGTGTTCGCGCTCGGCGTCTTTCTGGCCGCGCTCGGCGGCGCGCTGCAGCTTCCGCGCACCACCGTCACCCACGGCATGGACCTGTCGATCCTCGTCGAGGTCTTCGTCGTCGTGGTGATCGGCGGCCTCGGCAGCGTCACGGGGGCGTTCCTGGCCGCCATCCTGGTCTCGGAGCTGAACGCCTTCGGCATCCTGCTCATGCCGAAGATCTCCCTCGTGCTGGTGTTCCTGGTCATGGCGGTGGTCCTCGTGCTGCGTCCATGGGGCCTGTTCGGCAAGCCGACGAGGCCGGCGCGGCCGGCGGCCGGCATCTCCGTGCGCCCGTGGCAGCCCTTCTCGCCCCTTGAGCGCGCCGTCATCGCAGCGTTCATCCTGCTGGTCGCCGCCCTCCCCCTCGTCATCGGCAACTATGGCCTGACGGTCGGCGCCGAGATTTTCATCTTCGCGCTGTTCGCGGCGAGCCTCCACTTCATCATGACGGTGGGCGGCCTCGATTCCTTCGGTCATGCCGCCTATTTCGGGCTGGGAGCCTACGGCGCGGCCTTCCTTACCGTGCTCGCCGGCATGCCCATGGAAGTGGCCCTGCTCGTCGGCCCGCTCCTCGGCCTTGCCGGCGCGGTGCTGTTCGGCTGGTTCAGCGTGCGCCTCTCCGGCGTCTATTTCGCCATGCTGACGCTCGCCTTCGCGCAGATCACCTGGTCGATCGCCTTCCAGTGGATCGAGGTCACGGGCGGCGACAACGGCATGCTCGGCGTATGGCCGGCGGCCTGGGCGTCAAGCGCCGCGGGCTTCTACTGGCTCGCGCTCGGCATCGCGGTCGCGGGCATTGCGGCGCTGAGAACGCTGGTGTTCTCGCCCTTCGGCTATGCCCTGCGGGCAGCGCGCGACAGCGCGCTCCGGGCCGAGGCGATCGGGCTGAAACGCGTGCACCTGCAATGGCTCGCGTTCGTGATCGCCGGCACCTTCGCCGGCCTCGCTGGCGCGCTCTATGCCTTTCTCAAGGGCTCCGTGTTTCCCGACCTGCTCGGCATCCCGGTTTCCATCGACGGCCTCGTGATGGTGCTGCTCGGCGGCGTGGAGACCGTATCGGGCGCGGTCGTCGGCGCGGTCGTCTACAAGGCGCTGGCGATATGGCTGATGAGCCAGACGGAGCTTTCCAAGCTGGTGCTGGGCGGCGTGATCGTCGCCATCGTGCTGCTCTTCCCGCGCGGCATCGTCGGCACCATCGAGGACCTGCGCCATCGCCATCTGCCCGCTCTCCTGCACAGGCGGGCGGCCCGCAACCCGACGGCCGTAACGCCCAAGGCGGAGGCGGCACGATGAATCCGTTGCTGAAAGTCGAGGGACTGACCAAATCCTATGGCGGCGTTCACGCCGTGCGCGGGGTGTCGTTCGAACTCGAGGCGGGACGGATCCTCGCCCTGATCGGCCCCAACGGCGCGGGCAAGAGCACCTGCTTCAACATGCTGAACGGCCAGATCCGGCCCGATTCCGGCGCCGTCCTGCTGGATGGCGTCAGCATCGTCGGGCTTCGCCCCGCCGCCATCTGGCGGCGCGGGGTGGGACGCACCTTCCAGATCACCGCCACCTTCGCGTCGATGAAGGTGCGCGAGAACGTGCAGGTCGCGCTGCTGTCCTTCCACAACCGCGCCTTCAGCTTTCTCGGCTTCGCCGGCGACATCCATCGCGGGGAGGCCGACGCGCTGCTGTCGCTCGTCGACCTGCTCGACCAGGCGGACAGGCCCTGCGGCGAGCTCGCCTATGGCGATCTCAAGCGTCTGGAGCTCGCGATCGCGCTCGCCAACGCGCCCCGCCTGCTGCTGATGGACGAACCCACGGCGGGCATGGCGCCGAAGGAGCGTGTCGAGCTGATGCGCCTGACAGCCGCCATCGCCCGCGAGAAAAACATCGGCGTGCTGTTCACCGAGCACGACATGGATGTGGTGTTCGAGCACGCCGACAGCGTCATGGTGCTCAACCGGGGGCAGTTCATCGCCCACGGCACGCCGCAGGAGGTGCGCCGCGATCCGCACGTGCAGGCCGTCTATCTGGGCGAGGGCCTCCTCTACGACGCCCGCCACCGCGAGGGAGAGCCGGCATGAAGCTCGAGGTCTCCAACCTCAACACGCATTACGGTCCCGCGCATATCCTCTTCGATGTCGCGCTTGCGGTGGACGCCGGCGAGGTCGTGGCCCTGCTGGGGCGCAACGGCGCGGGCAAGAGCACGACGTTCCGGTCGATCATCGGCCTCGTGCCCGACCGCACGGGCAAGGTGGTTTTCGAGGGGGAGGACGTCTCGCACCTGCCCACCTACGAGATCGCCCGCCGCGGGGTCGGCTACGTGCCCGAGGACCGGCGCATCTTTACCGAGCTCACCGTGGAGGAGAACTTCGAGGTGGGCCGCCAGCCGCCGCGCGAGGGCGTGGCGACCTGGGACCCCGAGCAGATCTACACGCTGTTCCCCAACCTCGGCGAGATGCGCAAGCGTCCCGGCGGCGAGATGAGCGGCGGCGAGCAGCAGATGCTCACCATCGGCCGCGCCCTGATGGGCAACCCCTCTCTGGTGCTGCTCGACGAGCCTTCGGAAGGGCTTGCCCCCAAGATCGTCGAGCAGATGGCCGACGCCATCCTGACGATGAAGAAGCAGGGCCTGGGCATCCTCATCTCGGAGCAGAACCTGCATTTCGCCCGGCTGATCTCGAACCGCGTCTACATCATCGAGAAGGGCCGCATCCGCTTTTCGGGCACGCTCGCCGAACTGGAGGCGCAACCCGAGATCCGCAACGCCTATCTGGCGGTCTAGCGACCAACCAGCGCGGCTCCCGCCGTGGCGGCAGACACGGCGTTTCACATCTCCGGTATCTTTATCGCCGGATTTCTTTTGACTATAAATACCTGCGCGGCAAGGTAACGCCGTGACGCGCGAAGGAAGAAACGGACGGGCGGGGCGGAAAGCGCTGGCCTCCCTCCCCGCAGGACGCCAAAACGCGCAGCAGCACAGGACGGGTATCCGCAATGCAGGATCCGCTATCGGCCGGACGCCCCCGCCGACGGAGTAAAAAGGAGAGGCCGCCCTATATCCTCGACGATCAGGTCGGCTTCATCTTGCGTCAGGTGGCGCAGCGGCACGGCGCCATCTTCGCGAGCCGTATGACGGACGACCTGACGACGACTCAGTGGGCGGTGGTCGCCAAGCTGGCCGAGATCGGCCCCTGTTCACAGAATCTGCTGGGGCGCCTCACCGCCATGGACGCGGCCACCGTCAAGGGCGTCGTCGACCGCCTGGTGCGGCGCGGCCTCGCCCGCACCCAGCCCTCGCCGGAAGACGGTCGCCGGCTGCTCATCCTGCTGACCGAACAGGGCGAGGAAGTCTATGCGCGCGCGACCGGAAAAGCCTTCGAAATCAGCGAGGAAACGCTCGCGCCGCTGAGCCCCATCGAGCGCGACCTGTTCATCGCCATGCTGAGGCGCATGTGCTGAACCGGCAGCCGAACGCTGCCGACGGTCGGAAATCCCCAGGAAAAATCGAGTCTACGCCGCCCGCATGGAAGCGGCATGACAAAGACGTGCGCAACACTTAAGAACGGCGTGTTCTGGCATTTCGATCCGGGAGGCACCAATGTTCGGCGAGGCAGACAAACGGCTTGCGGCAATCCGGCGCTTGCTCGCCCACGTGGCGGAGAAGCTGGCGGAGAAGCTGGCGGAGAAGTCGGCCGGGGAGACGACTCAGATCGATCTCACCGTCCGCCTGTGGAACGGTGAATACGTGCCGCTTAGCGCCGGGACTGCGGGCGACGTCGCCGTGGTCATCCGCTCGCCGGAGGCGATCACCCGGCTGGTGCGCTCGCCACGCCTGACGACGCTCGTCAATCTGCTGGGAGCGGGCGATATCGACATCGAAGGCGGCACGCTGCTCGATCTCGCCGCCCGGCGCGGCGCGGCCGGCAAGCGGCTGTGGAGAGAGCTCGACAAGGGGCTCGTCCTGCGGTCCCTGCTGCCGTTCCTGCTCGGGTCGGGCCGGCCGGCGGGCGGGAAGGCGGGTGCGAAGACGACCCTGGCCTACGCCGGCGAGCAGACGGAGAAGGACGCGCAAGGGCGCGACAACAAGGCGCTGGTGCAGTTCCACTACGATGTGTCCAACGCCTTCTACCGGCTCTTTCTCGATCCCGAGATGCAGTATTCCTGCGCCTATTTCCCCACCTGGGAAACGGGCATCGAGGAGGCGCAGCAGGCCAAGCTCCACATGATCTGCCGCAAGCTGCGCCTTCAGCCCGGCGAGCGCTTCCTCGACATCGGCAGCGGCTGGGGCGGGCTGATCTGCCACGCGGCGCGCCATTACGGCGTCCGGTCGCACGGCGTGACGCTGTCCCAGGCGCAGTTCGACCACACGCGCGAGAAGATCGAGCGTCTCGGCCTCGGCGACCGCGTGACGGTGGAGCTGAAGGACTATCGCGAGCTCGACGGCACGTTCGACAAGATCGCCTCCATCGGCATGTTCGAGCATGTCGGGCTCGACAATCACGCGGCCTATTTCGCCAAGCTGCATGCGCTGCTGCGTCCGCGCGGCCTGCTGCTCAACCACGCCATCACCCGCCCGGCCAAGAAATCGCAGCGCGCCTTCCGGCGCAAGCGGCCGGAATACGCGGCGATCATCAATTACATCTTCCCGGGTGCGGAGCTCGACCACATCGGCGGCACCGCCACCAGCATCGAGCGGCACGGCTTCGAGGTGCACGACGTGGAGGCGTGGCGCGAGCACTATGCGCGCACGACGCGGCTGTGGTGCGAACGGCTCGCCGCCAGCCGCGAGGCGGCGGTCGCGGAGGTGGGCGAGGCGAAGACGCGGCTGTGGCTTCTCTATCTCGCCGGCGTATCGCTCGGCTTCGAGCGCGGCACCATCGGTATCTTCCAGACATTGGCCTCGAAGCGAACCCGCGGCCCCTCCGGCCTGCCGCCCACGCGGGCCGATCTCTATGCATGAAAAACGACAAAGCGGAATCGCGCGCGTCTCATTTCGGTGAAAAGAACCGGCCGTATTCCTGCAACTCGGCGGTCCGCGCGGCGATCACCTCCGCGCGGCATTCGGCGAAGTTCAGCACCTGCCCCCTCCCTTCCCCAGTCGCCATTGGCGTAGAAGTTACAGGAGGATTCCTTGTAGGTGTTCCAGAGGCGCTGCTCCGCCAGGAGATCGCTCTTCGTCTGGCCATCGGTTTGGCCGTAGACCTGATGCCATGTCTTGTTCAGCTTCGCGTCTTCGCGCGCGATCCACTCTCCGCCGCACTGCGCCCACGCCGTGTTGGTCCCGTCAGACTTTTCCAGGCATTGATCGTAGAGGTCGTCAGCCGCGGCCGGTGCGGCCGTAACGGCCAGAAACACGCTGATTGCAAACGTCGGTCTGAAAAAAGATCGCAAGGCGCTTCTCCGCATATCCATCCGCAACGCAGCCGGGACTCCGGATGCCGGAATGCCCGCCGCCGAACGGTACGTCCACTCTTTCATCTCTATGATGACGGCCGGGTCGGTTTCAAGCCTGCGTCCTGGATCCCCGGTGCCCGCCTCGAAAAGATGGCCACGACCAGACGGTCTTGACTTGGAGTGCGCTCTAACCCGTAACTTCCCATGCGTCGTGACGAAGAAGGGTGCTCATGAAGATCGGCGAACTGGCGAAGCGTTCGGGATTGTCGGCCCACACCATCCGCTACTATGAACGGATCGGGCTGCTTCCCTACGCCGATCGGGACCGGTCGAGCCAGCGTGATTACGACGCGTCGATCCTGATCTGGATCGAGTTCCTCGGCCGCCTGAAGACAGCCGGGATGCCGATCCGGGAGATGCTGCACTATGCGGCCTTGCGGGAGCGCGGCGCCGGTACGGAGGCGGAGCGCCGCGCGCTGCTGGAGCAGCACCGGGAGCGCGTGCGCGTCCGCATCGCCGAGCTGCAAGCCTGCCTTCTCGTCCTCGATACCAAGATCGCCGGCTATGCCGGCCCGGACAAGAGGATGAAGGAATATGACGCAACTCCACCAGAGCGCCGGCGAAAGCCGGCTCGAACGCGGGCGGCGCGCGCTCGCTGACATCGACGGCGAGGCCGGCGGGAATGTCGTCGCCGCGCTCGCGGACATCGCCCCGGACTTCGCGACCTATCTGATCGAGTTTCCCTTCGGCGACATCTACAGCCGCCCCGGCCTCGACCTGCGCGCGCGGGAGATCGCCACCATCGCAGCCCTGACGGCGATGGGCAATGCCGCTCCGCAACTGAAGGTGCATATCGAAGCCGGCCTGAATGTCGGGCTTTCGCGCCAGGAGATCACCGAAATCATCATGCAGATGGCGGTCTATGCGGGCTTTCCGGCGGCGCTGAACGGCCTGTTCGCGGCAAAGGAAGTATTCGCGCACCGGGGAGGCGACGGAGAAGCCGCCGGTTGATCGTCACTCGTCGTTGGCGGCCCCGATCCCGAAACTGGCTTTGGCATCATCGCTCATCAACGCATACGACCATGTCGGTTCGTAGGTGAGACGAACCTCCACCCCGCCGACCCCGTCGACGGCGGCGGCGCAGGCGCGTGCGCCGTCGACCAGATAACCCGTGGCCGGGCAACCCGCCGTCGTGGTCGTCATGGTGATCGACACGGCGTCATCGTTACCGACCGCGATGTCGTAGACGAGCCCGAGATCCACGATATTATAGCCGAGTTCGGGATCGATCACGCCCCGCAGCGCTTCCCTCACTCTCGCGGCGAGCGGATTGGCCGTCGCGGCCGCCGCGTTGTCGCGTGCGCCTGCGACGCGCACGCGGATCTCGTAGGTGCCGCGATCGGGCGAGAAGCCCCCGCGCCATGCATGGCCGCGCTTCGCCAGTTCGGGAAAGAGGAACAGGGGCTCCCGGACGAGCAACGACGCCAGCACCTGGCCGGGCGCGAGCGTTTCGAGAGCGGCGAGAATGCGCACCATCGGCTCGGGCGGGTCGAGATCGCGGTTGTCGAGATACTGCACGGGTTCCGGCCAGTCCGCCTCCCCGGCCGCAGTCGGCACGCGCTGCCCTGCCTCACGCGCCTCTCCCGTGGGACGGAACAGCACCTCCCAGTCGCCGCCCGCGAGCTCCCTAGCCTCGTGGCTGAACCCCCGGACGCCGAGAACGTGGAACAGGGGCACGGGCTTGAAGGGAGCGTAAAGGCGCAGGCCCTGATCGGGCGCCAGCGACTCGATGGCTTCCATGATCTGCGCGAAGGGATCCTCGCCGGCGCGAAGGATCGGGCGGACGTCGAGATCGACGAGTGTCTGTGTCATGGTCACTGGCAGCCTCTCAGATGCGGACAGGCGATGAGCAGGTAAGGGCGGCGCACGCCGTCCAGCATGCGCTTTTCAGCGGCGACGTCCGACAGCAGACGCGCCCGCAGGAGTTGCGCGGCAATCCCGATCGTGGCGGCCATCATGACGCCGGCGGCGATCCTGAAGGCGGCGCCGTGCGCGCCCAGCAGCGCCAGCGTCGCGCCCCACGTCGCAAGATAGTAGAGGAGGAACCATTTGCGCGCGCGCGGCTCGACGACGAGATCCTGCACCCGGGGGGTCGGCGTCTTGCCGAGCACGGGGCCGTAGCACTCGAGCCAGGTGACGAACGCCACGATCTTGTAAAGCTTGGAAAGCCCCAGACCCGTGAGCCACCCGAACACGAAGAGAAAGGCCACCGCGCCGATCTGCTCCACGAAGCGGCCAAGAACGGCGAGGACCAGCGCCAGCACGACCGACGCCGCGAGGGAGATCAGGGCGATGGACGCCATCCTGCTGTTCAGCTCGATGACGCGGCGCTTGCGGGCGCGATAGATGCCGACCATGTCGGCGCCGTAGAGCGCCAGCGCAATGACGCCCAGCACGGCGCCGAACATCAGCACCGGCGCGAGAGGAAGGTCGAGGAGCACGGCAGCGACCCCGCCGCCCGCCGTGACGGCCAGCGCCGCCGTGCCGAGCCGGAAGACGGCGCGCGGCCGGGCGCCCTCCGGTTCCGGCGCGAGCATGAACATCGCCAGCAGCCGGTAGCTGACGCCCATCGCCGCGAATGTCAGCCAGCCGCCGATCCCGGCCGCGACGTGCAGCGCCAACCCGTTGCCGGCGATGGCGAGGAGCGTTTCGGAGGCGATCGGCATGGCGAAGGCGGCGCCGAACAGCGAGCCGAACGCAACCGTCACCCCAAGGGACAGCAGCGCCACCGCGACGAAACGCGCGGGCAGCGGCAGCGGCCTCGCCCGCCACAGCGTGCGGCCGAGATTGTAGAGCACGAGGGCGAAACCGGCCGCAAGCGACGTCGCGGCATAGGGGAGAAGGGACGGAACGGACGCGAGGCTTCCCGCCAGCTGCAGAAAGCCGGCGAGCAGCATGCCGAGACCGGCGAGCAGAAGCACCAGCGCCGGGAGCGCCAGCCTGTCGCTGTGGAGCGGGCGCGCGACGAGAACCGGGACGAACTGGAGCAGCGCGCCGCACATCAGCAGGCTGAGCCAGCCGACGACGGTGACGTGCACGAGAACGAGCGTCTCCGGCGCCCGGATCGCCGCCGCGGGAAAGCCGAATCCGGCGGCCATGAGGCCTTCGCCGAGAAGCAGCGCGGCAAGCGCTGCGGCGAAGTAGGACATGGTCCAGCGCGAGAGAGTGGCACCAAGCATGGCTTTCCCCGGTTGAGCGCGCTTTCCGGCGACATCGGACGCGTAAGCAGATATCTTATTTATATGGAGCGGCAGATCCGCTTCCGTTCGATCGTCCGTCGTTCGAATGTGCCAAGCATTGCCAATGATATCCCTGACCAAAGTCAAGAATATCCGGCTTATGCGCGCCATCGTTCCCGATGCGGGAGAGAACGGAAACGAAGCCCGCCAGAGCACGATCCGACTTTACGGGCTCGGCTCATGTTCTGACCATCGTCGATATCGGTCGAGTTCTTTACCACCGGATCATTCCATTTGACCGGCGGGCGCTCCGGCCGGCAGGCCGGGCATCTCGTGGATTGCGGCGTGCGCGGCGTTGCGGGCGCGCGCCACCCAGGCCGCCCCTTCCCGGCCGTGGTGAAAGCCGTTCGACAGCGGTACCGCCGGATAGACCTTGCGCAGGCGGGCGATACCCTCCTCCCCGTCGCATCGGCCTGTCAGGACATCGTCGTAGATGCGCGCGACCGCCGCCATGTCGCAGTCCTGGGGCGACAGCCGGAAGCGCGACAGGCCCGCCGCCGCCAGATCGCGCAGATCCTCCAGCAGCGACTGGCAGGTGTGCGAGACCGTCTGCACGCCGTTGAGCGCCAGGAACGGCTGCCCATCGAGTGTCCGCACCGGCAGACCATCGGGGTCCTCGCCGCAGACGAAGCGGCAATTGTCCTTGATGTTCCCCTTCGAGCGGGCATGAGCGCAGCGCGCGGAAATCGCCAGCGGCACGCGGCCGAAGGCGAAGATCTCGAAATCGATCCCCGGCGTATCCGCGACGATCCGGTGCACGGCGACGGCCGGCAGTTCCGGCGGCAGGCAGATGACGTCCGCCCCCCGCCCGGCCAGCAGGCGCGCCGTGGCGGCGTTGTAGACGTTCACCATCGGGCCGACGACATGCGGCCTGCCGTGCAGCATGCCGAGCGCCGCGAGATCGTTCGCCTCCACGGGGTGGGAGGCGTCATCGATCATGGCGCGCACGTAGCGGCTTTCCCTTTCCGCCGTCACCAGCGCCAGCGTGGACAGCACCACCCGCTTGCCGGCCCGCTCCAGCCGCCCGATGACCTCGGCGAGATACGGCTCGAAAAAATGCAGCCGCTTGGAGCAGACCGTCTCGCCGATGAACACGTGGCCCACCGGCGCTTCATCGGCGATGCGGCAATAGAAGTCGCGCCACTTGCCGCCTTCCCACAGATAGAGGACGGGACCGAGCGTCAATGTCGGCTGCGGGGTCGTCAAGGTCTCACCTCCAGCGTTTTTCGTAGGCGCCGGCGGTGGTGCGGTTGCCTTCGCTCAGGAGGCGCAGCCGGGCGAGTATCCGCCCGCGCTCCTCGGCGGAGGCGTCGAGCGCGCGGCGCAGGGTGGAAACGACCTCGGCCACATAGGCCTTGCCGCGCTGGCGGCCCTCGATCTTCAGCGCGCTCACGCCGGCGTCGCGCAGCCTGTCGATCTGGTCCATGACGTCGAGGGACACCGGGTCCTCGAAGGCGTAGCCGTCCTTGTCGCCGACGTTGAAGCGGCCCTTGCACAGGGTCGGATACCCGGCCGCCTCGCCGGCCGGGAACCGGTTGATCGTGTAGTCGCCGAGCACCGACACCAGTTCGTCGCCGTCGCGGCGGTACTGCACGTGGCTCGGGGGCGAGCAGACGCCGTTCATGTTCGGCGACTTGCCGGTGGCGTAGGACGACAGCGCGCATCGCCCCTCCGCCATGACGCACAGCCCGCCGAAGACGAAGATCTCGATCTCGCAGCGGATCTGGCGCGCGAGGCGGGCGATGTCGTCGATGGTCAGCGTGCGCGGCAGCACGACCCGTTTCGCACCGAAGGCGTCGACGAGAAAGTTGACCGCCTCGGCGTTCGAGGCGGAGGCCTGGACCGAGACATGGATCCGCTGCCCGGGCCAGGTTTCCGCGACATGGGCCATCAACCCGAAATCCGCGAGGATCAGCGCATCGGCGCCGGCCGCCACCGCGTCCGCCGCGGCGCGATACCAGATGTCCTCGTGTCCCGCCCGCATGAAGGTGTTGAGCGCCACCAGCGTCTTGACGCCATGGCCCCTGGCGTGGGCGATGGCGCCCGCCAGCTCCTCGCGCGTGAAGTTGAGGCCCGGGAAGTTGCGGGCGTTGGTCTCGTCGCGGAACCCGCAATAGACGGCATCCGCGCCGGCGTCGACCGCTTCCCGGAACGCAGCGGGCGTGCCGGCCGGGCAGATCAGCTCCATGAGGTGTTCTCCTCGGCAATATTCCCCTCGGCAAGGACGCGGCTTCGAACGGCGCTCGCCGCCCGGCTGACGAGCGGCGCGAACGGCCCCGCCATGGCGCCGAGGTCGTCCGGCAGGTCGATGTCGCTGTCGTCGAGCGCGTTGCGCAGCGCCAGCATCGCTTCCATGTCGCCGGTGACGGTGAGATCGCGCGAGAAGAACAGCGCGTCCGCATCCTGCCGCCCCTCCAGCAGCGCCAGCAGCATGAAGAACGGCCCCTCGACGGCGGCATCGGCCTCGGGATGCTCCGCCCCGCGGCAGACCGATACGGCGGGCCGCGCGGGCTCGACGAGAAAGGCCCATGGCAGATCGGTGGGCCGGAACGCATAGCGCTTCGCGCGGTGCTCGCCGAGCCGCGCGAACAGGCCCTCGTGCCGGCGCACGATCTGCGCCAGCATGACCGCCGCCGCCCGCCGCACCGCCGGCAGCGGCACGTATCGCATGAGTGTGGAGAAAGGGGTCGGGACCAGAATCATGACCGTTGCCGTCCTGCGAGTCGCCGAAGCAGCCTACGCCCCGGCCGCGTCAGCGTGTTTGCGCCGGCTCAAAGACAAGACCGTTTGCCCGGGCCACATCGCCCGGATGATGCATGACGACACCACGGCGACACGCCCCGTTGACCTGCAGGGGTTCATGAGCATGCTCGAACGGCGCGGCCGGCTCAGGCGGATCGCGCGCCCGGTTTCGCTCGTGCACGAGATCACCGAGATCCACCGCCGGGTTCTGGAAACCGGCGGGCCGGCGCTGCTGTTCGAGAAGCCGGTGGACGCCGCGGGCAAGGTGCATCGCATCCCGCTTCTGGCGAACCTGTTCGGCACGCGGGAGCGGATCGAATGGGGCCTTGGCATCGACCACGGCGGGCAATACAGCAGCCTTGCGGCGCTCGCCGCGATGCTCGCCGATCTGCGCGACCCGCGCCCGCCGCGCTCCATGGACGAGGCCTGCGGCCGGATGCCGATGCTGCGCGCCGCACTCGCCATGCGGCTGCGGCAGGTCGGCGGCGCGCCGGTCCAGCAGGTGGTGCTGCGCGGGGCGGACATCGACATGGGCAGCCTGCCGGTGCAATGGTGCTGGCCCGGCGAGCCCGCGCCGCTCGTCACCTGGCCGCTGGTGATCACCCGCTCGCCGGACGATCCGTCCGATATCAACGTCGGCGTCTACCGCATGCAGGTGCTGGGGCGGGACCGGCTGATCGTGCGCTGGCTGGCGCATCGCGGCGGCGCGCGCCACCATCGCCAGTGGCAGCGGCGGGGGCTCGACATGCCGGTCGCGGTGGCTGTCGGCGCCGATCCGGCGACGATCCTCGCCGCCGTCATGCCGCTGCCGGAAACCATCGGCGAGCTCGCCTTCGCCGGCCTGCTGCGCAAGGCGCGCACGCGCGTCGCTTCCGCCGTGACCGTTCCGCTGCCCGTGCCCGCCAACGCGGAAATCGTTCTGGAAGGCACCGTCTCGGCCACCGAAACGGCGGCGGAAGGCCCCTACGGCGACCATACCGGCTACTACAACGCGGTCGAGCGGTTTCCGGTCATGAGCCTGTCGGCGCTCACCATGCGGCGCACGCCTGTCTACCTCTCGACCTATACCGGACGGCCACCCGACGAGCCGTCCCGGCTGGGCGAGGCGATGCTGGACCTGTTCCTGCCGCTGGTGAAGCGCCAGTTCCCGGAGATCGCCGATCTGTGGATGCCGCCGGAGGCCTGTTCCTACCGCGCCATGGTGGTGTCCATCGACAAACGCTACCCCGGCCATGCGCGACGCATCATGATGGGCCTGTGGTCGATGCTGCCGCAATTCACCTACACCAAGCTGATCATCACGGTCGATCCGGATATCGACGTCCGCCAGTGGGAGGACGTCGTCTGGGCGCTGTCCACCCGCTTCGACGCCTCGCGCGACGTGACGATCATCGGCGATACCCCCGTCGACTACCTCGATTTCGCTTCCCCCCGGGAGGGGCTCGGCGGCAAGATGGGGCTTGACGCAACCCGCAAGATCGGCCCGGAGACGGACCGGGAATGGGGCCGCGTGCTGGCCATGACGCCGGAGGTGTCGCAGCGGGTCGATGCGCTGTGGAGCGAGCTCGGGCTCGGGGAGCGGCCGGGGGAGCGGCCATGAGTGCGATGCGGGTCGTCGTGGCGGTGACGGGCGCCTCCGGCGCGCCGGTCGCCGTGCGCATCGTCGAACGGCTGGCCGGGACGGCGCAGGTCGAAACGCATCTCGTCATCTCCCCGGCCGCGCAACGGACGATCGCGCACGAGGCCGGCGAGACGGCGCTGGAGCGGATGATGCGGCTTGCCGGCGTCAACCATGCGCCGGGCGACATCGGCGCCTCGATCGCCAGCGGCTCGCTGCCAACGGCGGGCATGATCGTCGCGCCCTGTTCCATGCGCACGCTCGGCGCGATCGCCCACGGCATCGCCGACAATCTCATCATCCGGGCGGCGGACGTGCATCTCAAGGAGCGCCGCAAGCTCGTGCTCGTGACGCGGGAGACCCCGCTGCATCTCGGGCATCTGCGCAACATGGTTGCCGTCACCGAGATGGGCGCCATCGTCATGCCGCCGGTTCCCGCCTTCTATCACCGGCCACAGAGCGTAGCAGAACTCGTCGACCACATCGCCGCCCGCGCCATCGACCAGCTCGGCCTGCCGTTCGGCCCCCTCGCCCGCGCGTGGCAGCCGCCGACCACCGCCGGCGCTTGAGACCGGGTAAGAGACGGAAATCCTCAGACGCAGCTGCGCCCGGTGCTCATGGGCCAGCGTTCCCTCTCGGCCTTGCCGAGGCCTTCCTCGACCAGCGGGGTGTGGTTGTCGATCCACGCCGTCGGCCGCGCGAGGCGCGAGAGCCGGTCGGTATTGGAGAGGCGCACGCGGTTGCCGTCGACGACGACGCCATAGGCATCGAGCTTGGCGAAGGCGCGCGAGAGGTTCTCGGGCGTCATGCCGAGGAGCGACGCCAGCACGCGCTTCTCGTGCGGAATGGTGACATCGATCCCGCCGCCCTGGCGCACCTGCAGCGTGACCAGATAATTCGCCAGCCGTTCAACGGCGCTGCGCAGCTTGAGATTCTTGACCGCACGCACCAGGCCCCGATAGCATCCCGACAACTCCTGCGACACGTCGAAGCAGAAGGTGGCGTCGCGCTGCATGCCGCGACGCAAGGCATTGCCGGGTATCATCAGGATTTCGGAACGGTCGAGCGTCGTCGCGCCCATCAGCGCCGTGGTGTCGAGCACGACGGCGGCCAGAATGAAGGTGGACACGGGCCGCAGCACGGCCAGCGTGGTCTCCTTCTCCTTCCAGGTGCCCTGAAGCTCGACCTGCCCGTCGAGCAGCACATAGAGAAAATCGACCGGATCGCCCTCGAGCAGCAGCGTCGTCCCCGCCGGAAAGCGCTGCAGGAAGGCTCCGCCCGTAACCTCCTTGAAGGTCTCGGCATTTGCCCCGGCGAAAAGAGGCAACGCCTTGACACGCTCCATGTCCGTCATACGCATGGCTGTGAATGGCTGCTTCGCGGTTCGTCGGCCTACAGGGTATGGCTTGATTTCCATCAAGCATCGCAACCGTATCGATATTATTAGAACATGTCAAAATATGCGTCATGAACTGGCGTTGTTCCGATGGCCGCTTAACAAAAAACGCCGCCCGCAAGATCACGATCAAGTTTAGATGGATTCTGGACCATGGTCACGACGGCGCTTGATTGCGGTCAAGTCCGATTGCCGCCCTTCGGGTGATGGTGCCGGCTGATGGACAGATTCCGGGTGGCCGGCGGGCATGCTCCCGCCGGTGCCACGCCGGAGACAAGTCCGCGAGGGAGCCATCATGACCACATTGGACCAGCCGGCTCAGGGTGCCCGTTCCGCATTGTGGATGAGCACCACGGCCTTTACGGCGTGCTTCGCCGTCTGGACGATTTTCTCGATCATCGGCATCGACATCCAGCGCCAACTCGGCCTCAGCGAGACCGAGTTCGGCCTGCTCGTCGGCACGCCCATTCTGACCGGTTCGCTCATCCGCCTCGTTCTCGGCGTGTGGACGGATCAGTTCGGCGGCCGCGTCATGCAGCTCATCGTGATGCTGTCGGCGGCGGTCGCGACCTTTCTGCTGGCCTATGCGCAAACCTATTGGCAGTTCCTGATCGCGGCGCTCGGCATCGGCATCGCCGGCGGCTCCTTCACCGTCTCCACGACCTATGTATCGAAGTTCTTCCCCGCCCGCCTGCAGGGAACGGCGCTCGGCATCGTCGGCGCCGGCAACGTCGGCGCGGCCGTCACCAAGTTCCTGGCGCCCGTCGTCATGGTCGCCTTCGGCTGGAACGTCGTCGCCCAGGTCTGGGCTGTGGCGCTCGCGGTCGTCGGCATCATCACCTTCCTCACCACCCGCGACGATCCCGATCTCGCCGAGCGCCGGCGCACCGGCGCGAAGCCGCGCCCCTTCGCCGAGCAGTTCGCGCCGCTGAAGAACATCCAGGTCTGGCGGTTCTCGCTCTATTACTTCTTTGTCTTCGGGGCGTTCGTGGCGCTGTCGCTGTGGCTGCCGCGCTATCTCGTCGCCAACTATCATTTCGACGTCAAGACAGCCGGCCTCGTCGCCGCCGCCTATTCCGTTCCCGCCTCGCTGTTCCGCATCTACGGCGGGCACCTGGCCGACAGGGTGGGCGCACGCAAGGTCATGTACTGGACGTTCTCCGTCTCCGTCGTCACCACGTTCCTGCTGTCCTATCCGCCCACGACCTACGTCGTGGACGGCATCCGCGGACCGATCGATTTCCGCATCGAGACGGGGCCCGTGGCCTTCGTCGTCATCATCTTCGTGCTGGGCTTCTTCATGAGCCTGGGCAAGGCCGCGGTCTACAAGCACATCCCGATCTACTACCCGAAGGATATGGGGGCGGTCGGCGGGCTCGTCGGCATGATCGGCGGCCTCGGCGGCTTCATCCTGCCCATCGTCTTCGGCCTGTTGAACGATCTGACCGGCATCGCGCAGAGCTGCTTCATGCTGCTGTTCCTGATCGCCACCGTTTCGCTCGTCTGGATGCATGTCGCCATCCGCCAGATGGAGGCCGAAGCCGCGGGCGTCCCCGCCCGCGATCTGCCCGCCCTGCCGGAGATGCAGCCGATCCACACCGCCGCGACCGCCGGCGCGCTCAAGGGCGCGGTCATCGAGGACTGGCGGCCGGACGATCCGGTGTTCTGGGAGGAAACCGGCAGGAGGATCGCCACCCGCAACCTGTGGATATCGATCTCGGCGCTGTTCCTGTCGTTCGCGGTGTGGATGGTGTGGTCGGTGGTGGTGTCGCAGCTGCCGCGCATCGGCTTCGATCTCACCACCAACCAGCTCTTCTGGCTCGCCGCCGTGCCCGGCCTGTCGGGGGCGACGCTGCGCATCTTCTACAGCTTCATGGTGCCGATCTTCGGCGGGCGGCTGTGGACGACCCTGTCGACGTGGTCGCTGATCCTGCCGGCGCTCGGCATCGGCTTTGCGGTGCAGAACCCCGAGACGCCCTACTGGATCCTGCTGCTGCTCGCGCTGCTGTGCGGCTTCGGCGGCGGCAACTTCGCCTCGTCGATGGCCAATATCGGCTTCTTCTTCCCGCGCTCGCAGAAGGGCAACGCGCTGGCGCTCAATGCCGGGCTCGGGAATCTGGGCGTCAGCGCCATGCAGTTCCTGGTGCCGATCGCCATCACCTTCGCGGTGTTCGGCAGCCTCGGCGGCGCGCCGCAGACCATCGTCAGTGACGGCGAGACCACGACGCTGTTCCTGCAGAACGCGGGGTTCATCTGGGTGCCGTTCATCATCGCCTCGGCGTTCGCGGCGTGGTTCGGCATGAACGACCTCGCCGCCGCCAAGGCCTCTTTCGCCGAGCAGGCGGTGATCTTCCGGCGCACCCACAACTGGATCATGTGCTGGCTCTACACCGGCACGTTCGGCTCGTTCATCGGCTTTTCCGCCGCCTTCCCGCTGCTGTCGCGCATCCAGTTCCCGGAGGTGAACGCGCTGCAGCTCGCCTTCCTTGGCCCGCTCGTCGGCGCGCTCGCGCGCTCGTTCAGCGGCGGGCTCGCCGACCGGGTCGGCGGCGCGAAGGTCACGCTCGGCGTGTTCGCCGCCATGTCGGTGGGCATCGTCGGGGTCATCTGGTTTGCCGGCATGGGGTCGTTCACGGGCTTTTTCGCCAGCTTCATCCTGCTGTTCATCGGCAGCGGCGTCGGCAACGCCTCCACCTTCCAGATGATCCCGGTGATCATGCGCAAGGAGGTGGCGCGTCTCGAGCCGCACCTGTCGCGGGAGGAGGCCGTGCAGGAGGCGGCGCGCGAGAGCGCCGCGATCACCGGCTTCACCTCCGCGATCGCGGCCTATGGCGCATTCTTCATCCCGATGGGCTTCGGCCTCTCCCTCTCGTCCGCGGGCACCGCCGTGCCGGCGCTCGCCATCTTCCTGGTGTTCTACATCTCGTGCCTGGCGATCACCTGGTTCGTCTACGCGCGCCCCGGCGGGCTGCTGCACGATGAGGAGAACCGGCCCAGACCCGGCACACCGACACCCCATCCCGGCCCGCTGACGGCGCACTGACAAGGAGCTCCACAATGAGCCATACCCTCGATCGCCTGCTGTTCTTCACCCGCAAGACGGAGACTTTCTCCAACAAGCACGGGGTGCTGACCAACGACGACCGCTCGTGGGAGGAGGCATACCGCAACCGCTGGCGGCACGACAAGATCGTGCGCTCCACCCACGGCGTGAACTGCACCGGCTCCTGCTCGTGGAAGATCTACGTCAAGGGCGGCATCGTCACCTGGGAGACGCAGCAGACCGACTACCCGCGCACCCGCCCCGACCTGCCCAACCACGAGCCGCGCGGCTGCTCGCGCGGGGCGAGCTACAGCTGGTATCTCTATTCCGCCAACCGGGTGAAGTACCCGCTCATCCGCTCCCGCCTGCTGCGGCTGTGGCGCGAGGCGCGCGCCACGCGCACGCCCGTCGCCGCCTGGGCCTCCATTCAGGAGGACGCCGCGAAGCGCAAGGATTATATCGAGGTGCGCGGCGCCGGCGGCTTCGTGCGCGCGCATTGGGAGGAGCTGACCGAGATCATCGGCGCGGCCAACGCCTACACCATCAGGAAATACGGCCCGGACCGCGTGTTCGGCTTCTCGCCCATCCCGGCGATGTCGATGATCTCGTATGCGGCGGGCGCGCGCTACCTGCAGCTGATCGGCGGCGTCTGCGGCTCGTTCTACGACTGGTACTGCGACCTGCCGCCCGCCTCGCCGCAGACGTGGGGCGAGCAGACGGACGTGGCCGAGAGCGCCGACTGGTACAATTCGAGCTTCCTCATCCTGTGGGGCTCGAACGTGCCGCAGACCCGCACGCCGGACGCGCATTTCTATACGGAGACGCGCTATCGCGGCGCGAAATCGGTCGTCATCTGCCCGGACTATTCCGAGGCGTCGAAGTTCGCCGACCTGTGGATCGCCGTCAAGCAGGGCACGGACGCGGCGCTCGGCATGGCCTTCGGCCACGTCATCCTGAAGGAGTTCCACGTCGACCGGCAGGTGCCCTATTTCCGCGAATACGTGCGCCAATACAGCGACCTGCCGCTGCTGGTGCGGCTCGTGCCCAGGGACGGCAGCTATGTGCCGGACCGCCTCCTGCGCGCCTGCGACTTCACCGACGATCTCGGCGAGGCCAACAATCCGGACTGGAAGACCGTCGCCATCGACGAGGTCTCGGGCCGCATCGTCGTGCCCAACGGCTCCATCGGCTTCCGCTGGGGCGAGGACGGCAAGTGGAACCTCGAACGCGCGGCCGCAGGCGAGGCCGTCACGCTGCGCCTCGGGCTCAAGGGCGTGCATGACGCGGTGGCGGGCGTGCGCTTCCCCTATTTCGGCGGCACGGCGAGCAACGGCTTCGCCGCCACCGACCACCCCGACGTGCTCACCCGCAACGTGCCGGTGAAGCGCCTCGCCTTGAGGGACGGCGAGGCGCTGGTGGCGAGCGTCTACGACCTGTTCCTGGCCAATTACGGCGTCGATCAGGGTTTGGGCGGCGATCACATGCCCGCTTCCTACGACGACGTCGCGCCCTATTCCCCCGCCTGGGCGGAGGCGATCACATCCGTGCCGCGCGACCAGATCATCGCCACCGCGCGCGGCTTCGCCACCAATGCCGAGAAGACGAACGGCAAGTCGATGATCATCATCGGCGCGGCGATGAACCACTGGTACCACATGGACATGAACTACCGCGCCGCCATCAACATGCTGGTGCTGTGCGGCTGCGTCGGCCAGTCGGGCGGCGGCTGGTCGCACTACGTGGGGCAGGAGAAGCTGCGCCCGCAAACCGGCTGGGTGCCGCTCGCCTTCGCCACCGACTGGGCGCGCCCGCCGCGCCAGCAGAACTCGACCTCGTTCTTCTACGCCCACACCGACCAGTGGCGCTACGAGACGGTGGCGACGAGCGAGATCCTGTCGCCCACCGCGCCGGACGGCGACTGGGCCGGCGCGTTCATCGACTACAACGCGAAGTCCGAGCGTCTCGGCTGGCTGCCCTCGGCGCCGGCGCTGAAGACCAACCCGCTCGACGTCGCCAGGGCCGCCGCCGCCGAGGGCGTCCCTGGCGGCGAATACGTGGCACGCGAGTTGAAGGCCGGGCGGCTCGACATGTCGTGCATGGACCCCGACCATCCGCAGAACTGGCCGCGCAACATGTTCGTCTGGCGCTCGAACCTGCTCGGCTCCTCCGGCAAGGGGCACGAATATTTCCTCAAGCACCTGCTCGGCGCCTCCCATGGCGTGCAGGGCAAGGATCTCGGCGAGGCGGGGCGCGAGAAGCCGCGCGACGTCGCATGGCGCGACGAGGCCCCGCAGGGCAAGCTCGACCTCCTGGTGACGCTCGACTTCCGCATGTCGACGACCGCCGTCTATTCCGACATCGTGCTGCCGACGGCGACGTGGTACGAGAAGAACGACCTCAACACCTCCGACATGCATCCCTTCATTCACCCGCTCGGCGCGGCGGTGGATCCGGCGTGGGAGGCGCGCTCGGACTGGGAGATCTTCAAGTCCATCGCCAGGGCGTTCTCGGCCGTCGCGCCGGAGGTGCTGGGCAAGGAGCAGGACGTGGTGCTCACCCCCATCCAGCACGACAGCCCCGGCGAACTCGCCCAATCGCTCGACGTGCGCGACTGGTACAGGGGCGAGTGCGAGCCCATCCCCGGCAAGACCATGCCGGCGGTCGCCGTCGTCGAGCGCGACTATCCCAACGTCTACAAGCGCTTCACCTCGGTCGGCCCGCTGATGGCCAAGGTCGGCAACGGCGGCAAGGGCATCGCCTGGCGGACGGAGCACGAGGTCGATCTGCTGAAGGCGCTCAACGGCGAGGTGCTGGAGGAAGGCCCGACGAAGGGCCTCGCGAAGATCGATACCGACATCGACGCCTGCGAGGTTGTGCTGATGCTCGCGCCCGAGACCAACGGCGAGGTGGCGGTGAAGGCATGGCAGGCGCTCGGCAAGCTCACCGGGCGCGATCACACCCATCTCGCGGACCCCAAGGAAGACGAGAAGATCCGTTTTCGCGATATCGTCGCCCAGCCGCGCAAGATCATCACCTCGCCGATCTGGTCGGGCATCGAGAGCGAGCACGTGTGCTACACGGCGGGCTACACCAACGTCCACGAGCTGATCCCGTGGCGCACCATCAGCGGCCGCCAGCAGCTCTATCAGGACCATCCGTGGATGCGGGCCTTCGGCGAGGCGCTCGTCGTCTACCGGCCGCCGGTCGATCTCAAGACAACCCACGTCAAGGGACTCAAACCCAACGGCGAAACCGAGATCATCCTCAACTTCATCACACCCCACCAGAAATGGGGCATCCACTCCACCTACACCGACAACCTCCTGATGCTCACCCTCAACCGGGGCGGGCCGGTGGTGTGGATCTCCGAAACCGATGCGGCGAAGGCCGGCATCAGGGACAACGACTGGGTGGAGGCGTTCAACGCCAACGGCGCGCTCACGGCGCGTGCCGTGGTGTCGCAGCGCATCCGCGAGGGGACGATATTCATGTACCACGCGCAGGAGAAGATCGTTAACACGCCCGGTTCCGAGATCACCGGCCAGCGCGGCGGCATCCACAATTCGGTGACCCGCACCATCCTCAAGCCCACGCACATGATCGGCGGCTACGCCCAGCTCGCCTACAGCTTCAACTACTACGGCACCGTCGGCTCCAACCGCGACGAGTTCGTCGTCCTGCGCAAGATGAAGACGATCGACTGGCTCGAGGAGCCGCTGACCACGGGGGAATCGGTTGCAGATAAGGAGCTCACCCGATGAAGATCCGCGCGCAAATCGCCATGGTCCTCAATCTGGACAAGTGCATCGGCTGCCACACCTGTTCCGTCACCTGCAAGAACGTGTGGACCAACCGCGACGGCGTCGAATACGCCTGGTTCAACAACGTCGAGACCAAGCCCGGCATCGGCTATCCCAAGGACTGGGAGAACCAGAAGCGCTGGAACGGCGGCTGGCGGCGGCGCAGGAACGGCCGCATCGAGCCGCGCATGGGCGCCAAATGGCGCATCCTGTCCAAGATCTTCGCCAATCCCGACCTGCCGGAGATCGACGATTATTACGAGCCGTTCGACTTCGACTACGCCCACCTGCAGACCGCGCCGGAGCTGAAGGCGTTCCCCACCGCCCGGCCGCGCTCGAAGATCACCGGCGAGCGTATCGAGAAGATCGAATGGGGGCCGAACTGGGAGGAGATCCTCGGCGGCGAGTTCGAGAAGCGGGCCAGGGACTACAATTTCGACGGCATAGAGACCGAAATCTACGGCGCCTATGAAAACACCTTCATGATGTATCTGCCGCGCCTGTGCGAGCACTGCCTCAACCCGACCTGCGTCGCCGCCTGCCCGTCGGGCGCGATCTACAAGCGGGAGGAGGACGGCATCGTCCTCATCGACCAGGACAAGTGCCGGGGCTGGCGCATGTGCGTGTCCGCCTGTCCCTACAAGAAGATCTACTACAACTGGGACTCCGGCAAATCCGAGAAATGCACCCTGTGCTATCCGCGCATCGAGGTGGGGCAGCCGACCGTCTGCTCGGAAACCTGCGTGGGGCGCATCCGCTATCTCGGCGTCCTCCTCTACGACGCCGACCGCATCGAGGAAGCCGCCTCCGCCGAGAAGGAGCAGGACCTCTACGAGGCGCAGCTCGGCCTGTTCCTCGATCCCGACGATCCCGCCGTCATCAGGCAGGCGCGCGCCGACGGCATTGCCGAGGCGTGGCTCGAGGCCGCGCGCCGCAGCCCGGTCTACAAGATGGCGATCGACTGGAAGATCGCCTTCCCGTTGCATCCCGAGTACCGCACGCTGCCCATGGTGTGGTACGTGCCCCCGCTCTCGCCCATCCAGTCGGCGGCCGCCGCCGGCGTGCTGGAGATGGACGGCGAGATGCCGGACGTCAAAAGCCTGCGCATCCCGGTGCGTTACCTCGCCAACCTGCTGACCGCCGGCAAGGAAGCGCCCATCGAACTGGCATTGCGGCGCATGCTCGCCATGCGCGCCTTCATGCGCGCCAAGACCGTCGAGGGCGTCATCGACCATCCGGCGGCCGAACGGGTGCAGCTCACCGCGGCGCAGATCGAGGAGATGTACCGCTATCTCGCCATCGCCAATTACGAGGACCGGTTCGTGATCCCCACCGTGCACCGCGAGACCAGCGAGGACGCCTTCGACCTGCGTGGCGATTGCGGCTTCACCTTCGGCAACGGCTGCGGCCCGGGCAATTCCGACGTCGGACTGTTCGGCAAGCCGAAGCACCAGCACGGCCACACTCCGGCCGACACCCCGGTGGAGGCATGACCATGGCGCGACCGCTCCCCTCCCCCCGAACCTACCGGGCGCTGGCCGCCTTCCTGTGCTACCCTACGGAGGACACCCAGATGTCCGTCCCGGCGGTCATGGACGTCCTCCGCACCGAAAGCGGCCTGCCGGACCATCTCGTTGCGGCGCTGGACAGGCTCGCGGGCGAACTCGCGGCCGGCGACCTCCTCACCCTGCAGGAGCGCTACGTCAAGCTGTTCGACCGCACCCGCTCGCTGTCGCTCAACCTCTACGAGCACGTCCACGGCGAGAGCCGCGAGCGCGGGCAGGCGATGGCGGCGCTCAATGCCCTCTACCGTTCGCGCGGGCTCGAACCGTCGTCGCAGGAGCTGCCGGACTACCTGCCGGTGTTCCTCGATTTCCTCGCCACCCGCCCGGCGGGCGAGGCGGCCCCGCTGCTCGCCGAGGCGGCGCATGTGCTGGAGGCGCTGGCGGAGCGGCTGAAGAAGCGCGCCAGCCCCTACCGGGCGGTGTTCGGCGCGCTCACCGCGCTCGCCGGCGAGCGCGCCGACCGGGAGGCGCTGCGCGCACTGCTCGCCGAACCCGACGAGGACCCCGACGACCTCGACCAGGTCGACAGGGCATGGATGGACGAGCCGGTCAATTTCGGCCCCGGCGAGGCCGGCTGTCCGAAGGCCGACAGCTTCATCCGCCAGATGAACAAGGGAGTGTGAGACATGGCCGCAGAACCCATCACTGCCGCCGGCGACATCGGCTGGATCACGCAGGCGGTGTTCGGCTACTATCCCTATATCGCGCTGACGACGCTTGCCGTCGGCTCGATCGTCCGCTTCGACCGCGAGCAATACACCTGGCGCTCCGGCTCGTCCCAGCTCCTGCGCCGCAAGCAGCTCGTCTGGGGATCGACGCTGTTCCACTTAGGGATTCTCGTCGTCTTCTTCGGCCACTTCGTCGGCCTGCTGACGCCCATTCAGGTGTTCGACTTCATCGGCATCGGCCACGGCCAGAAGCAGGTGCTCGCCATCGTCGTGGGCGGCGTCGCGGGCATCGCCTGCATGGTGGGGGCGCTGATGCTGCTGCACCGGCGGCTGTTCGATCCGCGCATCCGCCAGACGTCGTCGTTCTCCGACATCGCCATCCTCATCCTGCTGACGGCGCAGCTCGCGCTGGGGCTCCTGACCATCCCGGTGTCGCTGCGGCACCTCGACGGCGGCGAGATGGTGAAGTTCATGCTCTGGGCGCAGGGTATCTTCAGCCTCCGCCCCGGTGCCGCCGCCTACGTCGCGGATGCGCACTGGATCTTCAAGGCGCACCTCTTCATCGGCCTCACCATCCTGCTGGTGTTTCCGTTCACCCGCCTCGTGCACATGCTCTCCGCGCCGGTCTGGTATCTCAACCGGCGCGGCTGGCAACTCGTGCGCACCCGCCGCGATCTCGGCAAGGCGAGACATCCGGAGCCCGCGGAATGAGAAGCGTCCCCTGCATCGTCATGGACGGCGTCGAGATTCCGGAGGCGCTGATCGCAGCGGAAGCGCAGCACCATCCCGCCCGGAGCGCGAAGGCGGCGCGCGAGGCCGCCGCCCGGGCGCTCGCCGCCCGCGCCCTGCTATTGGCGCGGGCGCGGGAACTCGGGCTTTCGCCGATACCGGAACGGGATGACGAAGGCCGCGAGGAAACGGCGGAGGAGGCGCTGATCCGCGCCGTTCTCAGCCGCGAGGTGGAGGTGGAACCGGCCGACAGCGCCGCCTGCCTGCGCTTCTACGAGGCCCACCGCGACAGCTTCCGCGCGCCCGACCTCTACGACGCGGCCCACATCCTGTTCGCGCCCGACCGCGACGCCGACGACGCGCACGGGGCTCTCCACGACGCCCGCCTGCGCGCCGAAGCGGCGTTGCAGCGCCTTGCCCGCGAGCCGGAGGCCTTCGCCGACATCGCCCGTGACGCGTCCGACTGTCCCACCGGCAAGGCGGGCGGGCATCTCGGGCAGATGCAGACCGGCGACCTCGACCAGGCGGTCGAGGCGGTGCTCGCCGCGCTCGACGAGGGCGAGATCGCGCCGGTGCCCGTGCGTTCGCGCTACGGCTGGCACATCCTGCGGCTGGACCGGCGGGTGCGCGGCGCGGTGCTGCCTTTCGCCCATGTCCATGAGACCATCCGGCTCCATCTCGACAGCCGGGCGTGGGTGCGTGCCGCCGGCCGCTACGCGCGGGAGCTCGCGGACCGCGCCCAGGGCAAGGGCATCGTCGCCTCGCTCACCGACGAGGGCGCGGTGGCCAAGCCGACGCTGACGCTCGGGCAGGTGCTGGGCGCGGACGCCGCCACGCTGACGCGGTTCGAGGCATGGCTTGCCGGTGCCGATCCCGACCTGCTCGCCCGCGCGCGCAGTCTCGCGCAAGCGGAGGGCGCGGACGTGGCCGGCTTCGTGCAGCGCGAGGCGCGCGCTTTCGTCGCAGGCGCCGGCGACGAGGCATGGACGTCGCTGATATCGGCCGCCCGGAACGGCTCCGACCCGGTACTCGCCGCCCTGCGCTTCATGTTGCGCAGCAAGCTGGTGCCGCCGAGGCGCACGCGCACCGTGATCCGGACGACGTGAGCGCGGGCCGCGCCGGCCGCATTCCGTCTGCGCGCCCTGGGCGGAGGATGCCGGCATCCGTCCGCACGTGTATGATGGCGCTCGCACATCGCGGGGCAGCAGCCGAACTGGAGGGCATGTCATGAAAGTCAGCGCGCGCAACATACTCGAAGGCACGATCGTCGAAATCGTGAAAGGCGCGACCACCGCCCATGTGCGGATCGACGTCGGCGGCAAGATCATCACCTCGTCCATCACCAACGAAGCCGTGGACGATCTGAAACTGCAAGTCGGCCAGCACGCCTACGCCATCATCAAGGCCTCCGACGTCATCGTCGGAACGGATTGAGCCGCGCACGGCGGCGTGTCATATGGCGAGGACGGAGACTTCCTCGCCCGCGGGCAACGGGCCGGCGTCGGCCGCGCGCCGGATGAGGACGTCGCTCGCGCCCAGCGCCGCCTGCGCGCTCGAATCCTGATTGCCGACGAAAACCGCGCCGCCCTCGCGCAGTTGCCCGCGGTAGAAGGTCTCGCGGCCGCCCACTTCCGGCGCGTTCTCGCCGAGGCGCGCCTGCCGCCATTGCCATGCGACGGCCGGCGCCCGTCCCGACAGTCCCGCCAGCAGCGGGGCGAGAAAGAGCCGCGCCGTCACCAGCGCCGAGCCCGGATTGCCGGGCAGCCCCACGACGATGCGCCCCTGCGCGCGGCCGAGCCACACGGGTTTCCCCGGCTTGATGGCCACCTTCGAGAACACGTATTCCAGCCCGTGGCGGCGAAACATGTCGCGCGCGTAGTCGCGCTCGCCCACGGAAGCGCCGCCCGACACGACGACGATGTCGCTGTCCGCCAGCGCCTTGTCCGCCGCCTCTTCGAGCGCCTCGATAACGTCCGCGACGCGATGGCGCCGGACGACCACGCCGCCATGGGCTTCAGCCAGCGCCGCGACGCCGATCGACACGCTGTCGGGGACCGCCCCCAGCCGCTGATGCGCGGTGCCCGGAACCGCGAGTTCGTCGCCCGTGGCGAGGATGGCGACGCGCGGCCGGCGCACCGCCCACACCTCGCCGACATCGGCGCCGGCGGCGGCGATCAGCGCCTGGGGCGTGAGCACGATGCCGGTCGGCAGGACCGTCTCGCCGGCGAAGAAGTCCGAACCGGCGGCGCGGATGTGCCGCCCGCCCGACGGCGGCCGGCTGAAGACGGCGAGCCCGTTCGACTGGCTGACCTCCTCCTGGATAACGACGCGGTCGAAACCGGGCGGCACCTGCGCACCGGTAAAGATCCGCACGCACGCGCCCGCCCCGGCGCGGCCGGCGAACGGCCGTCCGGCACGGGATTCGCCGGCGATCCGCAGCTCGACCGGTGCGCGGGCGACATCCTCGTCGCGCACGGCATAGCCGTCCATGGCGGACGTGGGAGCAACCGGCGTCGTCCGCGATGCGACGACGGGCCGGGCGAGAACGCGGCCGGCCGCCTGTTCGACCGGCACCTGCTCCGCCTCGAGGGGCGTCGCCTGCTGCCGGACAAGTGTGACGGCTTCGTCGTATGAAATCATGTCGCTGCCTGCCAATCGTCCCAACGCCCGCCGGATCTCGGCACGAGGCGCACATCGCCGCAACGCACGGCCTTGATCCTCATAGCAGGGCGGAGACCGGGACGGCTTGTCGGCAATCAAGCGCACCTATGATACAGCTCAAACGACCCCGGACGGTACAAGATTTAGCATTTAGCGCAGCGTGCGGAGCAGGGGGCGGACGAGGCCCGTCCACCCCGCATCGGGAACAGCATTCGTCCACGCCGGAGTTCAAAGCCAATGAGCGACCACAATCACCACGCCGGGCACGGCGACCACCATCACGGCCATGCGCACGCCCCTCACCATGCCGGCGCCGCTGCCGCAGGCGCCACGCATGCCGCCCACGGCGGCCACGACCATGCCGCCATGATCGCGGATTTCCGGCGCCGTTTCTGGGTGTCGCTGGTGCTGACGCCGCCCGTCCTTTTCCTGTCGCCCATGATCCGGCACTGGTTCGGGCTCGGCGAGGCATCGCCGTTTCCGGGCAGCGACTGGGTGCTCTTCGCCCTGTCGACCATCGTCTACGTCTATGGCGGACGGCCGTTCCTGACCGGCTTCACGTCCGAATTGCGCGACCGGCAGCCCGGCATGATGACGCTCATCGCGCTGGCGATTTCCGCCGCCTATTTCTACTCCGCCGCCGTCACCTTCGGCCTGCCCGGCGAAGCCTTCTACTGGGAGCTGGTGACGCTGATCGCCATCATGCTGCTCGGCCACTGGCTTGAGATGCGCTCGGTGATGGGCGCGTCGCGCGCGCTGGAGGAACTCGTCAGGCTGCTGCCCGATACGGCGACGATCCTCGACGCGGACGGCACGACGCGGGAGGTTCCGGTCACGGCTCTGAAGGCGGGCGAGCGCGTTCTCGTCCGCCCGGGCGGCAGGGTCCCGGTGGACGGCAGGATCGTCGAGGGCGCGACGTCGTTCAACGAGGCGATGCTCACCGGCGAGTCGCGGCCCGTGTCCAAGGCGCGCGGCGACAACGCCATCGGCGGCGCGATCAACGGCGCGGGTTCGGTCACGATCGAGGTCACCGCCACGGGGGACGACACCTATCTCTCGCAGGTCATCAATCTGGTGCGGGAAGCGCAGGCGAGCCGCTCGCGCACGCAGGACCTCGCCAACCGCGCCGCCGCGTGGCTGACCTATATCGCACTCGGGGCGGGTCTCGGCACGCTCGTCGTCTGGCTCTCGCTCGGCCAGTCCTTCGCCTTCGCCGTCGAGCGCATGGTCACCGTGATGGTGATCGCCTGCCCGCATGCGCTCGGGCTTGCCGTTCCGCTCGTGGTGGCGGTGAGCACGTCGCTCAGCGCCGGCAACGGCCTGCTGATCCGCGACCGCGCCGCCTTCGAGCGCGCGCGCCATCTCGATGCCGTGGTGTTCGACAAGACCGGCACCCTCACCGAGGGCCGGTTCGGCGTCAGCGATATCGTGCTGCTGGCGGGGGATGACGAGGCGACGGAACTGCGCTACGCCGCCGCCGCCGAGAGCCGGTCGGAGCATCCCATCGCCCAGGGCATCGTCACCGAGGCGAAGCGGCGCGGGCTCGACCTGCCGCAGGCAAGCGACGTGCAGAACCTCACCGGCGAGGGCATAGCGGCAACGGTGGAGGGCGAGGAGGTGCGCATCGTCAGCCCCGGCCACCTCGCCCGCCAGGGCAAACCGGTCGGCGGCAACACCGTCGCGTCGCTGGAGAGGCACGGCAAGACGGTCGTCGTGCTGGTGCGCGGCGGCGAGCCGCGCGCGCTCATCGCACTGGCGGATATCGTGCGCCCGGAGTCGCGCGACGCCGTGGCGGAATTGAAGCGGCTCGGCGTACAGCCCTTCATGCTGACCGGCGATGCCGCAGGGGTTGCGAAAAGGGTTTCGAAGGAGCTCGGCATCGCCGACTATTTCGCGCAGGTCCTGCCCGATCAGAAGTCGGCAAGGATCAAGGAGCTTCAGGCGCGCGGCCTGCGGGTCGCGATGGTCGGCGACGGCGTCAACGACGCGCCCGCCCTGGTGCAGGCCGATCTCGGCGTCGCCATAGGCGCGGGCACCGACGTGGCCGTGGAATCGGCCGACGTCGTTCTCGTCCGCAGCGATCCCCGCGACGTGGCGGCGATCCTCGGCCTGTCGCGCGCCACCTACCGCAAGATGGTGCAGAACCTGATCTGGGCGACCGCCTACAACGCGTTCGCCATTCCGATGGCGGCGGGCATCACCTTCGGCACCGGCTTCCTGATGACGCCGGCGGTCGGCGCGGTCTTCATGTCGGCGAGCACCATCATCGTCGCGATCAACGCGCAGTTGCTCAAGTTCTACCGCACCGGGACGTGAGGAGCGGCTAACGGGTCATGCCTCGCTTTCGCTGAAGACCTCGTCGCGGCGCTGGCGGATCTGCGGCAGGAAGACCAGCACGAGCACGGCAAGCGCCGCAAGCAGCAGCCCGGCGCTGATCGGACGCGTCACGAAGGTCATCGGGTCCCCCCGCGACAGGATCATCGCCCGGCGCAGGTTCTCCTCCAGCAGCGGCCCCAGCACGAAGCCCAGAAGCAGCGGCGCCGGCTCGCAGCGCAGCTTGGACATGACGTAGCCGAGCAGCCCGAAGAAGGCGACGGCATAAAGGTCGAACGTGTTCGAGGCGACCGAATAGACCCCGATCGAGCACATCGCCATGATGATCGGGAACAGCACGGAATACGGCACCGTCAGCAGCTTCACCCAGAGGCCGATCAGCGGCAGGTTCAGCACCACCAGCATCAGATTGCCGATCCACATGCTGACGATGATGCCCCAGAACAGCGCCGGCTGATCGGTGACCACCTTCGGGCCCGGCACGATGCCCTGGATGATCATGGCGCCGACCATCAGCGCCATCACCGGATTGGCCGGAATGCCGAGCGTCAGCAGCGGGATGAAGCTCGTCTGCGCGCCGGCATTGTTGGCGCTCTCCGGTCCCGCCACGCCAGCGATCGCGCCGCGGCCGAATTCCTGGGGCGTTTTCGACAGCTTCTTCTCGACCGTATAGGAGGCGAACGAGGCCAGGATCGCCCCGCCCCCCGGCAGGATGCCGAGAACCGAGCCCACGCCCGTGCCGCGCAGCACCGGGCCGATCATGGCGCGGAACTCGTCGCGCGTCGGCATCAGGCGCTCGATCTTGCGGGTGATGACGTCGCGCTCGCGCTCATCCTCGAGATTGCGCAGGATCTCCGCGATGCCGAAAACCCCGACGGCGAGCGCCACGAAGTTGAGCCCGTCGGCATATTGCGTGATCCCCATCGTGAAGCGCGGCGTGCCGGTGTAGATGTCGGTGCCGACCATGCCGAGCAGCAGGCCCAGCACGACCATCGCCAGCGCCTTCAGGACGGGGCCGTGGGCGAGCGCCACCGACATCACGAGACCGAGCACCATCAGCGAGAAATAGTCCGCCGCCCCGAACTTCAGCGCCACGGCCGTCAGCGGCGGCGCGAAGATCGCCACCAGGAAGGTCGAGACCGTGCCGGCAAAGAACGACCCGAGAGCCGCCGTCGCCAGCGCCGCGCCGGCCTTGCCCTTCCGCGCCATCTGGTAGCCGTCGATCGCGGTCACCGCCGATGAGCTTTCGCCGGGCATGTTGATCAGGATCGCCGTGGTCGAGCCGCCATACTGCGCGCCGTAGTAGATCCCGGCCAGCATGATGAGCGAGCTGACCGGCTCAAGCTGGAAGGTGATCGGCAGCAGCATGGCGATGGTCGCGGTGGCGCCGATGCCCGGCAGCACGCCGACCAGTGTGCCGAGAAGCACGCCGCACAGGCAAAAGAACAGGTTGGCGAGCGATGAGGCAACGCTGAGACCGAGGGCAAGATTGTTCAACAGATCCATGAAGTGCCCCTCAGAACTGGGCCCAGGAGAACGGGATCCACGGGCCAATTCGCCGGAAAGGCAGGCTGAGGCCGTAGCTGAACATCAGCGTCGACAGCGCGGTCACCACCACCGCAAGGACCAACGCGGGCACGGGCCGCATCTTGACCGAGGCCTGCGAAGCGATCAGCGTCGTGACGAACAATGCAGGCACGAACCCCAGGCCGCGCACCGTGAGGCCGAAAAAGATCGGCGCGGGCAGGATGAACAGCATCCCGCGCCAGGCGATCGAGCCGAAAGGCTCGCCTGCGCGGCCGAAGGATTTCACGAAGACGAGCAGCCCGAGCAGGAACAGAAGCCCGGACAGCACCACGGGGAAATACCCCGGCCCCATCCGGACCGCGGTGCCAAATTGCAGCTCCGTCGCCTGCCAGCCGAAAAACGCGGCCGCCGCCATCAGCAGGATGCCTGTGACGAGATCCGTATTGTCTCTGGGTTTTGTGGACATGCGCTCTGTCGCCTCCCGATGCGCCCCGCCGCACTTGCCGGTCTGACGCGTTGTCCGCGCGCGAACCGGCAGGGCGGCGGGGCATTGCGGATCAGTCGGCGTAAACGCCCGCGGCCTCGATCACCGGCCTCCAGCGCTCGATCTCGGCCTCGAGCTTGGCCTTCAACGCCTCGGGCGTCACGTCCTCGGCCGGCGAGGGGGCCGTTCCGAGATCCGCCAGCGCCTTGCCCAGCCGCTCATCCGCGAGCGCGAATTGCAGCGCCCGCGACAGACGCACGTTCACCTCGGCGGGCGTGCCTTTGGGCGTATAGACGCCGTGCCAGATCGTGACTTCGAGCGCCTTGAGGCCGCTTTCCGCGGCGGTCGGCAGGTCGGGGAACAGAGCGAGCCGCTCCGGCGTGGTCACCGCATAGGCCTTGACCGTGCCGCCCTGGATCTGCTGCGTCGTATTGGTGGTCTGGTCGCACATGATATCGACCTGCCCGCCGAGCAGATCGGTCATGGCCGGCCCCGTGCCCTTGTAGGGCACCGTCACCAGCGGCACGTCCAGCGACTGCATCAGCAGCATGCCGCACAGATGCGAGGCCGAGCCGATCCCCGCATTGGCCAGGGTCAGCGAATCCGCATTGGCCTTGACGTGGTCGATGAAGCCCTTGAAGTCGTCCGGCGGGAAATCCTGCTTGGCCACGACCACCATCGGCACCTCGGTCACGAGGCCCACATACTCGAACGCCTGCAGCGTATCGTAGGCGAGGTTGCGATAGAGGGTGGCCGACGTTGCCATGCCGATATGGTGCAGCAGCACCGTATAGCCATCGGGTTCGGCTTTCGCGACCTGACCCGCGCCGAGCGTGCCGCCCGCGCCGCCGACGTTCTCGACGATGACCTGACGGCCGAGATCGACCGACATGCGTTCCGCCACCAGACGCGCCACGGTATCCGTCGGCCCGCCCGCCGAGAAGGGCACGACCATTGTGATGGGACGTTGCGGGAAATCCTGAGCAAAGGCGGGCGCGCTCAGCATTGCGACGGCGCACAAGGCGCCGATGAGCCTGGAAACAACCATGATTCCTCCCCATTTCCGGCTTGATGGCGCATATGTTTCCAAATGCGCGGCCGATATCGATAGGAGAAAGATTGCGGTCGCCCGGCGCCTTCGCCAGATGCAATCGGCATCCCCGACCCTGCTTTAGTGCCCCGAAGCATAAAAATGGGTGGAAACGGGGACAAGATGAGTTTGAAATGGGTGAATATCCACCCATTTAACGTCGTCAGGATGTCTCGCCATCGGCGGCATCCACAAGCAGGCGACGGTCGAGTCTGTATTTGCGCATCTTCTCGTAGAGCGTCTTGCGCGAGATTCCCAGCGTCTCGTAGACCGCCCTCAGCCTGCCACCATGGGCGGCGATTGCCCCCGCAATCAGGCTGCGCTCGAATTCGGCGACGCGTTCGGGCAGGCGCGCACCCTGTGCGCCGCCGGCATAGGGGTCCTCCAATCCGAGCACGAGACGCTCGGCCAGATTGCGCAGCTGGCGGACATTGCCGGGCCAGTCCTGGGCGGCAAGCCCCGAGAGATAAGCGGGCGGCACCTCGCGCTCGGCCAGCTTGTGACGGGCGGCGGATTCGCGGACGAGCTGCAGGAACAGCAGCGGGATGTCCTCGCGGCGCGCGGACAGCGGCGGGACGTGCAGGACGGCCACGTTCAGCCGCCAGAACAGGTCCTCACGGAATTGCCCGGTGGCGACGAGGGTCGCCAGATCGACCTTGCTGGTCGCGACGAAGCGCACGTCGAGCGGCACGGGATCGTTCGAGCCGAGACGCGTGATGAGGCGCTCCTGCAACACCCGCAGCAGCTTGGCCTGCAGCTCCGGGGGCATCGAGCCGATCTCGTCCAGAAGCACCGTGCCGCCGCGGGCATGTTCGAACTTGCCGTAGCGCGCCCGCAGCGCCCCGGCAAAGGCCCCGGCCTCATGACCGAACAGCTCGCTTTCGATCAGGGCTTCGGGCAGGGCCGCACAATTGATCGCGACGAAGGGCCGCCCCGAACGGGCCGAGATGTCGTGCAGCGTTCGCGCCACGACCTCCTTGCCCGCGCCCGTGGGTCCGATGATCAGCGCATCCGCGTCCGAGGCGCCGATGGCGCGCAGGCGATGGCGCAAGTCGACCATGGCCTGCGTGCGCCCCGGCAGCCGCGCCTCGACGTCGTCGCGCTTGCCGGCGACGGCGCGCAGGCGGCGGTTCTCCAGCACCAGCGCGCGGTGGCCGACCGCGCGGCGGATGACATTGGCCAATTCCTGCACGACGAAGGGTTTCTCGATGAAGTCATAGGCGCGCCGGCGGATCGCCTCGACGGCAAGCTGGACCTCGGCATGCCCGGCCACCAGGATAACCGGAATGTCCGGATCGACCTCGTGCAGCCGCCCGAGAAGCGTCATGCCGTCCACGTCCGGCATGTGCAGCTCGGTGATCACCACTCCCGCGAAACCGGGGCCCGCAAGCGCCAGCGCCTCCTCGCCGGAGCCCAGCGCCTCGACGGCGAAGCCCGCCATTTCGAGTGCCTGCGCGGTCGAGCGGCGCAACGGCTCATCGTCGTCGATCAGGAGAACACGCTCGATCATCGTGCCGCCCCATCCCCTCGTTCCGCGCGCAGGCGATGCGGCTATGGCTGTCGTGCTGACCCAGGCGCTCATCAAGCCCAGCCGTCGGCCCGCGGCCAAGATTCGCTCCCGGCCGTCGAAACCGGCCATGCTCGTAGCATTGTAATGGGCTGATTTTGCCGCGCAACTCCCGTTTTCAGGACCGGACGGGCAGCGGCCACGTCATCCCGGCGGGTTGCGGTCCGCCATGACGCAGAGCAGTTCGAACAGCAGCGTCGCACCGGTCAGCGCGGTGACGCCGGAGGGATCGAGGGGGGGCGAGACCTCGACCAGATCCGCGCCGATGATGTCGAGGCCGGCGAGGGAGCGGACCATGGCCTGCGCCTCCCGCGTGGTCACACCGCCGATCTCGGGAGTGCCCGTGCCCGGGGCGAACGACGGATCGAGCACGTCGATATCGAACGAGACATAGGTCGGCGCGTCGCCGACGATGCGCCGCGCCTCGGCCATGACATCCGCCACGCCGCGCGCCATGAACTCCTCGATGAAGATGATCCTGATACCGGCATCGCGGGCGAAATCGTAGTTTCCCGCCTCCGAGATCGCCCCCCGCACGCCGATCTGCACCATGCGCGCGGGATCGAGCAGCCCTTCCTCGACGGCGCGGCGAAACGGCGTGCCGTGATTGTAGCGGTTGCCGAAGAAACTGTCGTACGTGTCTGAATGGGCGTCGAAATGAATGAGGCCCGACGGTTCCCTGACGATGCCGCGCAGGATGGGCAGCGTGACCAGATGGTCGCCGCCGACCGCGAGCGGTCTTGCCCCGGCCTCACGGATGGCGGTGAAAAACGCCGTTATCGTGTCCAGCGCGCCGTGCAGATCGAGCGGACTCACTGCCACGTCGCCGCAGTCGCCAACGCGCGCGCTGTCGAACGGAGAACGCCCGGTGACATGATGGGCACGCCGGACAAGGCTCGACTGGTTGCGGATTTCGCGCGGCCCGTGGCGCGCGCCGGTGCGGTTGGTGGTGCCGCCGTCGAAGGGAATGCCGATCAGGGCGATATCGACCTCGGCGGGACGCGCCATCGGCAGGCGCATGAAGGTCGCGGGTCCGGCGAAGCGCGGCACGCTTCCGGAATCGAGTGGCTGAAAATCGGCAATGCTCATCGCGCTGTCTCCTTCATGCGATCGGGTCGCGGGCCCGAATGGGCCGTCGACGATTCATGCTGTCCGCCCTCTCGCGATCCCGGTGTGGTGGGCGGTGCGCCAGGCATCCTTCCGCCCTGCCCGTTCCGCCGCGAGGCAGAACAGGGCCTCCGCCAGCAGGCGGCCGGCCAGGACGCTGGTCGTGCCGCTGGCGGAATCGAAGTCCGGCGATACCTCCACCAGATCGAAGCCGGCAAAGCCGTCCCTCGCCGCAATCCTGACGCCGCGGATGATCTCGCGGGCGGTCAGCCCACCTGCTTCGGGACTGTTCGTGGCCGGCGCGAACGCGGGGTCGACGCCGTCGATATCGAGGCTGATGTAGAGACGCGCACCGTCCCTGCCTGCGATCCGGCGCGCGTGCTCGGCAACGGTTTCGATGCCCAGGCGTTCGACCTCCTCCATCGAGAACACGGTGATGCCGAGGGTGCGATAGAGCGAGGTCCATTCCGGCAGGTTGCGCGGTCCGCGCGCGCCGATCACGACGATGCGGCGGGGATCCACCTTGTCGAGCTCGGCGATGCGCAGCAGGGGCGAGGCACGGGTGAGACGGTCTCCGGCGAAGGATTCGCTGAGATCGAGGTGGGTATCGAAGACGATCAGCCCGAGGGGCGTATCGCCGGCTGCCGCCACGGCACGCACGGCCGGATAGCTGATGCCGTGATCGCCGCCGATCGTCAGCGGGATCGCTCCGCCGGCCAACACGGACGCCAGCCGCGACTCGAGGCGGGCGTAGCTCGCGGCGTTGTCGCCCGGAACGACGTCGATATCGCCGATGTCGGCGACGGACACGTGCGCCGACAGGTCGAGGTCCCAGTCGAGACTGTAGGTGCCGTAGAGAAGGGAATACTTGCGAATTTCCTGGGGAGCGCGCCGCGTCGCGCCGCCGCGAAAGGTCGCGATCCCGTCGAAGGGCATCCCGACCACGACCGCGTCGGCAGCAAGCCCGGCGAGATCGGCCACGTACGGGAAGGCCATGAAGGGCGGCACGTCGCCATAGATGCGGGGAACGCCTGCGGGGCTCAGAGCCTCTCTCATGATGTCATCCTGCACTTCAGTTCGAAAGCAGACGGTGAAGGGGCGATATCCGGCACGCCGGCACGCCGGCACGGGTCATGCGTCCGAGATCTGGTAGCCGCCGGCGGCGGCCGGCGGCGCCGGATCCGCCTGGAACAGCATGTTGCGCTGCCGCCAGGTATCGAGGAACTCCCGCAGGCGGGCGCTCTGCGGCTGCATGAAGAGCGTCGATGGCTTGCCCTGCTCGATGATCCTGCCCTGGTCCATGAAGACGACACGGTCGGCGACCTGGGCGGCGAAGCCCATCTCGTGGGTCACCACCACCATGGTGATCCCCGCAACCGCCAGTTGCTTCATGGTGTCGAGAACCTCGCCGACGAGTTGCGGATCGAGCGCCGAGGTGGGTTCGTCGAACAGGATCACGTGCGGCCCCATCGCCAGCGCGCGGGCAATGCCGACACGCTGCTGCTGGCCGCCGGAGAGCTGCGAGGGATAACGGCCGGCGAAATCGCCAAGGCCGACCCGCGCCAGCGCGTTCTGCCCGATTTCCCGCGCCTTCGCGTCCGGAACGCGCTTGGACAGGCGCAGCCCCAGCGTCACGTTGTCGAGGGCCGTCATGTGCGGCCACAGGTTGAAGTGCTGAAAGACCATGCCGACGTTGCGGCGCACGTCGTCGATGTTGCGCTCGCTGTCGCGGACCATGCCCGCAGCGCTCTTCCTGTAGCCGAGCAGCCGGCCCTCGATCTCGATTTCGCCGCTGGTGTACTCCTCGAGGAAGCTCATGCACCTCAGCAACGTGCTCTTGCCCGACCCCGACGGCCCGATGATGCAGACGACCTCCGACGGGTCGATGTCGAGCGTGATGCCCGACAAGGCGGTAAACGTACCGAATTCCTTCGTCAGATTCCGTACCTTGATGACGGGCGTGGTGTTTTCAGTGGCCATCGCTTTCATCCTGCGCTGTAGGACCGCCTCTAGAATCGAACGCGCCGCTCGACAAACTTGCCGAGTTGCGCGACCGCCTCCACCAGCAGCCAGTAAAGCAGGGCAGCGGCGAGGTAGGGCTCGATGACGGCATAGGTTTCGTTGACGAACTGGGTCGTGTTCTTGGTCAATTCTGCAACGGTGATGATGGAGAGCACCGCCGATTCCTTGACGAGAATGATGATCTGATTGACCGTCGGCGGCGTGATCATGACCAGCATTTGCGGCAGCTTGATATGGCGGACGATCTGCAGGCCCGTGAGCCCCGCCATGCGGGCCGCCTCGATCTGGCCATTCGGGATCGACTGGAAGCCGGAGCGGAAGATTTCCGCGAAATAGGCGGCGCTGTAGAAGCCGAGACCGAGGACACCCACGGTCGCGGCCTCCATCCGCAGGCCGATGCCCGGTCCGCCGTAGTAGAGCACGAACAGGAGGATCAGGATCGGCAGGCCGCGCATGACTTCGATATAGCCGCGGACGGCCCAGCGCAGCGGCGCGACGGTCGTTCCCCCGAGGCAGGCGAGCACCAGCCCGACCGCCAGCCCGAGAATGCTGGCGAGCGCGCAGATCCAGGCGGTCGTCGCCAGACCGGCCAGCATGAGCGGTCCGTATTGCAGCCACAGGTCGAGGAGCCTCGTCATGTCTCAGGCCCTCCCCGCCATCCGCTGCTCCGCCACGCGGCCCGCCAGTGAGAGAAACAGATTGATGACGATGTAGATCATGGCGGCGGCGGTGTAGATCTCGAACGGCCGATAGGTCGCCGCCACGATCTGCTGGCTCACCCGCATCAGCTCCGTCACCGCGATGACGGAAACCAGCGAGGAATTTTTCAGGATGCTGATGGTCTCGTTGACCAGCGACGGGATGACGAGGCGGAAGATCTGCGGCACGAGAATGTGCCGGCGCGCGGCCCATTTGCGGATTCCCACCATGCGCGCCGCCTCCATCTGCCCCGGAGGAATGGCCAGAAGTCCGCCGCGGAAGATCTCCGCCTGAAAGGCGATCGTATTCAGCGTGAGCGCGACGATCGCCGCCAGTATCGGCGCGACGTTGATGCCGATCAGCGGCAGCAGATAAAAGATGATCAGCAGTTGCACGAGGATGGGCGTCCCGCGCCAGGCGCTCTGATAGAGACGACACAGACGACGCAGCCACCCCCTCGATGAGGTCACGCCGAAGCACAGCAGGAGACCGAACGGCATGCCGAGGACGATCGCAACCCCGGACACCAGGATCGTCATGCCCGCTCCCTGAAGCATGAACGGCAGATTGTCCCATATGAGGGCGGCCATGGCCATCTCGCTTGATCTTGTGGAACCGGCTCCGGGCCGGAAACCGGAAGGGCTTGCCTCGCGAGGCGGGCAAAGCCGCGCGGCCTCGCCCACCAGCGTCGCGGGACGAAAGCGGTGTCCGCCGCTTCCTCAGCTCTGCGGGTCCGGCAGGGCGTCGGTCGGCAGTTCCATGGTGAAGCCGAACCACTTCTCCTGAAGCTTCGCCACCGTTCCATCGGCGGCGAGCTTGCGGAACTGCTCATCGACGAGATCGGCGAGCGCCTTGCTGTCCTCGTCCTTGCGGAACGCCCAACTGAAATAGGTCGGCGCGCCGAACGTCGCGCGCGCGGCCTCGAACACGTCTCCCCTCTGGGTCTGGAGATAGAGCAGATTGGGCAGCGAGTTCACGACCGCGTCGGTGCGCCCCGCGGCCAGATCGGCGTAGGCTTCGTTGAAATCGACGTAGGTCTGGATGTTGGCGATCGGCGCGAGCCCCTTCGCCTTGAGCTCCTCCGAAAGGGCTTGCGTTCCCAGCAGCTGGGCCGAGCCCGCCTGCGTGCCGACCCTCTTGCCGCTCAGGTCCTCCGGCTTTTCGAGGGAGGTGTCGCCCTTGCGCTTGACGAAGGAAAAGGTGGCGTCGGCAATGGGCAGCGACAGGCGGTAGGTGTCGAAACGCTGCTTGTTCACGGTGATGGCCGTGATGATGGCGTCGAACTTGTCGGTCTGGAGCCCGGGCAGCAGGCCCTGGAACGGCAGGTCGAGCTGCGTCACCTTCACATCGGGCAACGCTTTCATGACCTCCGTGAACAGGTCCACGCCGTAGCCGACGATCTTGCCGTTGTCGACGAACTCGAACGGAGGATAGCGGGCTTCCGAGCCGATGGTGATCTCACCCTTCTCCTTGATCCTGTCCAGAAGATCAGCGGCAATGGCGCCGCCCGCCGCGACAGTCGAGAACGACGCGGTCAACACCATCACCATGGTTAACTTCAGAGCGGAGCGCATGACATTCTTCCTTTCATTGTTCCCATCTGTTTTTGATATTTGATATTCCGAGTCCGCTGCATCCGTGAACGCGGATTTCTTCTCTCTCCCGTCAGTCCCGCATGGGATCTTTTCCGCCGCCCGGTCCGGCCGGAAAAAGCACCCGCCGACCGAAGCACGTCAGCACGTCTCGCAGATGCAGGATGTCAGGATTGACGCTTTGATAAATATGGAAGGAATAGACTATACATCGAAATTTATGATATATGAGCATTTGCGATATCGTTCAGCAATGTGAGTGCTCGGGAGGCAGCCTTGCGTTTGTCGGCTTCCGATATACGGGCGCTGAGGGTCTTTCGTTCAGTGGTGGAGCACGGCGGGTTCACGGGCGCCCAGCTCGCGCTTTCCATGAGCCAGTCGACGATCAGCTTCCAGATCAACGCGCTGGAGGAACGGCTCGGGTTCTCGCTGTGTCAGCGCGGCCGGCGCGGGTTCGAGCTCACGGACCGCGGCAGCGCCGTCTACGAATACTCGCATTCACTGACATCGGCGCTGTCGGCGTTCGAGCGGCAACTGGGCGAGCTGCGGTCCCGGGCGACCGGCGTGCTGCGCGTCGGCATCGTCGATGCGACCGCGACCGATCCGGTGCTCGGCATCGACGACGTCATTCACCAGTTCATCGGCAAGGCCAGCGAGGTCGAGTTGCGGATCACGATCGGCACGCCCGAGCAGCTGGTCGCCGATATCGCCAAGGGAGGCATCGATTTCGCGATCTCCCCGCGCATCAAATCACTGCCGGGCTATACGCAGGTCGTCTTCCACCACGAGCTGAACTCGCTGTATTGCGGCAGCCGGCATCCGCTGTTCGGCAGGAAGCTTGTGACCAAGGCGGATGTGGAGGCCTCACGTGTCGTGGTGCGGCCCTATGCGAACAAGAACGAATTGCGGCATATTCCCAACGCCACGGTGGGCGCCAACGCCTCGAACATCGAGGCGCAGGCGATGTACATCCTGAGCGGTCATTTCCTCGGCTATCTGCCGGACCATCTGGCGGCCGTCTTCAGGGAGGCCGGCCGGCTGCGGCAACTCCTCGTTCCCGAGGCGCAAATCCGCTCGCCGTTCGTCGTCGTCGCGCCCAAGCACAAGAAAGCCTCGCTCGCGCAGCGGATCTTCGTGCAGGAGCTGCGCAAGCGGGCGGGGAGCAGCGGCACGGAATAGAGAGGTTCGCATTGATGTTGGAACAGCGCCTGCCGTGCAAGCCTCTCTAATTTTTATAGTTTTCCGCAGTTTGCGATTCAGGGTGATGCCGCGGCAAGCGTTCAGCCCCCGAGGACGGGCTCCTCGTCATCGATCCGGAAATGGGCGTCCGTCGGCACGCACGCCTCTCCGTTGATCGGGACAAGGTCTTGCGGACAGGCGGAAAACACGACGATCAGATCCATCTCCGCCCGCAGCGAGACGTAGGACCCCGGCCGCGACACCGGCGCCTCGAACGAAACGGAGCCGTCCGCGCCGAAGGGGATGTTCATGAACAGGTTCAGCGGCGACGGCGTTTCCGGCGGCGCGAGGCCGAGCGCCGCGAGGGCCGCCGCCAGATTGTCGGTGCAGTTGTCGTGGTGGCCGACGTGCCCGAGTTGCTCATAGCGATAGCGGTCGCAGGCGGCGATGAGCGTATCGTGCACGCCGCCCGAGGTGTCCTGCGTCAGGGTCAGCATGGGCCGCCGCCTGTTGCTTCGCATCGTGTCGCCGGCCACGGGATTGATCTTCAGAATGGCGCCGCGACTGTGTTCCACCGACATGAACTCGCCGATGTCGTCGGCGCAAAAGGCCCAGGTGTCCACGACCTGGCTGCCGTGGGTGTTGATGACGGTCACCACCTGCCCGCGCCCGACACGCGCCGCAACACCCTTGCGCGCCGGAATGAGCCGAACCGTTCCCGTGGGAGCATTCTCCTGCATCGTCCCCTCCCCGCCTGTCACGCCGTGGCGGCTCTTGCAACGAAAACATAGCCGAGGAAGTTCAGCAGCACCTGCGCGGCCAGAAAGCCGGTTATGCCCGAAGGGTCGTAGGCCGGCGCGACCTCGACGAGGTCGATGCCGACGACATCGCCCCGCCTTGCCAGACCTTGCAGGATTTCCATCACTTCATAATACAGGAAACCGCCGTGGCTCGGCGTCCCCGTGCCCGGCGCGATGGACGGATCGAAGCCGTCGATATCGATCGTCACGTAGTAGCGGGCGCCGGCCGGGATGCTTGCCAGCACCCCTTCGGCGCCGAGCCTGCGCGCCTGCCGGACGGACAGAATGGTGGAGCCGCGCCCACGGGCGTCCTCATAGCCCTCCCGGGCGGTTGAGGAGACGTTGCGGACGCCGATCTGGGTCAGGCCGCTGACATGGGCCTGTTCGGCCGCGCGGCGCATCGGATTGCCATGCCCCTCACGCACCCCGTGGCGCTCGTCGACGAAATCGAGATGAGCATCGATCTGGACGATGTGGATCGGCCCGTGGTCGCTGAAAGCTCTGACGCACGGAATGTTGACGGCATGGTCTCCGCCGAGGACCACGGGCAGCGCGCCCCTTTCGAGGATCTTCCTCACCGCCCTTTCGGTATTGGCATGGCTTGCGGCGGTGTCGGTATGCACGATATCCGCGTCGCCGATATCGACAATGCGGACCTCGTCCAGCGGCAGATAGACCGCGTCGTCCTCGTGGTCGTAGGCACCGGCATGGCCGAAGGAAAACAGCGTCGACGCCTCGCGGATCGCACGCGGACCGAACCGCGCGCCGGCGCGATACTGGGTGCCCATATCGAAAGGCACCCCGAGGACCGCGATGTCGGCGTCGATCTTGTCCCAGTCGAGACAGAGCGGACGCTTGCCGAACGTGCAAATCCCCACGAACGGCAGATCGAGCCGTCCGCCCTCATAGCCATGGTCAGACATCGGAATTCTTTCCTGTTCACATCGTTGCCGCCGGTTGGACCGGCTTGACTTGTTTCCTCCCGTATCAGAACAGCCTCGCACGCTGCGGCTACACCTATCCATAACGAACAATTGGCGTTTATATCGATCTTGCCGATGTATCGTACCTGGAGCCGGTCAGCGTCCTTGCCCCGGCTTCACCGCAGCTCCGGGTCCAGCGTATAGAGCTCGGTGGCATGGCCGACGCCGCGCAGCGCGTATCGGCCGACGGAGACGAAGGCGCGCTGATCGGAAGCCGGCAGGTTGGCGTAGAAGGCGGACGAGATCAGGTTGTCCCTGTCGACATGCCGGCACATCGTGACGATGCGGCTGACTTCGTTGACGGCGGGACCCACCACCGTGAAGTCGAGCCGCTCGCTGCTGCCGATGTTGCCGTAGAAGACCGTCCCGATATGCAGCCCGACATAGACGGCAATCGGCTCCTCGGCCCGCTCGCGGCGCTCGCGATTGACATGGACCAGCCTCGTGCGGAAATCCGTTTGCGCGTGCAGCGCCGCGCGACAGGACTCGACCGGGTCGTCGCCGTTGAAGATCGCCAGGATGCCGTCGCCGATGAGCTTCAGGACGTCGCCCCCGTTCCCGCGGATCGCCATGGTCGCCGCCTCGGCGTAGTCGTTCAGAAGCGAGATGATCTCCTGCGGCGCGATGCGCTCGCTCGTCGCCGTGTAGCTGCGCAGGTCGGAGAACCAGAGCACCGTCCTGATCTGGTCCGGCACGCCGCGGGTGATCGCGCCGTTCAGCACCCGGTCGCCCGCATCCCGGCCGAGATAGGCGTGGACGAGATTGCGGGTCGTCTGCGCCAGAGCGGCCGACTTGACGGCGAGCGCCAGCGTCGGAACGAGATCCTCCAACGCCTCGATATCGGCACCCGAAAACCCGGAAGGCCGCTTCGTCGCCCACTGGGAATAGACGCAGTCGAGTTCGCCGATGACATTGTCCTTCGAGAAGCGGTGAGCACTGGCGAGATAATCGGTATGGCCCGCCAGGCGGAGCTCGTCGAGCAGCGAAAAGCGGAACGCCGCATCCCGCTGCAGATGCCCGCGAAAATAGGTCTCGCCGCTTTCCAGCAACATATAGAAGGTGGAGTTGCGCCAGTTCTCCGCCGGCTCTCCGGAATCGGTGCGGCTATACTCGAATATCCGGCTTTCGCCGGCATCCTCGTCCCATCGAAAGCCCTTGCCCTCGAAGATCGGGTGGAGCGTATCCGCGAACACGATCCCGTGGCTCAGTTCCAGTCCCGCCGCACGGCACCTGATGCAGAATTCGCCGAGCAGCGTCGTCAGATCGAGGCCTTCGAGACCCTGCTGAACCAGCCAGACGTTGATGCTGCAAACATCGGATTCCTGCATATCCGCGCTCCGTCTGCATGAGCCGCCCGCCCGAACGCCTTCGGGCCCGCGCACAATAGTCTCGGCCGCGCAGGTTGATCCAGGGTTTTCTGCGCGCGGCATCCGGGGGCGCATCCGGGCGAGGAAGTCGCGATCTGCGGCGCGCTCCGCCGACGAAACCGGGAACGGAGCCGGTTGTGTGCGGCGAATAGTCGATGATAATAACGCACGGCATCAGGCAACCACGGATATGCGCACATGGCAGGCGAAACGCATGGCATCTATCTCCTGCCGATCATGGCTCTGCTCGGTTCAGCCATCGTCGCGGCCCCTCTGTTCCAGCGGCTCGGTCTGGGGTCGGTGCTCGGCTATCTGGCGGCGGGCCTCGCCATCGGGCCTTTCGGCGCCGGCCTCCTCAACGAGCCCGACCAGCTTCTGCAGATAGCCGAACTGGGCGTGGTGATGTTTCTCTTCATCATCGGGCTTGAAATGCGGCCGTCGCGCCTGTGGAACCTGCGCCACCAGATTTTCGGCCTCGGTCTCGTTCAGGTCGTCGTCTGCGCCGCGCTGCTCACGGGCGTCGGCGTGGCGGCGGGTTTTCCGGTCGCCGCCTCCTTCGTTTCCGGCGCGGGCTTCGTTCTCACCTCGACCGCCATCGTCATGCGGCTCCTGATTCTCTCGATGGCCGTCACGCCGCTCGTCATGGCCGACGTACCCGTGCTGGCGCGCGCCGGCGACCGCCGCCACGCGCTCGATCTCGTCCGCGCCGGTGCGGATTTCCAGATCCGGGAGACGTTCGAATCCGCCATCCAGCTCGGCCAGCAGGCCATCACCGTTCTGGGGGCCGAGCCGGAGGAAATCGTCGCGTTCACCGACCGCATCCGGGATCGCGATCAGCGGCGGCTCGACCTTGAACTCGAGGGCGAGGAAGCCGCCGCCCGCGTGCTGTTCAGCGGACGCGCCGACAGGGCCGGCATCGACCTGCCGGACATTTCGCTCCAGAAGCCGGATTGAGGTGCCAATTCTTGCTCCTCACCGGAGCGGCCCGGCGCCCCGCCGGTGCCGGGCCGCCCTCTGCGTCAGGCGCGGACGAACGCCAGAATGTCGGCGTTGACCAGGTCGGGATGGGTCGTGGCGACGCCGTGCGACAGGTTCTCGTAGACTTTCAGCGTGCCGTTCTTCAGCAGCTTGATCGCCTTGCGCGCCGAAATGTCGATCGGCACGATCTGATCGTCATCGCTGTGCAGGAGCAGCACCGGCACGTCGACGCTTTTCAGGTCCTCGGTGAAATCGGTCTCCGAGAACGCCTTGATGCCGTCGTAATGGGCCTTGGCGCCGCCCACGATGCCCTGCTGCCACCAGTTTCGGATGACACCTTCGGACGCCTGCGCGCCCGGCCGGTTGTAGCCGTAGAACGGACCGCTGGCGACATCGAGATAGAACTGGGCGCGATTGGCCGCGAGCTGGGCACGAAAACCGTCGAAGACCTCGATCGGCAGGCCGTCGGGATTGGTGTCGGTCTTCGCCATGAGCGGCGGCACCGCACCGATCAGCACCAGCTTCGCCACGCGGCCCTCGCCGTGGCGGGCCACATAGTGCAGTGCCTCGCCGCCGCCGGTGGAATGGCCGACGTGCACGGCGTTGCGCAGGTCGAGATGGGCGACGACCTCGGCGATGTCGGCGGCATAGTGATCCATGTCATGGCCGTCCGACACCTGGGCCGAGCGGCCATGTCCGCGCCGGTCATGGGCGACCACGCGGAAGCCCTCGGTGAGGAAGAACAGGAGCTGGGCGTCCCAATCGTCCGCGCTCAGCGGCCAGCCGTGGTGAAAGACGATCGGCTGCGCGTCCTTCGGGCCCCAGTCCTTGAAGAAAATATCGACGCCGTCCTTCGTGACAATGGTGGGCATGATGTTGGTTCCTTCATGTCGGGTTGCATGGTTTGAAACCGCGACCGGTGCGAACAGCTCTCCGGTCGCGCAACGACATCCGGCCGCACTGCCGAAGCCCGGCGCCGCTTGCGCATCGCACCGGGAAGGACGCACGCAGGCTGCTGTGCCGCCCTCCCGGCCTGAAAAACCTGATACGTCAACGGATGGATAGCGCAGCGGGGCCGTTTCCGGCCCGTGTCCGCTGCGCTATTGCACGGCCGGGGCGACACGCTCCCACAGGTCGTTGAAGGCGATGCTATCATAGAAGGCCGATGCCTTTGTGATCCTGCCGTCATGGATGTCGAGAAACCAGGCGTAGGTGTTGACGTAGGGTTTCCCGTCCCGCGCCGTGCCGGCGGCGTCGAAGAAGACGATGACTGTATCGCCCTCGGCGTAGATGTTGCGGATCGTCGGCTTCAGGCCGCCGGGCACGCGCGCGTTGAACGGCCGGATGACCTCGCTCAGGAAGGCCTCGCGGCTGCCGTATGCCTTCGACGCCAGCGAGTTGCCGGTGATGGTCCAGCTGGCGTCCTCGGCGAGCAGATCATAGGGCCCGCCGGTGCCGGCCGCCCATTCGGCGAATTTCGCTTCGACCAGGGCCTTGTTCCGCGCCTCGCGCTCCGGTGTAGTCTGTCCCAGGGCAACGTCTCCCATCGCTGCGGTGAAAAGAAGAACTGCGGCTGTGACGGTGCTTCTCGACATGGCTTGCTCCCTGAAGTCGTATCGTGGACGTCGCGCCGCGCCGGATGCGGCCGAAGCCTCCCGGCGCGGCGGCCATCATGACCGGGGAGCGGCCTCAGATCTGGTTCTCCCACGCGGCAAGCTGATGCTGCTTCAGCATATCCTCGATTTTCTGCCGCACCACGTTGCGGAACTTGCCCGTGTCGGCCGGCACGATCTCGATCATCCGGTCGATCATCTCCTGCGCGTCCATCTTGCCTTCGGGGGTGGCGAAGAAATCGTCGAAGCCCTTGCGCAGGTCCGCCCGCTTGGTGAAGTGCTTGTCGTCGTCCAGCCAGCGGAAGGGTTGTCCGCCATGGTCTCGTTATAGCCGGTGTAGTGAGCGCCGGGATTGATGGTCTGCACCTTGATGCCGCAGGCGGACAGCTCCTGCTGGAGCGCCTCGGCGATCGCCTCGATCGCATGCTTGGTGGAGACGTAGACGCCCCAGTTCGCCGGCGTGAAAAGGCCGCCCATCGAGGAGGTGAACACCACCTTCCCCTTCTTGCCCTCCGAGACCCAGCGGCGCAGCACGCCCTGCGTCAGCAGGAGCGGCAGGAACACGTTGACCTCGTAGTTCCGGCGCACCAGATCGATCGGGATCTCCCAGACCGGGCCGGCCTCGCCCATGCCGGCGTTGTTCCACAGCACGTCGAAATCCCATGCCTGCGCCTGGGCGGTGCGCTTTCCCTTCCACAGGAGCTTCAGCCGGCTGTCGAGCAGTTCGGCCGTCTCGCGCAGGCCGTGCGGCTTGACGCGGGCGGCCGCAAGCTCCAGCGCGATGCCGTCGACCTTGCGGCAGATCTCGGCGACGACCGGCGCGTCCGCGTCGCTCAGCTCTCCGGGATAGCCGCTCGCCACGGCCCGCTCGACGAAGAAAAGGCGGAAGGGACCCAACTCGCTGAAGGACGCCGATGGCGAGATCATGCTGCAACCTTCACGTATGCGCTGCCCGAAAAAGGGAAGGCGTATCGTGGACAACCCTGCCCGATGCACCGTCGGGGTCATCGCGGGTCATTGCTCCCCGCGCCGGGCGAACGGATGCGACAACCGTTCGCCTTCGCCGTCTTACGCCAGCCTGTAGCTTATGCATAGATGACCGGCGCACGCCATACACCAGCATGGCAGGGCAACCCGGCGCCCCGGAGGTTCATCCGACCTGCGGCCCGATCGCGGCGGAGAATGACATTTCCTCAAGCCCGACCGCGAACGTGCAAACCGATATGGCCGACGCGCCGGCTTCCTGCTGAATGACGGCAGGAAAGGAACAGGCAATGCGGCTGAAGGGAAAGTCGCCCCGCCGGGGGATCACGGGGCGGTGGCCAGGCGTTTGAACGCGCCCTGCGCCGTTGCGATCAGCCGGCCGTCCGCCGCCGCGACCTCGCCCGAGGCGAAGAAGATGCCACGGCCGCCGCCGACGACCCTGCCGCGGGCAACCACCTCGCCCGCGGCGACACCGTCGAGATAGCCGATGTTCAGGGTGAGCGTCAGCGCCCCGCCGACTGCGTCACTGCCGGCCTGCCGTGTCCCCGCGTAGCCGCAGGCGACATCCAGCATCGTGGCGATGACCCCGCCATGCAGCCGGCTCTGCCGGTTCAGGTGCCGTTCGTCTATGGTCAGCCCGAAGTCGGCTTCTCCCGGCTCCCACCGCAGCAGGCGCACGCCCAGATGCTGCAGAAGCGGATTGCGCAGCGTGTCGACCGCCGCCATCTCGATCTCTATCTCTGTATTGTCGTTGGTCATGTCGTCTCCTGCAGGCGGCACCATCTTCCGGTCCGTCTTCCTGTTGACGCGTGAGTCGTTGCGCGGAAGTGATATCCGTTTTTGGGGCTCATGCGCCAGAGCATGCCCGAGGGCGCGGAAACCGTCTCCGGCGTCGGCGCTCTAGCCGCTGCGGCCTCTCCCCGACATCACGGCGTTGCGCTGCCTCAGATGGCAGCCAGGACACACAGCTTGACAACGAATGCCCCCAGACCAGCGGACGGCGCCGGAGGACATCGGTTTATCCCCGCGTGTGCGGGGAACACACCTGGATCACGAGGTCGTAGAAGGTCCGGGGCGGTTCATCCCCGCGTATGCGGGGAACAGATCGCGGTGACCACAGGCGCCAAGCAGGCACTCGGTTCATCCCCGCGTGCGCGGGGAACAGCCCATTTGTACGCCGTTGTCTCGCAAAATATTCACGATGTCAAAGAAGCTGCCGGCGCCGGCGGGCACGTTCATGCCACGTCGAACTTGACGCCCTGGGCGAGCGGCAGGGTGCGGCCGTAGTTGATGGTGTTGGTGGCGCGGCGCATGTAGGCCTTCCAAGCATCCGAACCGGACTCGCGGCCGCCGCCCGTTTCCTTCTCGCCGCCGAAGGCACCGCCGATCTCCGCGCCCGAGGGGCCGATGTTCACGTTGGCGATGCCGCAATCGGACCCGCGCACCGAGAGAAACGTCTCCGCCTCGCGCAGATCGTTGGTGAAGATCGACGACGACAGCCCCTGCGGCACGGCATTGTGCAGGTCGAGCACGGCGTCGAAATCGCCGTAGCGGATGACGTAGAGGATCGGCGCGAACGTCTCCCTCTCCACCGGGCCGGTGTGGGCGGGAATTTCCACCAATGCCGGGCGCACGTAATAGGCATCGGGACCGAAGCCGGCGTCGACGCGCTCGCCGCCGGAGACCGAAGCGCCGCCCGCCCTCGCCTCTCCCAGCGCCGCCTGCATGGCCTCGAAGGCCGCCCCGTCGATCAGCGGACCGACGAGCGTGCCCTCCTCCAGCGGGTTGCCGACGGGTACGGACTCATAGGCCTTCTTCAGCCGCGGCACGAGGCTGTCGTAGATCCCGTCGTGCACGAACAGGCGGCGCAGGGTCGTGCAGCGCTGGCCCGCCGTGCCCATGGCGGCGAAGGCGACCCCGCGCAGCGTCAGGTCGAGATCGGCCGAGGGTGCGACGATCGCGGCATTGTTGCCGCCGAGCTCCAGGATCGAGCGGCCGAAGCGCGCCGCGACGCGGGGACCGACCGTGCGGCCCATCGCCGTCGAGCCCGTGGCCGAGACGAGCGGCACCAGCGGATGGTCCACCAGCACCTCGCCGACGTTGCGGCCGCCGATGAGCACGGCGGACAGCCCCTCGGGCGCGACGCCGCCCGCTTCCCCGAAGCGTTCGAGCGCGCGCGTGAGCAGCGCATCGGTGGCGAGCGCCGTCAGCGGCGTCTTCTCTGACGGCTTCCAGACGATGGCATTGCCGCAGACGAGCGCCAGCGCCGCGTTCCACGACCACACGGCCACGGGGAAGTTGAAGGCCGAGATGATGCCGGTGACGCCGAGCGGATGCCACGTCTCCATCATCCGGTGCTCCCCGCGCTCGGTGGCGATGGTGAGGCCGTAGAGCTGGCGCGACAGGCCGACCGCGAAGTCGCAGATGTCGATCATCTCCTGCACTTCGCCGAGCCCCTCGGAGGTGATCTTACCGACCTCGATGGAGACGAGGCGGCCGAGCGCCTGCTTGTGGGCGCGCAGTTCCTCGCCGAAGAGCCGCACGAGTTCGCCGCGCCCAGGCGCGGGCACGAGCCGCCACGCGCGGAACGCGGCATGCGCGCGGTCGATGGCGGCCTTCGCCTCCGCCGCGCCGACCTCCGGCACCGCAGCGACGGTCTCGCCGGTGATCGGCGAGCGGGCCTTGAGGGTACCCCCGGTGTAGCGGGCAGAGTCGACGCCGAGTTCCGCCAGCAGCGCCGGCACTTCCGCAGCGAAAGACGGGGATGGAGCGGATTGGGACGACATGGCAAGTTCCTTCTCTCTATCCAGTTCTAGACGGAGCGCGTGACGCCGCCGTCGACGCGGATGTTCTGGCCGGTGATGTAGGCGGCTCCCTCCGAGGCGAGGAAGGCGACGGTTGCGGCGATCTCGCCGGTGCCGCCGTAGCGCCCCAGCGGAATGCGCGCGCGTATTTCCTCCTTCTCCGGGAAGCTGTCGATGAAGCCGGGCAGGATGTTGTTCATCCGCACGTTGTCCCCGGCAAAACGGTCAGCGAACAGCTTGGCGTAGGACGCCAGGCCGGCGCGGAACACCGCCGAGGTGGGAAAGGCGGGGTCCGGCTCGAAAGCGGCGAAGCTGGAGATGTTGATGATGACGCCCGACCGCTGGCGCACCATCACCGGCGCGACGAGACGCACGGGGCGGACGACGCTGAGCAGATAGACGTCGAGACCGCGGTGCCAGTCCTCGTCGGTGAGGTCGAGAAGCGGCCCGCGCGGGCCGTGGCCCGCACTGTTGACCAGCACGTCGATACGCCCCCAGCGCGCCAGCGCCGCATCGACCAGGGCTTGCAGATCCGCCTCCGATTCGTTGGAGCCGGTCACGCCGATGCCGCCGAGTTCCCCGGCGAGCGCCTCGCCGCGGCCCGACGGCGAGAGGATGCCCACGTGATAGCCGTCGGCCGCGAGCCTGCGTGCCGCCGCCGCTCCCATGCCGCTGCCGCCGCCCGAAACGAGCGCCACCTTTCCCGCCGTCATCCTCTCCTCCATGGTATCGACCGGTTTTCGTCCATCCGGCGCAACACCGCCGGCAAAACACGATATCATGCTTCGGGCGATGTTTCCGGCCTGCCCGGACGCGGGGAGGATTCATCCAAGAGCGAGAATGGGGCCATCCAGAAGCCGCATCAGATCGCCGAAATATCCTTCGGAGCGGGCGGTCTGGGTGGGGTCCGAGGTGATGGCCACCGCCAGCGCGCGATCCGGATGGGCCGCGATGATCTGTCCGCCGAAGCCGCGGGCGATGGTCCAGCCGGTCGGGCTGAGGAACCAGCCGTAGCCATAGTCCAGCCCGGACCAGGGGGAGCGGGTCCGGGGCGCGCGCGAGGCGTCGACCCAGTCGCGGGTCACAACCTGCTCCCCGTCATAAAGGCCGCCGTCACGCATCAGGAGGGCGATGCGCAGCATGGCCTCGGGCGTCAGCGCCATCTCGTTGCCGCCGAGGTAGTAGCCCTGGGGATCACGGGTCCAGGGGGAGATCGTCACGTCCAGACCGTTCCCGAGGCGCTCGCGCGCGAGCTGCAGCAGGCTTTGCCCCGTGGCCACCGCGATCGCCGCCCCGAGCACATGGGTGGTGCCGGTCGAATAGATCATCCGGCCGCCGTTGGGGCTGATCCGTGGCTGGCGCAGCGCATGGCGGACCCAGTTGTCCGAACCGATCCAGGCGCCGTAGTTCGGCCCCGAGGTGCTTTGCAGCCCGGCCCTGAGCGTCACCAGATCGGCCATGGTCAGATCGGCGGCGCCTTCGGTCGCATCGGCGGGAATGAGGCCGGGCGCGACATCGCCCAGCCGCGCGGAGATCCCCGCGATCTCGCCCCGTTCGATGGCCGTGCCCAGGATCAGGGCGAGGATGCTCTTGGAGCAGGACTTGATGTTGGCCGCCCGCCGCAGGCCCCGGCCGCGCGGCGCCTCGGCGAGGATGGTCTCGTCGCCGCGCCGGACCATGACCGCATGCAGCTGCGTCAACCCGGTCGCGGCGGCCCTCGCCGCTTGCACGCCGGCGGTCTGGGCCCGCAGCACCGCAGGGGCGGCGAGCCCACCGGCAAGGGCGAAGGAAAACAGGCGGCGCGAAAGCATCTGGCATCTCCGATTGGGCGCGGGCTCCCCTCGCGGCGCATCATGTCAGGTTTGGGAAGGGGGAGAAACGGCCTCATGGGCGCCAGTGCGCCGGTTGCCCGTCACGTCTCGGTGAAATGTCAGCGCCCACGGACGAAGCGCACGCCTTTCGTCAGGTCGCTCGCGAGTTCGAAGCCGTCGTTCCCCATGCGGAGGCTGAACAGCCATGGACTGTTCCATGGCGACGTGCGCCAGATGTCGTGCAGGGTGCCCTCATGCGGCCTGGCCAGCAGGACATCCCCGCCGCACGGGACGAGCCGCGTGCTGCAAAGGCCGAACGGCGAGCGCAGCACGAGATGCGGCGCGTCGGCTTCTCCCCCCACCTCGGCAGCGAGATCGAGGTCGATGCCGCGATAGCTGCCGCGCGGATCGCCGGGCGCCACGGCGCCGGCGCGGCGGTAGATCCGCCGGTTCGCGAAACGGGTCGCGATCAGGGTATCCGCGTCCGGCAACGAGAGCGCGAACGGCGGGATCGGCATCAGCGGGACGACGCTGTCGCCCGTTTGCGGATCGTCCGCCTCCATGAGCGGCACGCGGCCCGCCGTCGTCGTCATGGTCGCGTCGCCCTCGCCGGCGCCGATGTCGAGGACGTGCGGGCCGTCCTCCTGTCGCCAGAGCCCCTGCGCGCCCTCCAGCCGCTCGCGCCACGGCGCGCCGAGGAGCGGCCGCGCGGGGGCGCCGAGCACGACCTCCAATATGCGCCGCGTCAGCGCGAACACCGGCAGATCGTCGCGGTTGGCGAGCAGGACGACGCCGGCGTCGTGGTCCGGCAGGCGGACGGATTCCGAGCGCGCGCCAACCACCGAACCGCCATGGCCGATGCCGGCGAGACCGCGATACAGCGTCCGCACCAGGCCGAGACCGTAGGGGGACGAGCACCCGCCGGCGAGGCGGTACGGGGCCTCCATCCGCGCCACCGTCCCGCCGCGGACGGCCCCCGGCGCCCGGAGATGGCGCTGCCATGTCACCATGTCGCGCAGCGACGAGACGAGCCCACCCTCGCCGCCGATCGCGGCACCGGAGAAGGCCCGCAGCCACGCGCCGTCGGGGCCGCGCCGGTAGTGGCCCGACAGGCCGGGGACGATCTCGTCGTCGCGCAGATGCAACCTCGTGTCCGGCATCCCGATCGGGTCGGTGATGTAATGTGCGAGCAATTCCGCGAAGGAGCGGCCGCTCGCCGCCTCGATGACGTCGGTGAGCAACAGGAAGTTCGAATTGCTGTAGAGCAGGTCCGTGCCCGGAGGGACGTTGAGCCCCGTGGACGACGCGACGACCCGCCGCTCCAGATCCCGCGAGACCGGCCCGAGAACGGTCACGCCCGAGAGGACCATGAGATCGAGCATGTCTCGGATGCCGCTGGTGTTGGTCGCGAGATGACGCAGCGTGACGTCCGCCCACACCGCCGGCACCCAGGGCAGATGGCGGGTGAGCGGGTCGTCGAGCGCAAGCTTCCCCTCACGTTCGAGCAGAAGCGCGATATAGGTGGTAAATTGCTTCGTCTGTGAGCCGATCCGAAGAATGGAACACTCGCCGAGCCGCATGCCGTGGGCGAGTTCGGCCAAGCCCCAGGCGGCCTGATGCACCACCTCGCCGCCGCGCAGAACCGCGAGCACCACGCCGGGGTCGGCTTCCCCCACAAGGGGCTGGATGAGGGCGTCTATCCGCTGCCGCTGTTCGTCGTTCAGGTCCGTCATCGCGGCCTCCCCGGTCAATCTGGCGCATGCATCATTATAGACACGGATGCACGATGATCCGACGAAATCCGGTGACAGGCCGATCACGGTTCGGCGCGCGGGAGGCAGCGACCGGTCCGGCGCTCACGCCAAAAGCTACAATAAAACAGCGAAAACCCGCCTGATATCCGGACCGGTGCAATAAGGAAGCAATGGAGCGGGGCTCAAATGCGTAAATCGGCCAAAACGAGCATGTATTGCGTCAGGCTGCCACGGGGAAAGACTATCGCGTGGAAAGATGACACACTGCACATTCGGAACAAGGCCGACGAGCTGAAAGGCGACGCCGTTGTCCGCGATTGTTTCGCTCGACGCGGAGCGCCGAACCCTGTACGCGGCACATGAGGTCGCGCGCTCCACGCGCGAACTCCTCTTACACGACCTTTGCGCAACAAAGCCCTTTGCTCTCGGAGGGCATTCCGAATGATGCCATGTCTTGGGCAAATACGCACGAAACATAATCCGCGCGATTACCTTGATCTTACGCTGTCAATGTAACGATTCAATGAATACCCTCCAATTTTAGGACTCCTTATTCTAAAAATTTTCTTTGACATACAGGATATTAACGACTAGTATCCGCAAAAATAGAATATTCACAAATTTTCTGTGGTATTTACCGGACCGTGCGGTACTGCAAGGTACCGCGTGCCGGTTGTTAGATGGTGTTCTGCAGGGGTTTGCTGGTATGAATAATAATTCTATTCCACCACTAACTACCAGTAAGCACCTTTCCTCCGATGATGTTGGGTTCAGGATCGGTCATCAACTGGCAAAAAGGTGGCTGCCGCATATTGAAGATCGGGTTCCGGCAGGTGTCCATCGCCTGTTTTGCCTTCCCTTCGCCGGCGGCGGAGCGAGCGCCTTTCACCTGCTGCGCCGCGAAGCGCCGGACTGGCTCGATGTCCAGCCGGTGCAGTTGCCCGGCCGGGAAAACCGCTTTCCCGAAGCGCCCCTCGACAAGCTCGACGATATTCTCAGCGGCCTCCGCGGGGCGTTGGCGCCTTTTATTCACGAACCCTATTCACTGCTCGGCTATTCTTTCGGGGCCCATGTCGCCCGCGCCCTGGCCGACGATTTCCTGCACAGGCGGCTGCCGCTGCCTCAGAAGCTGATCGTCGCCGCCCACCGCGCCCCGGGCGAGCCCAGCCGGCGCGTGGCGGTGCACAAGCTGCCGTCCGATCTGTTCTGGCGACAGCTTGCGCAATACGAAGGCACGCCCGCCACGGTGCTGCACAACCGGGAACTGCGCGCGATCCTGGAGCCGATGCTGAGGGCCGATTTCGCCGTCAGCGCCTCTCCCTTACCCTCGTCGGGCCCCATTCCCTCGCCGATCGTCGCGCTGGCGGGAAGCGACGATCCCTTCGCCGGCCCCCATGAGATGGCGGGCTGGGCCAGGGAGACACGCGGCAGCTTCAGGCTGGTGGTCGTGGAGGGCTCGCATTTCTTCATGCGCAGCAACGCGAGCGGTTTCACGAACCACGTGTTCGGCCAGCTCGCTGACGTGGCGCCCCGGCACGGCGGGCGGACGACGTTGCCGGATGCGCCAGGCCCTATCTTTCAGGGAAGTCCGGCGATCAATGCATAACGCTCCCAACGGCCATGCGGGATCCGCTGCCGGCGCCCTATCGGGCGCTGACTCCGTTCTGCCACTCGGCCGCCGCCTGTCGCATGGCCTCAAGGACCTGTTCTCCCTCTATGGCCGGGATCGTCCCCGCCATGCCCGTCATCGTCTGCGCCATGAACATCGCGTTGAGCACGGCTTCCTCGATGCACTCGACGACACCGAGAAACAGCGGGTCGAGGCTTTCATTCGCGTGCCAGTCCATATGCGATATGGACTTCTCCGGCAGCGGACCCGGGCCCTTGGCGGTGCTGAACGCGACGAACATGTCTCCAGAGGCGTTGCCGGAGGGCGTGCCGCCGCGTCCGATGCCGATCCCGCCCCGGCGCGCCATGCGTTCGAGCTGGGTCGGATACAGGGGCGCGTCCATGGCGATGACGCCGATGATGGAGCCGCTCTCCCGGCTGACCCCGCGCTCATCCGGCATGAAACGCCCGACGGGCAGGCCGAGGATCTGGAACCACGGACGAATGCCGTGGTTGGCCTGCACCAGGGCCCCCACGGTGAACGTGCCCGCGGGTGTCTCGACCCGGCGCGAGGCCGTGCCCGTGCCGCCCTTGAAGCCGTAGCATATCATGCCGGTGCCGCCGCCGACGTTGCCTTCGGGCACGGGGCCGGAGCGGGCCGCCTCGATCGCGGCGATGACGTCGTCCTCGCCGACATGCTGGCCGAAGATGTCGTTCAGATAGCCATCGAAGGTTTCCGCCGCCACCGGTATCAGCCAGCTCTCGTGCGCCAGCTTGTCCCGAAACTTGCGGATGAACCAGCGAGCGGCGGCGTGGTGGGCGAGCCCCATCGAAAAAGTGTTCGTCAGAACGATGGGGCCGGACAGCCAGCCGGCCTCGCGCACCCAATGGGTGCCCGTCATCTCGCCCGCGCCGTTCTGGGAGAAGAAGCCCGCCCAGACGGGGTTCACGACCTCGGCGCCCGAACGCGGCAGCACCGCCGTCACCCCGGTGCGCACGGGCGTGTCTCCATCCCGGATGAGGGTCGCCACGCCGACCTCGACGCCGGGGACGTCCGTGATGGCGTTCAGCGGACCCGGTATGCCAGGCAGTTTCAACCCCCACTCGCGGGCGCGCTTTCTGGGAGATTGCGGCGATGCCGCCGTCGTTTCAGTCGATTTCGTCATGGGTCCTCCATCGCGGTCAGCCTTCCAGCACTCGCCAAATCCCATCCTGCCACATTTTATATATCAGAATTAACAAGCTTATCCCGGCAAGCTGTGCAATGTAACAATGGTACATGAGACACAATTAACGATCGTATCGTCACAATAACAGTCGTCTTTTGCAAATATACCGGAGGAACAGCCTTGCCGAACCTCGTCAGCAAAACGCTTGGTCAAGCCCTTGTCGCCAGCGCCGAGTCGGATCGGGGAATCACTTATATTACGTCCGGCAAGCATTCGGACTTCCTCACCTACGCCGAGTTGTACGGCAGGGCGCGCCGCTGGCTCCACCGCCTGCGGCAGGCCGGCGCCGAGCCGGGCGACGAGGTCCTGATCGTCACCGACGACGTGCCCCTGTTCACGGCCGTGTTCTGGGCCTGCGTGCTTGGCCGGATCGTCGCCGTTCCGGTGTCGACGCCGACGGGCGACGAGGGGGCGCTGAAGATCCTGCATATCTGGCAGGTTCTCGACCGTCCCTGGCTCGTGGCGGATGCGCGCGTGGCGAACCGTGTCGGTGATTTGTCGGCGAAGCTCGGGGAGCGCAAGGTCCGGAGTGTGGCGGAGATCAAAACCCGCTCCATCGCGGCGGCGGATGCGGATTGCGAGGGGCCTTGCGCCGACGTGGTCGAGGCGCGACCAGGCGATCTCGCCTTCGTGCAGTTCTCGTCGGGATCCACTGGAACCCCCAAGGGCGTGAAGGTCACCCACGCCAATCTCGCCGCAAACTGCGCTGCGGGTCTGGAAAGGGCGGGTCGGCCCGGCACTCGGGAGCGTTTCGTGAGCTGGATGCCGCTGACGCATGACTTCGGCATCATCTGGTTCCACATCATGCCGACGCTCTTTGGCATCGATCACGGGATCATTCCCACGAAGGTGTTCGTGCGCAATCCGCTGATCTGGATGCAGGCGGCGTCGGATCTGCGCGCGACCATCACCGGCGGCCCCAACTTCTCCTACCGCCATTTCCTCAAGCACTTCGACCCCGCCACCACGCACGACTGGGACCTGTCCAGCCTGCGCGTGATCATGAACGGCGCCGAGCCCATTTCCTGCGCGCTCGCGCACGAATTCCAGAAGGCTCTCCATCCCTACAAGCTGCCGCAGACGGCCATCACCCCCGCCTATGGGCTGGCAGAGGGCACGCTGGTCGTCAGCATGGCCCCGCCGGAGGAGGAACTCGTCCAGGTCGTCGTGGAGCGCGACCATGTCAGCCCGGGCTCGCTGGTCCGCGAGGTCGCGCCGGCATCCGGCGAGGCGACGGAACCGGGCAACCCGGCCATGGACTTCGCCGACACCGGCCACACCATATCACACGTGCAGGTGCGCATCGCCGACGACGAGGTGGAGCAGGACGACGGCGTCGTCGGCAGGATCCAGATCCGCGGGGCGAGCGTCACCTCCGGCTACTACAACAACGAGGCGGCGACCGCGGCCGCATTCACCTCCGACGGCTGGCTGGATACGGGGGATCTCGGCTTCACACGCAACGGACGCCTCGTCGTCACCGGGCGCCGCAAGGACGTGATCATCCTCAACGGCGTCAACTATTACCCGCAGGACATCGAACGGGTGGCGAGCGGCGTGAGCGACCTCGATCTCAACATGGTCGTGGCCTGCGCCATCCCGAGGAAGGCTACGGGCGACGAGCGGGAGCACGTGGCGCTTTTCGTCCTCCACCGCCGCGACACGGCCAGCTTCGCGCCCTTGGCCGCCGACATACGCGCCACCGTGCTGCGCGAGATGGGCATCCCGGTGGACTACGTGCTGCCGGTCGCCAGGATACCGAAAACCACCAGCGGCAAAGTGCAGCGCTTCCAGCTCGTGCAGCGCTTCATCGCCGGGGAGTTCCGCGACGCGCAGGAGCAGCTCGCGGCCATCGAGGCCGCCGACGGCGCCGATCTGCGCGCGGCCCTCGCGGCCGGCGACGAAGCCCGCCTGAAGAACGGCCTGCGGGACATCGCGGGACGGATCGTCGCGGGCGCCGCCATCGCCGACGACCGGCCGCTGATGGAATGCGGCTTCACCTCGCTGCGGCTCGTGGAGCTGGCCCGCCGGCTGACGCTGGCGCTGCCGGTCGCCGTTCCGGTCACGCTGCTTTTCGAGAAGGCCACCGTCGGGGCGATCGCGCAAGCCCTGCTGGACGGGCAGGCGGCAGGGCCGGAGGCGCACACGGCGCCGGAGCGCGCCGCGCGAACGGGCGGGGCGGAGCGGCGCATCGCCGTCACCGGCCTGGCGCTCAGGCTGCCCGGCGGCGTCGAGACCCCCGAAGCATTCCGCGCGATGCTGCAAGAGGGCCGCGACGCTATCACCGCGCGGCCGGCCGGCCGCTGGCCCGCGCTGCCCGCCGGCACCTACGTCACCGACAACGGCGGCTATCTCACTGATATCGAGACCTTTCCCGCCCGTTTCTTCAACCTGACGCCGGTCGAGGCCGAGGCCGTCGATCCGCAGCAGCGCCTCCTGCTCATGACGGCATGGGAGGCGCTGGAGGATGCGGGCATCGACCCCACCGCGCTGAAGGACACGCGCACCGGCGTCTACGTCGGCGTCAGCGCCGGGGACTACGTCCAGGCGCAGGCGCGGACCGGCAGGCTGGACGACATCGGCCCCTACGCCTTCACCGGCACCATTCCGAGCGTCGCCGCCGGCCGGGTCGCGTATGTCCTCGGATTGCAGGGGCCTGTGCTGGCGGTCGACACGGCGTGCTCGTCGTCGCTCGTCGCCCTTCATCTGGCGGTCAGGGCGCTGCGCAACGGGGAGTGCGAGCGGGCGGTCGTCGCGGGGGTCAATCTCATCCTCAGCCCGGAGCAGCATGTCGGGCTGTCGCGCATGAACGCCCTCTCGCCCGACGGGCGCTGCAAGACCTTCGACGCATCGGCCGACGGCTACGGCAGGGGCGAGGGTTGCGTCGCGCTGGTGCTGGAGCGCGTGCGGGAAGAAACGCCTCCCGCGCGGGTGCTCGCCTACGTGCGCGGCACGGCCATCAACCACGACGGAGCGTCGAACGGCCTCACCGCGCCCAACGGCGCGGCCCAGCGCGCGGTGATCGCGGGAGCCCTGGCCGATGCCGGCCTTTCCCCCGCCGACGTCAGCTATGTCGAGACCCACGGCACGGGCACCCCGCTCGGCGATCCCATCGAGCTCGCGGCTCTTGCCGAGGTCTATCGGCAGGGCGGCGGGGACAAGCTCCTGATCGGCGCCGTCAAGACCAATATCGGGCATTGCGAGGCGGCGGCCGGTCTCGCCGGCGTGGCCAAGGTCCTGGTGTCGATGGAAGCGGGCCTGCTGCCGGCCACGTTGCATCAGCACACGCCGAACCCGATCGTTCCGTGGACGGATATGCCGGTTGCCGTTGTGGACCGGCTGCAGCCGTGGCGCGCCGGCGACGGGCAGACGAGGCGCGCCGGCGTCAGCGCGTTCGGCATGAGCGGCACCAACGCCCATGTGGTGCTGGAACATGTGGTGCTGGAACATGCCGAAGAACCCGCCGCCGGCAGCGAGACCCCTCCCTCCGTGTCGCGTCCCGTCGTTCTGCCACTCGCAGCGCGGTTCGCGGAGGATCTCGCCCCCCTTGCCGACCGCTATGCCAAGGCGCTGGCGAAGAGCGATGCGGCCCGCCTGCACGATCTCGCCAGAACGGCGGCGTGCGGCCGCGCGGCCTTCGGGCACCGCATCGCGGTCGTGGGAACGTCTGCCGACGATCTCGTCGGCGCGTTGCGCACCGCCGCCGCGCGTGCACCGGCGAGCCGCATGCCGTCGAAGCTCGTTTTCCTGCTGCCCGGCCAGGGGGCCCACGCCCCGGAGGTGGTGCAGCACCTCTACGATCACGAGCCCGTGTTCCGGGACACGCTGCGGGCCGCCGAGGCGGCGCTCGCCGATCATCTCGACCGGCCGCTGACCCGGATCCTGCTCGGCGGCGAGGCGGAGCTGCTGGCGCGCACGCGCTACAACCAGCCGGCCAGCGTGGCACTTTCGCTCGCGGTCGTGGCCCTGCTGCGCAGCTTCGGGATTGCGCCGGACGCCATCGTCGGCCATTCCGTCGGTGAAATCGCCGCCGCCGCCATTGGCGGCCTGACGACGGCCACCGAGGCGCTGCGCTTCGCCGCGTTGCGCGGCGCGGCGATGGACCGCCTCCCCGGCGGCGCGATGGCCGCGGTGCAGGCGGACGCGGCAACGGTCGCCGACAGTCTCGACGGCCTGGGCGAGGCCGTCTGCGTCGCGGCCTGGAACAGCCCCCGTCACGTCACCCTGTCCGGCACGCACGAGGGCATTGCCGAGGCGTCGCGGCGTCTCGCCGGGCGCGGCTGCCGGGTTGCCCCGCTCCCCGTCTCCCACGCGTTCCACAGCGCGATGATGGACGACGCGCTGGCAGAGATCGGCCGGGCGGGGAGCGATCTCCCGCTGGCCGATGCGGCCTGCCGGATCGTCTCGTCGTTGACGGCGGCGCCCCTGCTTCCCGACGATCTGCGGGACGGGTCGCACTGGGTGCGCCACGCCCGCCAGCCCGTCGCCTTCGCCGGGGCGCTCGCGGCGGTGGCGGAACCCGACCTGACATTCATCGATCTCGGCGTACGGCCCGTTCTCGCTCCCCTCTGCGCCGCCACCCTGCCCGGCGCGCGGGTGCTGCCGTGCTTCTCCGCCCGGGCGGAATCCGCGACGGCGCAGGCAGACGAGACGTTGCTGCGCCTGGTGGCCGCGCTTTACGAGGACGGCCATGCGATTGCCTGGCCCGGCGTCTTTGCCGGCCGGCCGGGGCGGATCGCCGCCGCGCCCACCTATCCCTTCCAGGGACGCACCGCCGTTCTGCCCACGAGCCGCAGCGCCATTTCCGCGACACCCGCCATGCAAACCCCCGTCATGCAAACCCCCCTCATGCAAACCAGCGCTCCCCCCCACGCCGCGCCGAATGTCCCGCCCGCGTCCCCCGCCGCCGCGCACGGCGCGGTGAGCGATACGATCAAATCCATCCTGCGCGGCATCGCTGGCCTTGCCGCCGAGGAGATCGAGCCGGACGCGTCATGGTTCAGCCTCGGCCTCGACTCCCTGCTGGTGGTGCAGTTGCAGCAGGCGCTGGCCCGCGAGTACCGGATCGAGCTGCCGCTTGCCGAGGTGATGGAGCACGGCGACACGCTGAACAAGCTGACAGGCCTTGTCGCCGGCCTCGCGAACATTGCGCCCGCAACGGCACCGGAAATCGCCGCGAATGCCGCTGCCGGCCTTCCGCAGACTGTCGCGCCCCCGCCGGCAGCCGCCGTGCCGCCGCCCGCGGCCGCGACCGACAGCGGCGTCAGCGGCCTCATGGCCCTGCAGATCGAGGCCATGAGCCGGTTGTTCGAACAGCAGCTGGGCGTTATCCGCGCGCCCGTTGCCGCGCCTCCCGCACCCGTTGCGCAGCCGCAGACCCCGCCGCTGCCGTCTCCCGCCCGCGAGGTCAAGCACGAGGTGAAGGGTCTGTTCAAGGCGGACCGCAGCCAGCGCAAGGTGCTGGACGCCGCGCGGGCCGGCCATGTCGCGCGTCTTGCCGAGGCCTTCAACGCCCGCACCCGCGCCTCGAAGGCCCACACCGCCACCTTCCGCGACGTCTACGCCAACCCGCGCGCGGTGATCGGCTTCCGCCCCGAATGGAAGGAGCTCAACTACCCGCTGCATGTCGAGTCCGCTTCGGGCGCCTGGGTGTGCGACATGGACGGGCACCGCTATCTCGACATCACGATGGGCTTCGGCGTGACCCTGTTCGGACACGACCCGGCGTTCGTGCGCAAGGCCCTGCATGCCGAGATCAATGCCGGATATCCGGTCGGCCCGCAAACGCCGCGCGCGGGCCGGATCGCCCGCAAGATCCGGGAGATGACCGGAGCGGAGCGCGTCGCCTTCTTCACCACCGGCTCCGAGGCCGTGATGGTCGCCCTGCGGCTCGCCCGCGCCAGGACGGACCGGCAGAAGATCGTGATCTTCGTCAATTCGTACCACGGCACGTTCGACGGCCTGCTGGCCGCCGGCTGGGCGGATGGCGAGCGCATCAACACCATGCCCGTCAGCGACGGCACGCCGGAGGGCATGGTCGAGGACGTGATCGTGCTGCGCTACGGCGATCGGGCCGCTCTCGACGTCATCGCGCGCCATGCGGACCGGATCGCCGCCGTCGTCGTCGAGCCCGTGCAGAGCCGCGACCCGGCGGTGCAGCCGCGCGAATTCCTGCACGACCTGCGCCGGCTGACCGAGGCGCGCGGCAACGCCCTGATCTTCGACGAGACGATCACCGGCTTCAGGGTACACCCGGCCGGCGCCCAGCACCACTTCGGCGTGCGGGCGGATATCGTCACCTACGGCAAGGTCATCGGCGGCGGCCTGCCGATCGGCGTCGTCACCGGCAGGGCCCACTATCTCGACGCGGTCGACGGCGGCAACTGGACATACGGCGACGACAGCGTCCCCTCGGCGCGCACGGCCTTCGTCGCCGGCACGTTCAACGCCCATCCGCTGACCATGGCGGCGGCGGAAGCCACGCTCGACTTCCTGAAGGAGCGGGGCCCCGCCCTGCAGGAAGCGCTGAACGCCCGCACGGCGGCGATGTGCGACGAGCTGAACGCCTATTTCGCGGCCGAGGACCTGCCGATCCGGATGGTCCATTTCAGTTCGCTGTTCCGCTTCGACTTCGCCGACGACACGGAAATCCTCAACTATCACCTGCTGAAGAACGGCGTCTTCGTGTGGGAGGGGCGCAATTGCTTCCTCTCCACCGCCCACGGCGACGAAGAAGTGCGCTTCCTCATCGACGCCGTGAAGAAGAGCGTCGATGAGATGCGCGAAGGCGGCTGGCTGCCGCCGCGCGATGGGGACGGGCCTGCGCCCGAACCGGCCTCCGGCATCCTGCCGCTCGGCCGGGGGCAGCGCGAGATACGCGCGCTCATCGAGGCGCACGCCGAGGCGACCTTCGCCTATAACGAGATGATCGCCTTCGCGCTGACCGGCCCGCTGGATATCGCGGCGCTGCGGCGCGCCCTCGCCCGGCTCGTCTCGCGCCACGACATCCTGCGCGCGGTCCGGGTGGATGACGCGGGCTACCATCTGGCGCGCGATGCCGCCGTGCCTTTCGTCGAGGAGACCGTCGCCGGCGAAAGCGGGGTCGAAGAGCGGCTGGCGCGAGAACTCGCGTCCCCCTTTGATCTGGCGAGCGGCCCTTTCGTCCGCGCACTGCTGCTTGCGGAGGAGGGCGCGGCGCGGCACGTCTTCGCCCTCATCGTCCATCATATCGTCGCCGACGGCTGGTCGCTGGGGCTGCTGGCCACCGAACTGTCGCAGCTCTATGCGGCCGAACGGCGGGACGAACCGGCCCGCCTGCAGCCGGCGACACCCTTCAGCGACTTCGTGGCGTGGACGCGCAAGCTGGCGCCCGACGATACGGCCGCGGTCTCCTCGCCGGTGCTGTTCGCGCGCACGGGTGCCCTGCCGCAGACGGGTGGCGGACGGCTTCACCGGCGCGCGTCCCGCGATGGCGGGCAGGACGTTTTCGCCCGCGTCAGGGATTATGCACGGGCGCATGAGGTAACGCCGTTCACGGTGCTGCTCGCCGGCTACGCGCTGCTGCTCGGGCGGCTCGGCAACCAGTTGCGGGTCACCGTGGGCGTGCCGGTCGCGGGGCATGCGGCGGCCTCGCAACCCGTCATGGTCGGCATGGCCTCCACCGTCCTGCCCCTGACGCTGGAACTCGCTCCCGACGCGTCCTTCGCCGCTCTCGTCGCCGAGACGCACCGGGCGATGAACGCCACCCGCAAGCAGGTGAACGCCCTTCTCGCCGACGCGGAACCCGAACACAGCGTCCACGTGAACGTCCTGTTCAACCTCGATCGCGGGTTCGCCCTCGCCTTCGACGGCCTCGTCCTCGACTGGATCTCTCCGCCCGTCCGCCATCCCAAGAAGGACCTGTTCCTGAACCTGATGGAACTCAATGGCGACACGCTGATAGACCTCGACTACGACGGCTCGGTGGCCGATCGGGAAACGGCCGGGCGGTGGCTCGATTCCTATCTCGCCATTCTCGACGCCGGCACCCGCGCGCCGCAGGAGCGGCTTGCCGCCCTGCCGCTCTCGCAGGCCGAGCGCGCGGCGCAGCAGACGGCGGAAGCAGGCGGGAAACGGGTCGTCGACATCTTCCGCGCCTCAGCCCCCATTGGCGTGGCCGGGGCGGAGCAGCGGCGCGCGGCATCGGGCGAATGGGTGGACAACGGGGAACTCGCGCGGCTGACGCCGGAGGGAACCGTGGCCGCCATCGGCCCGGCGGACGCATTTGCGCGTTCGCTTGCGGGGTTGCGGGATCTGCGGGAAATGGAGCGCGTCCTCAAGGCCCATCCGGCGGTCGAGGATGCTGCCGTCGGGCATGACGGCGACAGGGGTCTCACCGCGTTCATCGTGACCGACGCCGGCGCGGATCTCGCGGCCATGGCCGCCTACGCCGCGCTCGGCCTGCCCGCGCACGCCCGCCCCGACGCCTTCGTCGCCTGCACCGCGCTGCCCCGGCGCGCCGACGGCGCGGTGGACCGGGACGCGCTGGCGGGGCTGGAAGGGCCGCGCGTTCCGGCCCGCCTGCTGATCAAGCCGCGCACGCCGGCGGAAGCGACGATCGCCGGCATCTGGGCTTCCGTTCTGGGATTGCCCGAGGTCGGCGTGACGGAAAGCTTCTTCGATCTGGGCGGACACAGCCTGAAGGCGCTCGCCATCCTGTCGCGCGTCGCCGGGGTGTTCGGCCGCAACGTGCCCCTGCAGACCTTCTTCGAGAATCCCTCCGTCGCCGGCCTCGCGGCGAGCCTCGCCACGGCCGGCACGCATGCCGCCATCGCGCCGCTTCCCGCCGCACGCGACTACGCGCCGGCGGCCGCGCAGGCCAGCCTCTGGATGCTGCATCAGTTCGATCCGGACCTGACAGCCTACAATATCGGATTCGTCCTGCGGCGGGCGGACGGCGGCTTCGACACCGACGCCCTGTCCCGCGCCCTCGCCAGGCTGGCGCTGCGCCACGAGAGCCTGCGCACGGCGCTCGTCGACGTCGATGGCCTGCCGCGCCAGCGCATCCTGCCGGAACCCGCGCTCGCCCTCGCCACCCGAGAGGCGGGGGGCCTCGATGCCGATGCGCTCGATGCGATCATCACGGCGGAGGTCGACAGGCCGTTCGCCCTCGACCGCGCCTCGCTCTGGCGCGTCCTGCTGCTGCGGGATGACGCCCCGAACGGCGCCCGTGCCGCCTGTGTCGTCACGCTGCATCACGCCATTGGCGATGTCTGGTCGGTCGGCGTCTTCGTGCGCGATCTGCTGGCCTTCTATGGCGAGGAGACGGGCGCGGCGCCCGCGAACCTGCCGGCCCTCTCCGTCCAGTACAAGGATTGCGCGGCAGCGGCCGCCGCCGCGAGCCACGAGGCGCATCTCGCCTACTGGCGTGACACGCTCGCCGGCGCGCCCTATCTGGAACTGCCCGCGGACCGTCCCCGCCCGGCGCGCAAGACGTATGACGGCGCGCACGTCATCTTCCAGCTTCCGGCGGCGGAATCGAACGCGCTCAAGGCGCTCGCCGCGGCGCACGACGCCAGCGCCTTCACCGCCGTGACCGCCGTTTTCCAGACCCTGCTCGGCGCCGTCACCGGGGTGGACGATCTCGTGATCGGCACGGTGACCGCAGGCCGCGACCATCCGGAGACCGCGGACCAGATCGGCTTTTTCGTCAATACGCTCGCCCTGCGCGGGCGCATCGACCGGAACAGGGATTTCCGCGCGCTGCTCGATGCGACGCGCAAGACGATGCTGGCCGCGAACGAACATGGCGCGACGCCCTTCGACCAGGTGGTGGAGGCAACGGGGCAGCCGCGCGATCCTGCGCGCAACCCGCTGTTCGAGGTCGTTCTGGTGATGGACGACCGGGACGAGATTGCCCGCCTGCTCGCCGGCACCGGCATGAGCCTCGAGGAAGTGGACACCCCCACCGCCCAGTTCGATCTCACGCTCTACGTCACCGACGGCCCGGACGGCCTGCGCGTCAACGCCACCTACAACACGGCACTCTTCGACCGCGCGCGCGTGTCGGGATGGATGGAGCGCCTGTCGCGGCTGGTGCGCGACATCTGCGCCGCCCCGCGCAAGCCGCTCGCCGAACTGCCCGCCTTCCGCGACGAGGCCCCGGCGCTGCTGCCGAGCTTCCATCAGGAACGCCTGTGGTTCGTGGACAGGTTCGAGCGCGGCGTGCTCTATCCCGAAGGCCCCACCTACTACAACATGCCCGTCATCGCGCGCGTCGAGGCCCCCCTGGACGCAGAGCGGCTCAGGCGCGCCGCCGCCCGGCTGGCGGCGCGGCACGAAATCCTGCGCATGGCGCTGGTGACGATCGGCGAGCGGCCCTATCTCCGGGTCCGGCCCGACGCCGTGCTGCCGGTCACGATCCGGGAAGGCTCCCCGGCCAGCGGGCTCGCGCTGCTGGAGGAGGAGTCCCGGCGTCCGTTTTCGCTGGACGAGGCGCCGCTGGCGCGCCTGACCGTCTTCCACGAACGCAACGGCAGCACGTCGATCGCCGGAACCTGGCTCGCGCTGACGGCGCACCATGCGGTGGCGGACAAGCGCAGCCTGCACCGGCTGATCGAGGAGCTCGCGCTCATCTATGACGGCCGTGAGGCGGAGCTGTCGCCCGCCCCTCCGTTCAGCCACGCCGTCGCCGCGCCGGAGCGCCGCGCCCAGGGCGACCACCAGGCGGACGCCGCCTACTGGCAAGCGACGCTGAAGGATCTCCCGGCCCTCGTCCTGCCGACGAACAGGCCGCGACCGGCCATCCATACCTACACGGCCGATCGCGCGGCGGGCTGGATCGACCGGGAAACGCTGGCGTGCATCGACGCCTTCGCCGCCGCCGAGGGCCTGTCGCGCCGCGACGTCCTGCGCGCGTGCTTCCAGCTCCTGCTCTACCGCCTCTCCGAACAGGTCGATGTCGTGATGGGCGAGCCGGTCGAGCCGGCCGACGACGGGGCGGGCGCGCTGGGGCCGCTGTCGAACCTGCTGCCGCTGCGCGTCGCGATCAACCCGCGCGAGAGCTTCTCCGCCTTCGCCCGCCGCTCCGCCGCCCGCCATGCGCAGGACGCGGACCACGCGACCATGCCGTTCGATCTCGCCGTGCTGGCCGTCAACCCGAAGAACGACATGAGCCGCACCGCGCTGTTCGACGTCCTCTTCCATTACGACGCGGCGCCGGCGCCGAGCGTCAGGGGCTGGAGTCGGGTCGACACCGGGCTCGGCTGGGGCAAGTACGACCTCGTCCTCTCGCTCGCCGACGAGGCCGACGGCCTGTCGACGAGCCTCGTCTTCAACCGCGACCTGTTCGACGCGGAAACCGGCGCGGACATGAGCGAACGCTTCGTGCGCCTCGTGTCGGCGGCGATGGAAATGCCGCGCCGCGCGGTATGCGAGCTCGACATCATGCTGCCCGGCGAGCGCGCGGCCCTGCTCGCCCGCGCGCGCGACGTCGCGGACTATCCCCAGCATCTCACCCTCGTGGCCGCCTTCGAGGCGATGGCGGGCGCCTACGAGGAGCGCATCGCCGTCAGCGACGCGACGCGCGACCTGACGTATGGAACGCTGAACAGGCTGGCGAACCGCCTCGCCCATACGCTCAAGAGCGCCGGCGTGCGGAGCGAGGAGCTCGTGGGTCTGCTGGTGGGCCGCACCTGGCACGTGCCGGTCGGCATGCTGGGCATTCTGAAGGCGGGCGGGGCCTACCTGCCGATCGACCCCACCTATCCCGAAGACCGCATCTCCTTCATGGCGGCGGACAGCGGCCTGCGCGTGCTGGTCACTGACCAGGCGCACGAGCGCCAGGCCCGGGACATCGCCGGCACGCACCTGCAGGTCGTCGTCATCGGCGAGACGGCGGGCGGCGCGGGCGACAGCGCCGAGGAAAACCTTCCCGCCCGCCCGGAGCCGCACCATCTCGCCTATGTCATCTACACCTCGGGCTCCACCGGCCAGCCCAAGGGCTGCCTGATCGAGCACCGCAACGTCATCCAGCTCTTCTTTCACGCCCGCCGGCCGTTCAGCTTCGGCCCGCTCGACGTCTGGACGATGTTCCACTCCCCCTGCTTCGATTTCTCGACCTGGGAGATCTACGGCGCCCTGCTGTTCGGCGCCCGGCTGGTGATCGTGCCCCACGCGCTGACGCGCGACCCGCCCGCCTTCCTCGACCTGCTCGCGAGCGAGGGCGTCACCATGCTGAGCCAGACGCCCACGGCCTTCTACGCGCTCATCGACGCCACGCTGGAGCGCGGCCGGCCGCCGCTCAATCTGCGGGACATCGTCTTCGGCGGCGAGGCGTTGCTTCCGACGCGGCTTGCGCGGTGGCGGGAGCGCTATCCAGAGGTGCGCCTCGTGAACATGTACGGCATCACCGAGACAACGGTTCACGTCACCTTCCAGGAGATCGGAGCGGACGAGATCGCGGACGGGCGCAGCGTCATCGGCGTGCCCCTGCCGTCCTACGGCGTGCTGCTCGTCGGGCCGGACCTGTCGCTTCAGCCACGCGGCATCGCGGGCGAGATCCTGGTCAGCGGGCACGGCGTGGCGCGCGGCTATCTCAACCGCCCGGAACTGACCGCCCAGCGCTTCATCGCACACCCCTCCCTGCCGGGCGTGCGCCTCTACCGGTCCGGCGATCTCGGGCGGCTGGGGAGCGACGGCGAGCTGCTGTACCTGGGACGCATCGACGATCAGGTGAAGATCCGTGGCTTCCGCATCGAGCTCGGCGAGATCGAGCGCCAGCTCATCGCCCATCCCGCCATCCGCGACGCCGCCGTGGTCGCGGATGGCGGGATGGGGGCGGAAGCCGCGTCCGCCGGCGCGGGCGCTTCCTCGGGCGACAGCCTCACCGCCTTCATCGCGCTCGACGATGACGCCCGGCCGGAGGGGAACGGCGGCCTGGCCCGGGAAGCGCTGTTCCACTATCTGGCCGACAAGCTGCCCGACTACATGATCCCGGCGCAGTTCGTGAAGGTTGCGGCCATTCCGCTGACCCCGAACGGCAAGGCGGACCGCCGCAGGCTCCGCGCCCAGGGGGGCGAGGTCCTCGGCGCGCAGTCCGGCGCGGCGCCGTTGACCGCGCTGCAGCAGCAGGTCGCCGCGATCTGGTGCGAGGTGCTGGACCTGCCCTCCGTCAGCCTCGACGACAATTTCTTCGAACTCGGCGGCCACAGCCTGAAGGCGAACCAGACCGTCGTGCGTCTGCGGCAGCGGCTCGGGGCGTCGCTCGACCTGCGCGACTTCTTCTCGTCCAAGAGCCTGCGCGTCCTGGTGGAACTGATCGAAAGCCGCGCCGGCGGCGAGGCGAAGACCATATCACCGGCGCCGGCGGCGGCCGACTACCCGCTCTCCCCGGCCCAGCGCCGGCTTTTCATGCTGCAGGCACAGCAGCCGGAACTGGTCGCCTACAACATGGTCGGCGCAATCGCCATCGACGGCGCCGTCGATGTCCGGGCCTTCTCCCGTGCCGTCGACGGGCTCCCCCTGCGCCATGAAATCCTGCGTACGCGCTTCGTCATGAAGGGCGGCGCGCCGCGGCAGGAAATCCTGCCGCCGGCGCCCGGTCAGGTGTTCTTCGAGCACGCGGAGGGCGATGAGGATGCCATCGATGCGCTGACGGAGCGCGCGTTCCATCATGTCTTCGATCTCGCGAAGCCGCCCTTGCTGCGGCTGCATCTCGTCTCCCGCTCCGGCGGCGAGGCTCCCCGGGCGACGCTCATCGTCAACATCCACCACGTCATCTGCGACGGCTGGTCGGTGAACGTCCTGCTGCGGGACATCGAGGCGTTCTACCGGGCGGCGTTGGAGTATCCGCACGCGGGGCCGCAGGAACTGCTTTCCCTGGCGGGCCGCGAGCCGCTGGCCATCCAGTACAAGGACTATGCCGTGTGGCAGGAGGCAGGCGGGGCGTGCGCACAGGACGACGCGGCGCGCGCCTACTGGCTCACCCGGTTCGAGGAGGGAGCGCCCGTTCTGGAACTGCCGACCGACAGGACGCGCCCCGCCCGGCCGAGCGGCCGCGGCGCGATCGCGGCGATCGTCCTGACGCAGGAACTCACCGACGGCCTGAACCGCCTCGCGCGGGATGCGGACACCGGCCTGTTCACCGTTCTGTCGGCGCTCGTGCGCCTGCAGCTGGCGCTGCTGTCGGGCGCGGAGGACATCGTGGTCGGCACGCCGGTCGCCGGCCGCGACCAGCTTGTGCTGGAAGACCAGATCGGCTTCTACCTCAACATGCTGGCCCTGCGCGGCGCCGTGCGCGACGAGGTGTCGTTCGAGGCCATGCTGGCGCAGGAGCGCGCGCTCGTGCTCGACGCCTTCGCGCACCAGTCCTATCCGTTCGATGCGCTCGTCGAAACGCTGGCGGACGTGCTGGGGGACGCGCGCGCCGGCGGCCACCAGCCGCTGTTCGACGTGATCCTGATCCTGCAGAACAACGATCCGGTGCGGATAGACCTCGCGGGCGCGCGGGGACGCGCGCTGCGCGACACGACGGTCAGCGCGAAATACGATCTGAACTACATGTTCGAGGAAAAGCCGCACCTCGAACTGCTGCTCGAATATGCGAGCGACCTGTTCGACCCGCCCACGGCCGCGGCCATCGCGGCGCAGTATGTCCGTCTGGTCGAGGAAGTCGTCGGCAACCCCGGCGTGACCATCGCGGAGCTGCGCAGCCGCCTGACCGGGGACGGTCCCCTTCCCGGCCTCCGGCCGGAACCGGGAGACGGAACGGCCGACAGCGGCGCGGCTTCCGGCCACTCACCCGCAGACTTTCTCAATCAACCGGATTCATGGTGATGTGCGGCATCGTCGGACACCTCAGACGCCACCCCTTCCCCGTGCCGGGCGACCTCATCGGCCGCATGAGCGAGGCCGTCCGTCATCGCGGGCCGGACGACGACGGCTACTACAGCGACGATGCCGTCAGTCTCGGCTTCCGGCGGCTGTCGATCGTCGATATCGAGGCCGGCCGGCAGCCGATGTATGCGGCGGACGGGCGCATCGTCGCCGTCTGCAACGGTGAGATCTATAACTATGCGGAGCTGCGCGCCGAGCTGGAAAGCCGGGGCCACCGGTTCCGGACACGCTGCGATACCGAGCTGGTGCCGGCGCTCTTCGCCGAATACGGGCCGGAATTCCCGCGCCGCACCAACGGCCAGTTCGCCTTCGCCGCGTTCGACAGGGAGACCCGCCGCCTCGTGCTCGGGCGCGACCATGTCGGCATAGCGCCGCTGTTCTACGCGGAGCGCGACGGACTGCTGCTGTTCGGATCCGAGATCCGGGCGATCCTGGCCCACAACAGCATCGACCGCGCGGTCGACCTGACCGCGCTCGACCAGATCTTCACCTTTCCGGGCCTCATATCGCCGCACACGATCCTCGCCGGGGTGCGCAGCCTGCCGCCCGGCCATGTGCTGATCGCCGACCCGGGCCGGGACTGGCGGACGGTCAAGTACTGGGATCTCGACTATCCGCACGCCGAGGACATCCGCGACCGGCCGCCCGGCGAATGCATCGAGGAACTGGACGCAGCGCTGCGGCAGGCCGTGCGCTACCGGCTGCAGGCGGACGTGCCCGTGGGGGGCTATCTGTCCGGCGGGCTCGACAGCTCGCTGATCGCCGCCATCGTCCGCGACCTGACGGGGGAGAGCGAGCGGCATACGTTCTCCATCACCTTTCCGGACCGCGCCATCGACGAAAGCGCTCCGCAGCGGCTGATGGCGGAACGGCTCGGGACCCGCCACCACGAAATGGAGGTCGACCCGGCGCTGCTGTCGCGCGGGCTGCCGGACATCGTGCGCTGGGCGGAAGCGCCGCTGCGCGAATCCTACAACGTCTGCTCGCTGATGCTGTCCGGCATGGTCCGCGACGCGGGCCTGAAGGTCGTGCTGACCGGCGAAGGGGCGGACGAGCTGTTCGGCGGCTATGTCGGCTACCGGCTCGATGCGGAACGGGGAACGGGCGCGCCGGCGGGCAACGCGCTCGACGACCTGATCGAGGCCGAATGGCGGGAGCGGCTGTGGGGCGATCCGGACTTCTTCTACGAGAAGAACTACGCCGCCCACCGCGAGTTGCGGCGCGATCTCTACGCCGAGCCGCTCGCCGAGCAGTTCGACGATTTCGACTGCCTGGCGGAATCACCCGTCGATCTCGACCAGATCCGCGGCCGCCACCCGTTCCACATCCGCTCCTATCTCGACTTCAAGCTGCGCATGGCCGACCACCTGCTCGCCGACCACGGTGACCGGGTGAGCTTCGCCAATTCCGTGGAGGCGCGCTATCCGTTCCTCGACATCGGCGTCATCGCCGCCGCGCGGCGCATCCCCCCCGCCCTCATGGTGCACGAGGGCGAGGAGAAGCACGTGCTCAAGCAGGTCGCCCGCCGCTACCTGCCCGACGAGATCGTGGGCAGGAAGAAATTCAGCTTCGTCGCCCACAGCAGCGCCCGCCTGCTGCGCGAAGGCGCGCCGCAGGTCACCGATCTGCTCGACGAGGAGCGCGTGCGCGCCGACGGCTATTTCAACCCCGATACCGTCTCCCACCTCAAGGCGCACTATCTCGACCCGAAAGCGGACCTCAACCAGACGTTCGAGGATGACCTGCTCATGGTCATGCTCACGTTCGGCCTGCTCCGTGAACAGCTTTCCCTGCCGCAGCTCTCCTGACGGACAAGACACATGCAACGCAATTCTTATGTGGAACAGTTCGCATTCCAGGCATCATCCCGGCCCGACGCCGTCGCCCTCGCACATGAGGACGGGACGCTCGCCTATGGTGCCCTCGATGCGCAAGCCAACCGCATCGCTGCCACGCTGAGCCGTCAGGGCGTGGGCCGCAACGCCATCGTCGGCCTGTTCCTGCCCGCCGGGCCGGACTATGTCGCCGCCCTCCTCGGCGTGGGCAAGGCGGGCGGCGCCTTCCTGCCGCTGCCGCCGGACCTGCCGGAGAAGCGGCTGCGCAACTATCTCGACAAGGCGCGGACCCGGTTCATCGTCACCGACGCCGCCCATGCCGGCGCGTTGCGGGAACGGCTGGGCGCGACGCGGGAGCCCGGCGAGGCGGAAGACCGTTTCCTGATCACGCTGATCGAGGATTGCGCCGGCGAGTCCGGCGAATTCACGCCCGCTCACCGGATCGGCCCGACGGACCCCGCCTATGTGATGTTCACCTCGGGCTCCACCGGCGCGCCCAAGGCCATCCTCGGCTCGCACCGCAGCCTCTCCCACTTCCTGCGCTGGGAAATCGGGGAATTCGGCCTCGACGACACGACGCGCGGCTCGTGGCTGGCGCCCGTCACCTTCGACGTCAGCCTGCGCGACATTCTGGTGCCGCTGATGACGGGCGGCACGCTCGTTTCCACGAGCGAGGAGACGCGGACATCGCCGCGCCGCCTTGCCGATACGCTGCGTGCGGCCGGGGTGACGCTCGTCCACTGCGTGCCGACGGTGCTGCGCCTCCTCACCCAGGAACTCGCGGGCCGCGGCGAGGCCGAGCCCCTTGCGGCTGATCCCTTGCCCGCCCTGCGCTACCTGCTGGTGGCGGGCGAGCCGCTGTTCGGCGCCGATGTCGCCGCGTGGCGCGCGGCCGCCGGCGGCAGGGCCGAGGTCGTCAATCTCTACGGCCCCTCGGAGACGACGCTCGCCAAGGTCTTCCACCGCGTCGGGGAGCTCCCCGCGGATCCGAGGCGCGTGCTGCCCATCGGCAGGCCGCTGCCCGACACGCGCGTGCTCGTGCTGACGCGGGGCCGGGCCTGCGCGCCGCAGCAGATCGGCGAGATCCACATCGAGACCGCCTATCCGTCGCTCGGTTATCTCGGCGACCCGGAGCTGACGCGCGAGGCGTTCATCGAGAACCCGCTCGGCGGCGACGGTCCGCTGCTCTACAGGACCGGCGACCTCGGCCGGCTCCTGCCGGACGGCACCGTGGAATGCCTCGGCCGCCAGGACAACCAGGTGAAGATCAACGGCGTGCGCATCGAACTCGGCGAGGTCGAGACCGTGCTGCGGAGCATTCCCGGCATCAAGGCCGCCGCCGCCGCCGTCCATCCCGGCGCGGGCGAGGTGCCGGTGCTCGTCGGCTACTACGTGCTGGACGACGGCGATGCCGGCCCGCTGCCGACGGAGGCGCTGCGCCGGGAGCTCGACCGGAGCCTGCCCGCCGCCATGCAGCCGCGCGTGCTCGTGCCGCTTCCCGCCCTGCCGACCACCATCAGCGGCAAGCTGAACCGCAAGGCCTTGCCGCGCCCGGAGGAACTGTTCTACGCCCAGCACGGATACGTGGAGGCCGGAACCGCGACCGAAACGACCCTTGCCGCGATCTGGGCCGAACTGTTCGGCCTCGAGCGGATCGGCGTGGAAACCGGCTTCCACGATTTCGGCGGCGATTCGCTGCGGGCGATCCGGGCGGTGCAACTGATCTACCAGGCGCTGTCGGTCGAGGTCAGTCTCAAGGACTTCTTCGAGGCCTCCACCATCCGCGCGCTGGGGCGGCTGATCGACGCCGCCGGAGGGCGCGACAGCGCGGTGGAAGGCGCCGCTGCCACCGCCGGCATCGCCCGCGCGCCGGATGCGGAGAGCTATCCGGTGACGTCCTCGCAAAGCCGCCTGTGGCGGCTGGACCGGCTCGGCGTCGCGCCCACGGCCTATAATCTTTTCGATGCCTATGAACTCACCGGCCCGCTCGACGTGGCGCTGCTGGAGGAGGCGTTCCGGCGGCTGATCGCACGCCACGAAGCCCTGCGCACCACGTTTCGCGAGGATGCACGCGGAGAAGCGGTGCAGATCGTCCACGACAGCCTGCCGTGGCGGCTGGAGCAGGTCGACCTGCGCGGCGAGCCGGACCCGGCGGCCGCGGCAGAGCGGCTCGCCGCCGCCAACGGCGAACACCGCTTCGACCTCGTCGCCGGCCCGCTCATGCGGGTGGTGCTGGCGCGCCTGCCGGACGTGGACGGCGCGCCCGTCCACGTGCTCCTGTTCAACATGCATCACATCGTCGCCGACGTGTGGTCGCTCGGCGTGCTGGTGGACGATCTGGCCGAGATCTACCGCGCCCTGCGCCACGACCGCCGGCCGGAGTTGCCGGCGCTGGCGGTGCAGATGCGCGACGTCGCGGTGTGGCAGGCGGAGCGGGTGGCAGGCGGCGCGCTCGATGACGACCGCGCCTACTGGCTGCAGCGGTTCGAGACGCCTGTCGCGCCGCTGGAGCTGCCGCGCGACAGGCCGCGCCCGCCGGTGCAGACGCTCAACGGCGGCACCATCCGCTTCGTGCTCGACGCGGGGCTCCTCGGCGCCATCGAGGCGCTGGCGCTCAAGGCCGGCGTCACGCCGTTCGTGGCGCTCACCGCGCTGACCAAGGCATTCCTGCACCGCTACGGCGGCCAGCGGGAACTCGTGCTCGGCTGCCCCGTCGCGGGGCGGCGGGACAGCCTGCTCGACAACCAGATCGGCTATTACGTCAACATCCTCGCCCTGCGCGACAGCCTCGCAGCCGGCGAAAGCTTCAGCGCCTTCCTCGCCCAAGTCGCCGGCACCGTCAGCGAGGCGCTCGTCCATCAGGACTACCCCTTCGACCGGCTGGTCAGCGAACTGCCGCTCGGGCGCGACATGAGCCGATCGCCGCTCTTCGACGCCATGATCGTGCTCCAGAATTTCGCCCAGTCCGACCTGGCGCTGGAGGACGTCGCCGTGCGGCCCTTCGGCGCGCGCAACGCCTGGAACTTCTCGCGCTACGACCTCGTCTTCCATTTCCAGGAGGAGGACGGCGCGCTCGTGCTCGACCTCAACTACAACAGCGACCTGTTCGACACCGACCGCGTGGCGCGCATGGGGGCGCAGTTCGAGGCGCTGGCGCGCGCGGCGGTGGAGGAGCCTCAACAGCCCGTCGACGCGCTCTCCCTGCTTCCCGCCGCCGAGGCGGAGCGGATCGCAAGCTTCGCCGCCGGACCCGCGGCCACGCCCGCCCACGGCACCATCGTCGCCGCCTTCCGCGCCGCAGCCAACGCGCATCCGGAGCGGCCGGCCGTCGAGGACGAGGCGGGACGCAGCCTCACCTATGCCGCCCTCGACGCGGTCTCCGACCGGCTCGCCCATACCCTCATGGCGCGGGACATCGGCGTGGGCGATCGCGTCGCGGTCCTTGCCCGCCGCTCGCTGGAATCGGTCGCGGCCCTCATCGCCATCGTCAAGGCCGGGGCGGTTTATGTGCCGGTCGATCCCGAACTGCCCCGCACGCGCATCGATCTCATGCTGGATGAAGCGGACTGCCGCCTCGTCCTCGCCGATACGGACGCCGACCGGCTCGACGGCGCGGACCTGCCGCAGATCGCCGTCGCCCCGATTCTCGCGGACGGCGGCGCGGCAGCCGCCCCCGTGGACCGGAGCGCGACGGGCGAGGTCGCCTACGTGATCTTCACCTCGGGATCGACGGGAACGCCCAAGGCGGTGATGGTGGAGCACGCCGGTTTCGTCAACATGTCGCTGGCGCAGGTCGAGGCGTTCGGCATCACGGCGGACGACCGGGTGCTGCAGTTCGCCTCTCCCTCCTTCGACGCCTCGCTCGCCAACATCTTCATGGCGCTGTTCGCGGGGGCGGCCGTGGTGCTGCCGGCGCGCGACACGATCGAGAACACCGAGGTGTTCCGCGACGCCCTCACGCAAAGCCACACCAGCGTGGTGACGCTGCCGCCCACCTATCTGCGCGCCCTCGACCGCGCGCCCCTGCCGGGCCTGAAGGTGCTGATCACCGCCGGCGAGGCGGCGCCGGTGGAGGATCTCGTCCACTACAGCGGGAGCCTGCGGGCCTTCAACGCCTATGGGCCGACGGAGTTTTCCGTCTGCGCCACCATCCATCGCGTGCGGCCCGACGAGGCGGGAGCGGCGCGCCTGCCGATCGGCCGGCCGCTGCCCAACACGGCCGTCCATATTCTCGACGCGGACCTCGCGCCCGCGCCCATCGGCGTGCCGGGCGAGATCTGCCTCGCCGGGCTCGGCCTCGCGCGCGGCTATCAGAACGATGCCGGGCGCACGGCCCGCGCCTTCATCGTCCATCCGCGAACCGGGGAGCGCCTCTACCGCACCGGCGACATCGGCGCATGGCGGGCGGACGGCATGGTGGACTGCATCGGACGTCTCGACGAGCAGGTGAAGGTCGCCGGCCACCGCATCGATCCCGGCGAGGTGGAGGCGGCGCTGCGCGACGTGCCGGGGCTGCGCGACGTGCACGTCGCGACGGTCGCCCGCGACGACGGCAGCACGGCGCTCGCCGCCTACTACTGCACCGACGACAAGGTGGAGCTGTGGCCGTCGGTCGCCGAATTCTACGTCTATGACGACGTGGCCTACGGCGCCATGGCGTCGGACGAGGGCCGCAACGCCCGCTACCGCGACGCCTTCGCGCGCCACCTGCCGGGCAGGACCGTGGTCGACATCGGCACGGGACCGGTCGCGATCCTCGCGCGGCTGGCGATCGAGGCCGGGGCGCGCAAGGTCTATGCGGTGGACCGGCTGGAGGCGACGGCGCGCAAGGCCCGCGAGACGGTGGAGAAGCTCGGCCTTTCCGACCGGATAGAGGTCATCCACGGGGACGCGATGACAACGGAGCTGCCGGAGAAGGTGGACGTCTGCATTTCGGAGATCGTGGGCGCGATCGGCGGCGCGGAGGGCGCGGCGCAGATCATCAACAGCGTCCGGCGCCTGCTGAACGACCCCGCGGCCATGCTGCCGCAGTTCAGCGATACGCGCATCGCCGCCCTGTCGCTGCCGGCGGACAGGATCGCGGCGGGCTTCACGGACATCGCGGCCCATTACGTGGAGAAGATCTTCGCGGAAGTGGGGCAGCCGTTCGACCTGCGCCTGTGCCTGAAGAATTGCCCGCGCGAGGCCATCGTCTCGGACGACGGGCCGTTCGAATATCTCGACTATGTCCGCGACGTGCCACTGGAAGCCGACGACGGGATGACGCTCACCGTCACGCGCGACTGCGAGCTGACCGGCTTCCTGGTCTGGCTGCGGCTCGGCGTCGACAGGGACGCGGTCGTCGACATCCTCGACAATCCGGGTTCGTGGCTGCCCGTCTACCTGCCGGTTTTCGATGCGCCGGTGGCGGTCGCGGCCGGGGACACGATCGCGCTCACCGTCAGCCGCCGCCTGTGCGCGAACGGCTTCAACACGGACTACATCCTGGACGGCGCAGTCCGCCGGGCGGGGCGCGAGGCCGTTCCCTTCCGCTACGCGAGCGCCCATTTCGGCGGCGGGTTCCGGCGCACGCCCTTCTATGAGCGGCTCTTCCCCGACGGGACGATCGTGCGCCAGGAAGCGCCCTCGGCCGCCGGGCTGCGCCAGCATCTGCTGAACCGGCTGCCGGCCTATGCCGTGCCCGCCTGGTTCATCCGGCTCGAGGAGATGCCCGTCACGCTGAACGGGAAGGTGGACAAGGCGGCGCTGCCGCCGCCGGCCGCCTCGGCTGCGCCGTCTTCGGCACCGGCCGAGCCGGCCGCGCCGCTGGAAGCGGACATCCTCGCGATCTGGCGCGCGGTGATGAACCGCGACGATATCGGCACGGGCGAGGACTTCTTCTCGCTGGGCGGCGATTCCATCCGCGCGATCCAGATCGTCTCGCGCCTGCGGCAGGCGGGCTGGAAGGCGGAAATCCGCGACGTCTTCCAGAACCCGACCGTCGCCGCGCTGGCACGGGTCGTCAAGCCGCTGCGCGTGCAGCTCGATCAGGGGCCGGTGACCGGCGACCTGCCGCTGACGCCGATCCAGCGCTGGTTCTTCGAAACGGCGACCGCGCGCCACCACTTCAATCAGGGCGCACTGCTGCGGGCACAACGGATCGACCCGGAGGCGGCGCAGGCCGCCCTCGCCGCCCTGTGGCGCCACCACGACGCATTGCGCTCGACCTTCACGGCGGACGCCGTGCCGTCCGTCTCCATCCGCAGCGCCGACGCCCCGCCGGTGCTGACGCAGATCACGCTGGAGGGCGACGAGGCGAGCCGCCGCAAGGCGCTGGAGGACGCCGCCGACAGACTGCACGCCGGCTTCTCGCTGGAGGAGACGCCGCTGCTGGCGGCGCTGCTCGCCCGGGGGCCAGATGGCGACGCGCTGCTGCTGGTGGCCCATCACCTCGTCGTGGACGCGGTCTCATGGGGCATTCTGCTGGAGGATTTCGAAACGGCCTATGCCACCGCCGCCCGGGGCGGAGAGATCAGACTGCCGCACAAGACGAGCTCCTACCGCGATCACGCGGCGGCCCTGCAGAAGATCCTCTCCCGCGTCGACTGGGCCAACCGCACGGCCTTCTGGCGCGGGCTCGAGGGCGTTCCGCCGCTGCTGCCCGGCCGGTCGGCGCCGGGGAGCCTGGCGCGCACCCTCCATGCGGAAGGCCACCTCAGCCGGCAGGAGACCGCCGACCTGCTGGAGACGGCCAACCGCGCCCATGCCACCAACGTGCAGGATCTGCTGCTTTCCGCGCTGGGACTCACCCTGAAGCGGCACTTCGACCGTGACCGGGTGCTCGTCACCGTGGAAGGGCACGGGCGCGAATATCCCTTCGCCGATCTGTTCGGAGAGGATCTGCCCGACGTCAGCCGCACCGTCGGATGGTTCACCGTCTTCCATCCGCTGGAGGTGCGCGTGGAGGCGGACGACATCGCCGCGACCATCCGCGCGGTCAAGGAGAGCGTCCGCCGCACCCCCGATCAGGGCTGGACCTACGGCCTCATCCGGCAGCGCGGCGAGTTGGCCGAGCCGCGCCCGCAGGTGAGCTTCAATTATCTCGGCGCGCTGGGCGGCGGCGAACGGGCGGGAACCTTCGCCGTCGACTGGACCATACCCGGCCGCCCCCTGTCCCCGGACACCGCGCGCCAGCACGCCGTCGACGTTCTCGCATCGGTGGAGGACGGCCTCCTGCGCATCGGGCTTGACGTCGACGAGGGGCCGTTCGATGCGGCCGGGGCGGAACGCTTCCTCGCCGGCTTCCTGTCCGCGATACGAACGGTTCTCGCGCATTGCCTGAGCCATGGCGGCGGCAAGGCCGCCACGGCGAGCTTTACCTATGGCGACTTCAGTCAGGACGATCTCGACCGGCTGCTGCTCGTGGAATAAGCGACGGCGCCCCGGCAACACCAGAAACAGCGCAAAGACCAGATCATGAAGGTACTGAGACTATTCCAGAAAGAAGCGGGCGTCGGCGGCGCGCGCTTCCTGCTGTTCGCCACGCTGTCCGGCCTGTCGAACGCGGGTATTCTCGCCATCATCAACCTGGCGGCGAGCCAAGCGGGGAACCAGGAAGAGAGCTTCATCAACCTGGTGCTTTTCGGCATCGTCATCTCGGTCTTCGTCTATACCCAGAAACATCTGATGATAGACGTCTGCACCAAGGTGGAGCAGCTCATCGACCGGATGCGCGTGCGCCTCATCGCCCGTGCCCGCCGCGCGGAGTTTCTGGAGCTCGAGGCGGTCGGAAGGGCCGAGATCTATTCGTGCCTGACACGCGAAACGCTGGTGCTCGCCCAGGCGGCGCCGAATCTGGTCATCGGCATCCAGTCGGCGATCCTCGTCGTCTTCACCATGCTCTACATGGCCATTCTGTCGCCGACGGCCTTTCTGCTGTCGGCCGCATGCACGGCCATCGGCGCGGGTATTCATATGACGCGCAACAAGCAGGTGAAGCGCGAGCTGCGCGAGGCCTTCGAGCAGGAGAACCGGCTCATCGAAAGCATGAGCGACATGCTGGAGGGCTTCAAGGAGGTCAAGATGAGCGACGCGCGCTCATTGGCGATCGCCCGCAAGATCGCCGCCTACTCGCACCGGGTGACGGAACTGCGCATCCGCACCCAGAGCTCCTACTCGTCCGACTTCGTGCTGTCGCAGGTGACGTTCTTCCTGCTCACCGGCGTCATGGTGTTCGTGGTGCCGATGGTCAGCGAGGCCTACACCAAGGTCGTGGTGATGACGACGACGGCGAGCCTGTTCATGATCGGGCCGGTCTCCAACGTCGTCGGATCGATCCCGATCTTCACCAACGCCAATGCGGCCGCCGAGAACATCATGCGCCTGCAGGACAAGCTCGGCTTCGTCAACGGCGGCCCCGCGACCGGCGTATCGGTGCTGAACGGCTTCCACACCGTCGAACTGCGCGACGCCATGTTCTCGCACAGCCCGGTCGGCAGCGACACGCCCTTCACCGTGGGGCCGATCAACCTCACCATCGAACGGGGCAAAACCGTCTTCGTGACGGGCGGGAACGGCTCGGGCAAGACGACCTTCGTGCGCATGCTGATCGGCCTCTATCCGACGCATCAGGGATCGATCCGGGTCGATAATACGATCATCGGCGACTACAATATTCAGGATTACCGCAATCTTTACTCGGTCATCTTCTCCGACAACCACCTTTTCTCCGAGCTCTACGGTCTGCCCACCCCGGATCCCGAGGAGGTCGCGGCGCTGTTCGACCTGCTGGAAATGGCCCACAAATCCCGGCTGGAGAGGAACCGGTTCACGACGACGAAACTTTCCGGCGGGCAACGGAAACGTCTGGCGCTCATCGCGACACTTCTGGAGGAAAGGCCCATTTGTGTCTTCGACGAATGGGCCGCCGATCAGGACCCCTACTTCCGCGAAAAATTTTACAGGGTCATTCTGCCGATGCTGAGAAAAAAAGGCATAACTGTCATCGCGATTACGCACGATGATGCGTACTTTGACGCCGCCGATCTGCATGTGCACATGGATGCCGGCCGGTTGAGCGTTGTCCGTCGCGGCGGCGCGGAGACCGAAGAGCTTCAAACGCAGGAATGATGTCCTGTCCGCCGCCGGTCCTCGGCTCCTGTCACGGATTTTCTCAATAAAGACAAATAATTAAATCGAGAGGCGACATCATGAAGCGTAGTTCCCGTCTCGGACCCATGATGCGGACCATCGCCGGACTGTCTCTGGGAGCGGCGATGTGCGCCCTGGCGGCGGGCCACGCGCGCGCCCGGGAGTGGTCCGAGCTGACGTCGGTTCTGCAGGGCGTGCTCGACGCGGTCGCGTCTCAGGACAACGCGACGGGGGTTTCGATCGCCGTCGACCGCAACGGCGGCGCCGACACCTGGATCGGCAGCAGGGGATACGCGGATCTGGCGCAGACCCGGCCGATCACCCCCGACACCCAGTTCCGCATCGGCAGCGCATCCAAGACGATCACCGGCTCCGTGCTCCTCAGCCTGGCCGACAAGGGCATGGTCAATCTCGACGCGCCGATCAACGACTACGTCGCCGACCTGAACATCCCGAACGGCGACGTCATCACGGTGCGCAACGCGCTGAGCATGACGAGCGGCCTGCCCGAATATCTGGTGTCTCCCTCGCTCCACCATCCCCACATCAACATTCTTCAGGAATGGGCCAATTTCCATGCGCCGAACGGCCCGCACGGGATGGCTGGCTATACGCCCGAGCAGCTTATCGAAGCCGTGGTCAACGGCATCAACAGCGGCGCCCAGCCGCCGGGCGCGGTCGGCGAGATGTCCTATTCCAACACCAATTTCGTCCTGCTCGGCATCATCGCCCAGAGGCTGACGGGCCAGGACCTGGAGACGCTGGCGCACGAGATCATCTTCGGCCCGGCCGGCATGACCGACAGCGCCCTGCCCACCGACAACCAGTTCACCTCCGCCGACTATGCGGAATCCTACCAGAATCTGGTGACGATGGCGCCCTATACGGTGCCGGCGGGCAGCGTCTTCAACATGACCTTCCTCGATCCGCAGGTTCCCTGGGCCGCGGGCGCGATGTTGTCCTCGCCCGCCGACGAACTCAGGTGGATACGCGAGCTGGCGACGAACGATCGCGGCATTCTCTCGGAAGAGATGCAGGCTCAACGGCTGGACTTCCAATACCCGGGATCGATCGGCAGCGTGCCGGCATCCTATGGCCTCGCCATCAGCGAGATGCCGAGCATGGGATCGGGAAGCCAGCTGATCGGCCACAGCGGCCTGATCGCCGGCTACACCACCTCCCTGTTCTACAACCCCGACATCGATTTTTCATACGCCATCAACCTTCTGGGCTACCAGACCCAGGCGGCTTACTGGTTTCCCTATTTCGGCGCGCAGGAATGGTACGCCGCCTATGGCTATCAGACCGGCGACTATACGCCCGTGCCGATCCTGTGGGCGCTCGACCGCAACGTCAGCCTCGCGGTCAGCGCCCAGGGCACGTGCAGTTTCGGCGGCACCTTCTCGGCCAACGCCGACGGCGGCGTGACCTGCGCCGGCGACAATGTGCGGACTTCTCCGCTCACCGTGCGCGGCAAGGCGCTGACCATCGAACCGTCGAACCGCACGATCGACGCCTTCTACGTCGACGTGGACACGTACTACAGCGAGGGTGCGACGGCCTCGCTGAGCGAAATCACGCTGCCCCGGCCCAGCCTGGCGACCTTTGGCAGCAACATCGCCGCCATCGCGCTTGAGGGCGATGCATCGCTCGATATCGCCCAGGGCGCGACGGTGGAGCTGTGGGGCGAGAATTCGTCCGCCGTGTCGATGACCGGCTCGGGCAACAGGGCGACCATCAGCGGCGCCGTCAACACTTACGGCAACCGGTCATACGCGCTGCTGGCGCAGGGCCAGGGCAACGGCGCCGTCGTAGCGGCCACGGGTTCGGTTCTCGGGTCGATGCGGCTCGAGGGGCAGGGCAACACCCTGGCCGTTCACGGGGCAGTGGCGGGTGGCGTCGAGCTCGCCGGACGGGACGGCGATGCCACGGTGACGGGCAATGTCGCCGCGCCGGCGGTGGTGATGATCCCCTCGGCGGTGCAGACGTACCAGCTCGGCGCCAACCCGCTCGTCGTCAACACGGCAACCGATCAGGCCGCCGTCGTCGAGGGGGCGTCGAACCGCTTCCGGATCGACACGACCGGAACGGTCGACGGCCGCGTCTCCATCCGCGGACAGGGCAACGCGCTGGACATTGCGGGCGGGCTGACGTCCGCCGACGCCTATCTGCGCGACTACATCGCCGGGCAGCTCGCCAGCGGCGTTCCGACGCCGTCCTTCTCCATTCCCGCTGCGACCGCCGTCGCCATCGACATGTCCGGCAACGGCAACCGGGCAACCGTCGAGGCCTCCGGCAAGGTGCTGGGCACCGCGCATGTCGAGGGAAGCGGCAACGTGTTCCAGATGAACGGCCGCATGGCGGGCCTGCTCTCGCTGGCCGGCACGGGCAACGGCGCCAGCGTGGGCGGCAGCCTCGTGGCGGACGTCTCCCGTTCGAGCTTCGCCCTGCTCGGGTCGGGCACGGGGAACACCCTGACGGTCGAGGGCTCCGGCCAGGTGTTGGGCAATGCATCCGTCGTCGGGGCGAACCGCATCCACGTGGATGGCCTCGTCGTCGGCGCGGTCGAGGTGGCCGACGGCGCCCGCCTCACCGGCAACGGCGTGGTGGACGGCACCGTGGGCGGCCAGGGCGGCACCGTCTCGCCCGGCAGCAGCGTCGGATCGCTCACCGTCGGCAACTACGTGGCGCGGGGCAATACGCTGCAGATCGAGTCCGATCCCTTCGGGCGAAGCGACCATCTCCTCGTCTCCCACGTTGCCGATCTCGATCACGGCAGCCTGCTGGTGCAGCCACCCGCCGGTGCGACCAGCCGCGTCGACACGGTCCTGACCGCAGGCACCGTCCAGGGGCGTTTCGGCTCGGTTTCCTTCTTGTCGCCCGGCCACCGGGCCGGCGTGGGAACGCGCTATTCGCCGACCGCGGTTCAGGTGGCGACGGTGAGCCCCTTCCAGCAGGACGCGGCCACGCAGCTCGGCGCCGACGACACCCTGCGGTCGCTGGATATTCTGGAACGGCGCGCGGCGCGGTTGAGGGGCGCCGGTGCGCGGGCCCTGACGCCGACGGCCGTTCCGGCCGCAGACGCGGGCCGAAGCGGCGCCGGCGCGGGTGACGACGTCACGCAGTGGCTGTCGTCGATCCGCGCCCCCGCCCCCTCGGCGGACACGGACGGAGCGCTGTGGGTCCAGGCTTACGGCGGCCACAGCCGCATCTACGCGAACGACGGCGTGCCCTCCATCCGGTCGACGGTCGGCGGCGTGATGGCGGGCGTCGACGGCGAGATCGCCGACAGCCTGCTGCTCGGCATCGCCGGCGGCTACAGTCACGGCACCTCCGATACCGGCGCAGCTTTCAGCCCGTCCTACCGGTCGGACGCCTTCTCCGTGGGGCTTTACGGCTCCTATGGCCTGGGCCGGACGCTGCTGAGCGGGTCGTTCTTCATCGGCCGCGGAGACGACAAGCTCACGCAGACCTACTGGATGGACCACGGCGGCGGCGCCATCGCCACCGCCTCCACGGCCAAGTTCAACGATTTGCGGACAGCCGGGCGCCTGGCGGCATCAACCGTTTTCGACCTCGGCCCGTTCAACCTCACGCCGCGGGCGGCGATCACGCTGCTCAACGTCAGTGTCGACGACTATACGGAGCAAAGCGCGTTCCCCGGCATGTATGCGCGCTGGCGCGTCAGCGACTATACGCTGCTGCGTCCGGAACTGACCGTCATCCTGCAGAAGCAGCACGAATTTTCCTCCGGCGGCGTCTTGCGCCGGCTGAGCGGCGAGGTGGAGGTCGGCATTGCGCGGGACGCCGTGCTGGACAAGGCACGGGCGACGGTGCTGATGCCGGAGTTCTCGCCGATCACCGTGCAGGGCTTCGATGCGGACGCCTGGGCGCTGATCGTCGGCGCGCGCCTCGGCATCGAAGCGACGGACCAGGTGAACCTTTTCGCTTCCTATGACGGCAGCTTCTCGTCCAAGAAGAGCAGCCAGTCAGTGCGCGGCGGATTGGAAGTCCGCTTCTGAAGCGCCCGCCGACTTGCAAGGGGAGCCAGGGGAACAAGACATGGATGACGACAGGGTGGACCGCGACACGGGAAACGGCGGACTCGCGGAGGCCGGCAGTAGCGGTTCGTCGCGCCCGCACCGGGCGTCACCGTCCACCGGATCGGCGCGGCGCGCCGGAAGGGATGGCGCGATGAGCCGGATCCGGCGCATTTTCCGCCCTGGACGGATGTTGCTTCTCGCCGCCGCGCTCGTGACGCCCGCGGCGCCCGGGCGGGCGGAAACGACCCTCGACAAGATCGAGCGGACGGGCACATTGGTGGCCGGCACCCGCGACGGCGTGCCCCCGTTCGCCTTCAGGGACGGGGAAGGGACTTTCAGAGGATTCTCGGTCGATATCCTTTCGGCAATCCACGAGGCCCTCGAGAAACGCCTGGGCAAGCCCATCTCCCTCGACCTGCGGGAAACCACCGCCGGAGACCGCTTCTCCCGCATTCAGAGCGGCGAGCTCGCCATCGTTTGCGACATCACGACACCGACCTGGGAGCGGGAAGACATCGTCGATTTCTCGGTGACGATATTCTTTAACGGAACCCGTATCCTGGTGGACAGAGGTCACTCGATGGGCGACATCGGCAGTCTGAAATCCCCCGTCGTCGGCGTCGTTGCCAGCAGCTCCACGATCAAGGGGCTCAAGAACAAGGTGCCGAGCGCGCAACTCGTCCCCTTCCCGAGCGTGCAGGATGCCTTTGTCGCTCTCGAGATGGGAAAAGTAGATGCCGTTGCCCATACTGACGTCATCTTGCGCAGCCTGCAGCGACATGCGTCGCGCCCCGGCCGATACTCACTTCTGCCGATCAATGACTATCTGAGCACGGAAGCGATTGCCTGCATCCTGCCCGAAAACGATTCTCACTGGCGCGACTTCACCAACCGCGTCATCACCGACCTGCTACAGGGCGTGGACGCCTACCGCGGTGATTATTACGAAATACACAGAAAATGGTTCGGAGCGGCAAGCGGAATTCATCTTCCACTCAGTAAGGATGCAATAAATCATTTCAAGAATGTCATCGAGTTTTATGGAGATTGAAACGATGGACATGGCTGATAGCAGGGACATCTATCCGATACATGGGCATTTCACACTTTTCTTGCGGTATCCGGGCCGGATCGTGTCCGGTCCGCAGTGCACCGCCAAGCCTGACGGAAAGCGCATAGCCGGTAAGATTATCGATTGACTTTAATAATAGTGACATGCTTTAGTAATATAGGATTTCAACGATGCTGACGAGATATGTTTGTGCTCGGTGTTTTGCCGCATGACCTATCTGCGACCCTGACTTGATGCCTGCCAGTGAGTTTCGCTTCTCCTGACCAAGCATGTGCGAATCGTGACGGGTGCTCTGGTTGTCCTGTCCGTCTGATCTCAAATTAAAAGCTATGAGGATCAATCATGACTTCTGAAGTGCAGCAAGACGGTGTCCAGCCGGCGGAAACCGTCGAAGTGTCCGCTCCGGCCCCGACCAAGGCGGAGAGGGCTGACAAGCTCGTGCGCTCCCACGCCCTGTGGGCTGCGGGCATGGGCCTGATCCCGGTTCCGGTGCTCGACGTGGCTGGCGTCGCGGGCATCCAGTACGCGCTCATCGGCGAACTGGCGAAGGTCTACGACCTGCCCTTCTCCAAGGAGCGCGTGCGCGCTCTGGCCGCCGCGGTGCTCGGCGGCGGACTGCCGGCGGTCGTCGCAAGCGGCGGCGTCTCCAGCATCGCCAAGGCGGTGCCCTTCGTCGGCACCATCCTGGGCGCGGCGGTGATGCCGGCCCTTTCGGCCGCCTCGACCATCGCCCTCGGACGCGTTTTCACGCAGCATTTCGAGGCCGGCGGCACGCTTCTCGATTTCGACGCGGACAAGATGCGCGCCTACTTCGTGGAAGAGTTCGAGAAGGCGCGCGAGGAGACCTCCAACCTCGTGGATGCGGCGGCCAATGTCGTGCGCGACCGCAAGGCCGAGGGCAAGGCTGAGGTTGCCGCCAGCAAGGCCGAGGCTGCGGCCAGCAAGAGCGAGGCTGCCGCCGGTCGCGGCAGCGCGGCTTCGGCAGCGGCACCTTCCGCGGCGCGTTGATCAAGAGGCGCGCGGCGATGTCAAATCGCCGCGCGCCCTTAACGGGTATGGTCAGGTTGCATCATGGCTATCGTTGTCTATCTGCTGCTGAGCATTCTGGTGGGCGTTCTGGGTATCGGCCTGCGGGGTGGGTTCTTCCTTTATTTCATTCTGTCCATTGCCCTCTCCCCCCTGGTCGGATTGCTGATTCTCCTGATTGTCGGCTCCAGCAGGGACGGCAGGCGGCCGGACATGAAGCTGCCCCACTACTGATCGCGGAGCACCGGAGGTTGATGCGACCTCGAAGTCGCCTGGAAAGCGCTTCTGCGCGAGGCGGCGGGCCGTTGTGGCCCGGAGACGAGTGACCGAACGGGGGCCCGCAAGCGCTTCGGGAGGGGAACGCGGCGGCTTGCGTCGTTGGCCGCGATAAGGCGGCCGTTGGCTTTTTACAGTGCTGAGATCGTATATCTGATGAATGACAGAATGGAGCCGCCTTCCCAGGCGGGTGGCGAGCGACCGCTAGGGGAGGAGGCGGAAAGCTTTTTTGACAGCCGGCCCCGTACTGTCTCCCGCTGGGCGCGGATGCGGCGGCGGATCGCGGGCGTATTGCTGATCGTCACCATATTCGTGGCCTTTCTCGCGCCCTATGTGTTCGTCAACGTTCCCGTCGGTTCGGCGGGGGTTCTCTGGCGGCGTTTCGGGGGCACCGAGCACCGGTTCATCATTCCCACCGGCATGACGATGAAATGGCCGTGGGATATCGTCTACATCTACAATCTGCGCCTGCAGGCCGAGCATGTGGATATCGTGGCGCTGACGTCCGATGCGCTGAACATTTCCATCGGCATCACCTATCGCTGGTTCGCCAACCCCGAGTCGCTGCCCCGATTGCACGACATGATCGGCCCGAACTATTCGGAGACCCTGCTTCTGCCGGAGATCAACGCATCGACGCGGCGCAGCTTCTCGCTGTATTCGGTCAGTGATTTCTACGGTTCGGCGCGCCAGGACGTCATGAGAAGCGTCTATGACGCTGTCATCGTTCCCGACGCCGACAATCACATCTGTCCGGCGCGGTTCGAGCACTCGCAACTCGTCTCGGAAACGCCCGATTGCCTGCTCTTCCTGAGCGACGTGCTCATCCGCGACGTGGCGCTGCCGCCGCGCATCGTGGCGGCGATCCAGAGCAAGATCGAGCAGAAGCAGCTCGTCCAGGAAATGGAGTATCGCGTCGAGCGCGAGCGGATCGAGGCCGAGCGAAAGCTCATCGAGGCCGAAGGCATACGCATGTTCCAGGAGACGGTGCAGACGGGCATCTCCGAGACCTATCTGAAATGGCGCGGCATAGAGGCGACGGTGCTGCTGGCGACCTCCCCCAACGCCAAGACCGTCGTCATCGGCGGCAACGGCGGCCTGCCGCTGATCCTCAACACCGGCGATGCGGCGGCGCCGGTCACGGCGCAGGCCGCTGCCGGCACCGGCGAGGCGGCGGGGAGCGCTTCCGCGTTCGATCACGCCAGCTCGGTCATAGGCTCGCTGGATATTTCCCGTCCGGACATCAACCTGAAGTCGATGGGCTCCTCGGGCTCGGCGAGCATGGCGAGCGGCGCCTGGTCGAGCGACATGCTCAACCGCAACCCGATGGCGTCCCGGTATCCGCTGAATTTCTTCGGCACGAACATGGACACGATGTCCGACACCGTCATGCCGCTGGCCACGCTGGGAGCCCAGACCGCGGAGCCCGCCGTTCCGGCCGGCAGCGCGTCGGCGCCCGATATGCAGCAGTATGCGGATACGCTTGGCAGGCCCCATCTTTCCCAGCTCATCAACAACCAGTTCGGATTGGGCGGCGCGGTCGACCTGCTTTCTTCCCTGCCCAACGCCTACAGGACCTGGTGGTCTTCGGAGAACGCGGCCGCGCGGAGCGCGCCATGACCGGCGGATGGTCGCGCCGCCACCGGATCGTTGCGACACAATTTCCCGCCTGTCTGATCATGTGCCTGTCCGCGCAGGCCGACGACCGGACCCCGCGCCAGGACGATCCGGCAGCCGGCCGGCCCCCTCCCCTCACCGAGCCGCTCGACGTGCCCACGGTCACGCCGGTGACCGGATTCAGATATCTCGACGGCGCATTGACGCTCAGCCCGCAGCTCTCGTTCCAGTCGCTGTTTTCGTCTAATGTCCTGGAGGGCCCTCACCCCTTCCAGGCCGATGTCGGTATCGTCCTGGCGCCGGCCATCGACATCAGCTACCTGAAGAACGGCTTCAGCACGTCCCTGGTCGCGTCGGGTCGATACACGAACTATGTTCTGAACGACTCCCAGGATAAGAAGGAATACTTGCTCAAATCATCCACCAAGCAGAAGCTCGGCGACGTCTGGTCGCTGGGCCTCGACGCGACGGTGCGCGAGAACATCGTCTCCAGCGCCGCCCTCGGCGCCATTCCGCAGAAGTTGAACGTGCTCGATGCGCAGGAATACAAGGGCACGATCAGCTACAGCGAAGGCGCGATCTTCGCCGATATCGCGCTGCGGCTCAAGGAGGGGCGGCAGCGCACCCGTGACGGCAGCACGCAGGAGACGACCACGCGCTACGCCCGCTCCGTGCTCGACCAGATCAACAAGATCGGGTACCGCTTCGACACCGACCGTTCCGTATACGCGCTGCTCGCCATGGACCGATCGGAGTATTCGATAAGCGACGCTTACGATCGCGACTCGTATGGCTATCTGGCCGGCATCGGCTTCTCCTACGCGCTGTCGGAAACTCTGCTGCTGAAGGGCCAGCTCGGCCACCTGTGGCAGGATTTCGCCGATCCCCGCTTCAAGATCGTCTCGACCCTGACCGGCTTCATGAACCTGAACTGGCGGATGGACGAAAGCTGGCGGGCGGAACTGTCCTGGAGCCGCGAGGCGTCGGAGCTTATCTACGAGGGAACCCCGGGCATCACGGTGGATACTTACGGACTGGCGCTCTACAAGCAATTGCTCAGCCATCTCCTGGTAGAGGCGCGCGCCGAATGGACCGTCCAGAAGGCTATCCAGCTTCCCGTGACCTACGACCTCCTGATGCTGTCGATCGGCGCCCAGCACACGTTGAGCCCGCACACCTCCGTCGAATATGGCTACCGGTACAAATGGCAGAACACCAGCGACAACTCCGAGAACTTCGTGGATCACGTCGTCGGGATGGGGCTTACCTACAAATTTTGACTCCGGAGCCGCAAGCAAGATGATCAGCCGCGACAATATCAAGGACATCTATCCCCTGACGGCTTTTCAGGAAGGTGTCGCCTTTCACGATCTCATGGAGCAGGAGGGGCCGGACGGGTCGCAACGCGCGTATTTCCAGCAGATGCGGTTCACCCTGCGCGGCCCGCTCGATGCCGATGCGTTCGAGCGGGCGTTCGCGCTGCTGGTCGAGCGCCATGACATCTTCCGGACCGTGTTCCGGCTGACCGGGGCGGAGCGGCCGCTGCAGATCGTGCTCAAGTCACGGCACTTCGCCTGCGAGCGCGCCACCCTTTCCGGCCTCGATGCCGGCGCGCGCCGGCGCGAAGTGGAACTCTATGCGGAAGGCGACCGCAACCGGCCGTTCGACCTGAGATCGGATCTGCTGCTGCGCGTCGCGCTGCTCAAGGAAGACGCCGATCTGACCCATGTCGTGTTTTCCTTCCATCACATCCTGATGGACGGGGCCTGCATCGGCATCCTGCAGCACGAATTGACCCTCGCCTACCAGGCCTTTGCGCGCGGACAGAGGCCCGACCTGCCGCCCCCGGCGCCATTCAGCGCCTTCGTCGAGCTGTCGGTGGCGCGGCGGGAGGCGGCGGGCCTCGGCTATTGGCAGCGCTATCTCGCGGGCTACGAAACAGCCCTGGGCCTGCCCGCGGCGCGGCCCCATGCCCTGCGGGGCCGACGCGACACGCGGACCCACACCGTCACCCTGCCGGCAGCGCTCACGCACGCTCTCGCGGCGCTCGCGCGGCGCGCCGGCGCGACATTCAACTCTCTCGTTCAGGGATTGTGGGGCCTCCTGCTCGCCCGCATGCAGGACCGTGATGACGTGGTGTTCGGCGCAATGGCCTCGACCCGCCCGCAGGACATGCCGGAGGCCGAGGCAATCCTCGGGCCGTGCATCGGCATGCTCCCGCTGCGGATCAGTCTCGAGGAAGGCGAAACGGCGATCGGTTTTCTACGTCGGTTGCAACGGGAGCGGATGGACTGGCTGGACAATGTCCACTGCGCGCTCGGCGACATCCAGACGGTCACGCCTTTGCGGCAGGGACTGATCAACCATTACTTCGTCTTCGAAAACTATGCGCTCGAGGAGCGCTTCAAGGGCGAAGCGCAGGAACTGGGCATGGGCGTCACGATCGGTGACATCAGCATGTACCAGACGAACAACTATGATTTCGGCGTCGTCTCCCTGCCCGGCGAGGCGCTGCGGATCGATTTCACCTACAACGCAGATGCCGTCGACCCCGATGGCGTCGCCCTGATCGGCCGCCTGCTGCGCTCGCTGGCGGAGCAGATCGTGGCGCATCCGGACCGGCCCCTGTCGGGCATCGGCCTGCTGGATGAGGCGGAGCTGGAGCGCGTCGTCGCCCTGGGACGCGGCAGAGAGGCGGAGCCTGCAACCCACTCCCCGGCGCCGTGGGCGAACGATCTGCGCGCCCTGCGCGCGGCGATCGTGGAACGATCCGGCACGGAGCCGGCCCTGCGCCTGGGCGCACGTCTCGTCTCCCATGCCGACCTGGAGCGCAGGGCGCGCCGTCTCGCCGCCCGTCTCGTGCATGCACCCGGGCCGCCAGACCGGACACCGGTTGCGCTGCATGCCGACGCCGGCGAGGAACTGATGACCGCGATGCTGGCGTGTCTGCTGGCCGGCGTTCCCTATGTGCCGCTCGACATCCAGAGCCCCGGCGCCCGCCTCGCTCACATCGTGAACGATAGCGGCGCGCGGCTGGTGCTGTCCCACGCACCCGAACGCCTTGCGGGCGTCGTGGCAGAGCATGTGCAGGTGCTCGACATCGCATCGGTTCTCGCTGCGGCAGCGGGAAGCGGCGAGCCGCCGCCTCTGCCGGCGATGCCGCCCGATCCAACGGCCTACATCATCTACACCTCCGGCACCACCGGCGTCCCGAAGGGCGTGCGCGTCGGCCATGCCGCACTGCTCGCCTATGTTTCATGGCTGCGGCGCCGGTTCGGTTCCGCCCGCCCGCTGCGCACCGCCCTGCTGACGTCCCCGTGTTTCGACCTCGGCTATACCGCCGTCTATGGGGCGCTGCTCGGCGGCGGCTGCCTCAGCCTGTTCGACGAGGACGAGCGGCGCAATCCGGAGCTGGTGCTCGATGCGCTGTCCGGCCACCGCTGGACGATGCTCAAACTGACCCCGTCCTATCTGTCGATGCTGCTGCAGATTCCGCAGGCGGAGGAACGCTTCCGCCGGCCAAACGACCTCCAGCTGCTGCTGCTGGGCGGCGAGGCGCAGAACTTCGGCGATCTGCGGCGCCTGCGCGGATGGCTGCCGGGGCTCGACATCGCCAACCATTACGGACCGACCGAAACCACCATCGGCTGCATCAGCGGATCGCTGAACGATCTGGCGGAAGCCGGCGCGGGGCCGCAGCGCATCGGGCGGCCGATCACGGGGGCGCACGCCTTCGTCTGCGATCGTCGTCTCAGGCCTCTGCCGGAAGGGGTCGTGGGGGAACTCGTCGTCGGCGGACTTGGGCTGGCGCAGGGTTACGTCAATCCCTCGCCCGCCGATGCGGACCGTTTCACGCAGCTGCCATGGTGCGCCGACCTGCCCGTCTACTGCACCGGAGACCGGGCCTGCTGGCTCGCCGATGGGCAACTGGCGTTTCTCGGTCGCTCGGACGACCAGGTGAAGGTGCGCGGATATCGCGTCTCACTCAAGGAAGTGGAGGCCGCCATCCGCGACCTGCCCGGTGTGCGCGACGCGGCGCTGGTGACCGACACGCGCACAGGCGCGGCGGAGCTGGTGGCCTATGTCATTCTCGACGAGGAGAAACCGGCAGGCCCGGCGCAACTGCGGGCGGCGCTCGCCACCCGCTTGCCGGACGCGATGGTGCCCGGCCGGTTCATCCCGGTGTCCCGATTCCCCATGACCGCCAATGGCAAGATCGACCGCAAGGCAATGGCCGAGCACTGGCTGACGGCTGCCGCCGGCAGCGTCTCCGATCCGGACGACGGGCGCCCCGGCAGTGCGCTGGAAGAAACCCTGCGCGGCATCTGGCAGGACGTCCTGTTTCTGGAGCGCGTGGGTCTCGACGACGATTTCTTCGCGCTCGGCGGACACAGCCTCAAGGCGATCCTCATCATCTCCAAGGCCAGGGCGAAACTGGAGAGAGCGAAGCTGGAGCGTCCGCTTTCCCTGCGCAGCCTGTTCGACCACCCGACGATACGCCGTCTCGCGGCCCATCTCGAAAACCCGGCGCCGGCGGACGGCGCGCCGGTGCTGCTGAACCTGCGCCAGGGCTCACCGGGCGCGCCGCTCGCCTTCTTCTTCCCGCCCGCGCTCGGCACCTCGACCGTCTATCGGGAATTGACGGAGCGGCTCGACTGTGACGTCACCTGTTACGGGCTTCAGTCGCCGGGGTTCGACGCGGACGTGCCGTTCCTGCCGAGTCTTGCGGCGAGCGCGGACTATTTCGCCGCCCTGATCGGGCCGATGGCGAGCGCGCATCCCCTGCGTCTCGTGGGCTGGTCGCTCGGCGCGCTGTTCGCTTTCGAGACGGCGCGGCTGCTGGAGGCACGCGGCCGCGAAGTCTCGCTCGTGCTGCTCGACCCGTCCCCCCTCGCGCCGCGGCCGGACGGGCGATCCGCGGACGGATGCGGGACGCCGGCGCCCGAGCTGCGCTTTGCCGAACTCAGGACCCTTCCCTATTGGGGCCGTGTGCTGTCCATCATGGAGCAACTGCCGCCCGACGATTTTGCGCGGATCGAGCGCCTCGCGGCCCATCACCGCAGGATCGCCCATGCCGGTGCCATCGACGCGCCGGTGACGGCGGCGATCGACTGCCTGGAGGCCAGGGACGCCGGAGGCGGCGCGGCGGGCCTGCGCGCGCTCACCGGCGGCCGGTTCACGCTGCACGAGGTTGGCGGCGACCACTATTCAATGTTCCATCCGCCACATGTCCACGCTGTGCTGTCCCTGCTGCGGCGCCTGCTGGACGCGGGGGAAAGCCACGACGGGCGCCTCTCCGCATGAAGCCGTCTCGCGGATGATCGCTTCCGGAATGGCCCCGGAGCCGTGACCACCGGTCCAACGGCTTGCTGTCGCATCAGGTATCTTCCAGATGCGATACCCGTTCATCGGTTTGACATTCGAGGAGCCTTCTGCCCCTGTGGCAGCGGAGATCGGCCCGCTCATCGCCGCGGGCGGCGGCGGCGACACCGAGAAGGTGAGTGCCGCCGACCGGCATGGACCACAAGTGCCAGTCCCCCCCGAGGGGCTTCTCGAGCCGCGTGATCGAGAGGGGATCGAAGCGCAACTCGATCGACCGCGGCGGCGCGATGAGCCCGAAGCCCGTCGCCTTGAGCAGACTTTCCTTGAGGGTCCACAGGGCAAAGAACCGCTCCACGCGCCGCGTGCTCTCCTTCATGGCGGCCAGTTCGCGCATTTCCGCCTCCGTGCAGAAAGCGCCAGCCAGTTCGTCAGTCGCTATCGCCGGACTGACGGTCTCGACATCGACGCCGATCTGGGGGACATCCGCGACGGCGACAGCAACGAGGCCCCGCGTATGGGAGAGGCTGAAGTGACGCGCCTTTCCGTCCGGCGCAAGGGCAAGCGGCTTGCCATGCTCCTGCCGAACAAAGCGCCATGCCGGGGGCGGAACCGGTTCCCGGTCGCTCAGCGCAAGTCTCGCCAAACCATGGGCGGCGATGAAGGCCGACCGGTCATGCGCGAAGCGGAAGCCTCCGGCGCGGAGAAGCTCGGTTTCATCCAGCACGGCAGTCAGCCGTGCCTCATCCTCCGGCGTCATATCGTGAAGCGCCAGAAGGTGCACGTCGATGGACAAGACGCCTCTCACCCGCCCTCGCTTCCTTCCGGGGAACCGCCGCGCCGCTCGCCGGCCTAGGCCATGGAGCGAATGCCGCGCCATCGGCCGGCGTTTTCCTTCTATCCCCAATCCGGACGAGCAGCAACCGGCCCATCAGAGCGCTTCATCATTTCGCGGAAACGATGAAATGCTATAACTATTTGATTTTGAAATAATTTGTGTCCATCAGATGATTCCATCTGATCGGAACGCGCTCTAGCGAAGTGCGGCTTACCTGGCGGAATAGGTTTGCCGCAGGGCGATCTTGTTCACCTTCCCTGTATTGAGCTTGGGAATTTCTGCCGGAAAGACATACTTCTTCGGCTTCTTGTAGCTCGCAATCTGTTGCCGGCAGTGCGCTTCCAGAGCATCGGCGCCGACTTCGGCATCTGCGGCCGGAACAATGGCTGCGACGACGATTTCGCCCCAGGTGGGGTCCGGTAGGCCAAACACCGCCACCTCGGCGACGGAAGGGTGGGAGGCAAGTGCCTCCTCGACCTCGCGGCAATAGATGTTCTCGCCGCCGGAGATAATCATGTCCTTCTTGCGGTCTACGAGGTAGAGAAAATCTTCCTCGTCGAGATATCCGATGTCGCCGGTATAGTACCAGCCTTCTCGAACGGCATCGACCGTGGCGGCCGAGTTGTTCCAGTAGCCGGACATGCGGGTGGCAGTTCGGGTCACGACCTCTCCAGGCTGGCCTTTCGGCATGTCGCGGCCGTCGGCATCGACGATCCTGATCTGAACGCCGTTGGGCGCCTGGCCAACGGACGAAAGCCAGCGCCTCTCTCTTTCCGTACCATCGGGGCGGTGCTGGAGCTTGCCCAGCGTGGTTCCACCCCCCTCCGTCATGCCGTAAAGCTGAACGAAGACATTGCCCAGCATTTCAAGCCCACGCTTCAGGGTTGGCAGAGGCATGGGAGCCGCCGAATAGTAGATCGTGCGGAGGCTGGAGAGATCGGTCGTCTCGATGAGCGGATTGAGCAGCGTGCGCTGGACCAGGGTCGGGGCCATATGCGCCAGCGTCACCTTTTCGCGCTCGATCGTCGTGATGACCTCCTCTTCATCGTACCTGGGATGCACGATGACTTTGGCGGCACGCAGCTGGGCGCCGAGCTGGACCCAGCGCGCGCCCACGTGAAAGAGCGGCATGGTGATCTGGACGACATCATCGGGAAGCAGGCCGACTTCGGTCGTCATCATCTCCGCCATCTGGATTTCAGCGAAGTGCGAGCGCATGACGCCCTTCGGCCGACCCGTCGTACCGCTGGTATAGATGATGTGAATGAGATCCTCGGGAACGATCCTCCACGGAGCAGGCTGACCAGCCGGCACGCCATCGATGACGGCATCAAAGGAAAGAGCCCAGGACGGAGCGTTTCCAATGCAGATGAAATGCCGGATGCTCGGCATGCCTTCGCGAATGGAGGCGATCAGTTCCGCATAGGCCTCGTCGAAGATCAGAATGGACGGCGTGCAATCGGCCAGGATCTGGGAGACTTCCGGCGCCGCGAGGCGATAGTTCACCGTAGCAGCTACGAACCCCGCAAGCTCGCAGGCGGAAAAGGCGACGATCTGCTGATAGCTGTTCATGCACATGACGGCGATGCGCGACTGATGCCGCAGCCCGAGATCGCGCAAGGCAGTCGCGAGACGCAGCGCGGTCGAATGATGCTCGGCAAAGGAGATGCTTTGCCCGCCGAATACGTAAGCCGTGTCCGTGGGGTGGCATCGGGCATTCCGCCGAATGATGTCGCCGAGCGCCAGGAACGAGGCAGGGGCAAGGTCATGCATCGGCAAGCCCCAGCAGTTTACGGGCGTTTCCGCCGAGGATTTTTCTCAGCGTATCGGGCTTCAAATCGGAGTTGAGAAATTCGGTCACGGGGAACGGACTGTTGAAGAGCTGCGGCTGCGAGTAGTAGTTCGTGCCCAGGAGCAGCCGATCCTCGCCCGCAACGGAGATGAAGCTCTCGATCAAATGACCGACCGACACCATGACGCCGGTGTCGAACATGATGTTCGGATGGCGCGATGCGATGTAGGGCATCCATTGCGAATGGTCGGGGGATGAAAACGCATCGAGCGCAACGAAGGTAGCGTCGGGATGGCGGTCGGCCAATCTTTCGAGCCGCCACGGGCTCTCCAGCTTCGAATCCGCGATAACGTGGATGAAGACGGGCTTGCCGTGATCCTGGAGCCTGCGGACGAACTCATCCATCATGGGGTGATCGAGAACAACCCCCATGAACCGATGATGCCACATCATCGCGTGCATGCCGAGTTCATCGATGCAGCGGTCTATTTCCTTCAGCGCATCCAGCCCTTCCAGAGGGTTGACGGTGCCGTAGCATGCCGCGATCCTGTCCGGCCTGACCTGCTGATAGCGGCGAATGTAATCGTTCACACGCCGCGTATCTTCGATGCCTCGCGCGACCGGATATCCGTTTCCGGGCATGACGGATGCCTGGTGGATGCCGAATTTGTCCATGAAGGCCAGGCGCTGCTCGACATCGGCCCTGAGCGCGCGCTCATCGTCGAGGAACCACTCGCCGCCCGTCGTCAGGAGGCCGCTGAGCGGACCCACGTGCTGATGAAGGTCATAAATGTCGTAGCTGGAATCGCTCATTTCCGTCTCCAGAATCGCTCGTAATCAGGTTTCCGCTTCTGTGCGAAAGCCGCTGTCCCCTCACGCCATTCCTCGCCGTCCATCAGACCGAGAATGCCGTCGATCGCGCTCCAGTCGTCAGGACGAAGGGCGGACTTGACGCCGGCGATCGCGGTCGGCGGAGCGTTGCGGACAATTCCTCCCGCCAGCCTGACTGCCTGTTCGACCAACGTCTCCTTGGGGGCCAGCAAGGTCACGAAGCCGAAGCGCTCCGCCTCCTCCGCACTCCACACGCGCCGGCTGAGGATCAGATCCGCAGCTCTCCGGGCGCCGATGATCGCGGGAAGGCGGCTGAGCGCCGTATTCGGCAGAACGCCGAGGCCGATTTCAGGAAGCCGGAAGCTCGTTTGCGGATCCGCGACGACGAGATCGCAGACCGTCGCGAGTTCGACACCCCCGCCGAGGACAAGCCCCTTCACGGCCGCTATGACCGGCCGTGGATCACGATCGATCGTCCGGAAGAGATCGACCGGGGTTGGTGAGGAGTGGTCGGTTTCCGTTCGCTCAAGCCATCCGGTCGACAGCATATCCTTGATATCCGCCCCGGCGCAGAAGTCCTCGCCGCGTGTGGAGATCACAAGCGCACGAGCAGGATTATCGCCCTTGCGGCTTTCCGCGATCGCCTCCAGGGTTTCCTGGACCAGCCCCGTCGACAAGGCATTCTTCCGGTGAGGATCGTTGAGATAGAGAATGGCGACATCGCCGTTTCGCTCGGTTTCGATCAGCACGGTGGCCCCCTCAGTTGGACAGGAACGCGCGCGCGATCTGGATACGCTGCATTTCCGACGTGCCTTCGCCGATGCGGAAGGCCCTAGCGTCGCGATACATGCGCTCGATCGGCCAGTCGCACATGTACCCGGCGCCGCCGAAGATCTGCAGGACGCGATCGGCGACCCGGCCGACCATTTCGCTGGCGTACAGCTTCGACCGGGACCCGGCGATGCGGAAATCGGGATTGCCCTCGTCAGCCAACACTGCGGCGCGATAGGTCAGCAAGCGGGAGGCCTCCACCTCGCAGTCGCTGTCGGCGAGCATGAACTGGATCGCCTGATGATCGGCGAGCCTCGCCCCGAACGCGCGTCTTTCGTTGACGTATCCCCGGGCCAGCCTGAGAAGTTCGTCGGCCATTCCCACATAGCGCGCCGAATATTCGATCCGCGTGGTATTGATGGTGGCCATCATCGCGGCGAAGCCACCGCCAACCTCGCCGAGGATGTTTCCTTCGGGAACCTCGCACGCCTCCAGCGAAAAGGCCCCGAGCTGGTAGCCTCGCCACCCCATCTTCCGGAAGTTGCCGGTGTAGACGAAACCGGGGTTGCTTCGCGGCACGATGAACAAAGTGAAACGTGAGCGAAGCGGCGCATCGGGATCTGTAACCGCAAGGACGATGATGAAATCCGCATAATCGGCGCCGGATATGAACTGCTTGGCACCGTTGATGACCCAGCCGCCGTCGCTCTTTCGCGCCCGCATTTTCAGGCCGCCGAGGTCGGATCCGGCATCCGGCTCGGTCAGCGCATAGGCAACGGTGAGCTCGCCCGAAACGACGGGGTCGACGAACCATGGGCGCTGTGCCTCGTTCGCGAGGGTCAGTGACGCTGGGAGAAAGCCGATCGCGTCGGCGAGCGGCATGCATGTCTTTCCAATCTCCTCGCCGACGACCACCTGTCCGAGCATGCTGAGGCCGGCGCCGCCGATCGATTCGGGCAGATTGTGGCCGTACAGTCCCAACGCGACCGCTTCCCGCCGCAGCCGGCGGAATTCCTCATCGGAAAGAAAGTCCTCGGCCTCGACCTTCGCTTCCAGCGGGCGAAGATAATGGTCGACATATCCGCGTACGGTTTCCCGCAGCATGTTGAGTTCATCAGGGAAATCGAAGTTCATGTGGCGGCTCCTGCGGCCTTCTGCTTTGACTTCTCGGGCTTGCGCTCCGTGTAACCGCGCAGGACATCCAGAATGTTCAGGAGGTCATGCGCGCGCGCTTCGCCCATGAATGCGATGATGTCGGCCTCCATCTCGAGCGCGAGCTTCACCAGCTTCTTCCGCAGCGCGTTGCCCTTCTTCGTGAATGTCAGCCGCACGAGTCTTTGGTCGGCCGCATTCGCCTCGCGGGTCAAAATCCCTGCGGCCTCGAGGCGGCGTAGGGCGATGCTGACGCCGGATTTCGACAGCGTCGTCATCTGGCATATCTCCCGGGACGAAATGTCGGAGAAACGGGCCAGAACGTGGATGACGCGGCTTTCCGGAATGGTGATGCCGAGTTCGTTCTTGTAGCGCTTGTCGTAGATTTGCGTGATCTGGTTCGTGACATAGAGCAGGCGATAGGGAAGGTAATCGTCCAGGATGAGATAGTCCTCGCCCTTCACGCCGGCGGCTGCAGGCAGATCACGTCCGTCCGATGGATCGCGGCCGGTCATGCTTTCTCCTCATACGGCACGTTGTTTTCCACGTAGGACCAGATCTCCCGCGCGACATGGGTCTCCCTTTCCTCGCGAATGTGGGCGATCAGCCCTCCGGCCCGGGACACGACCGCAAGGCCGCGCATGGCGTCTACTGGGAATCCTATCTCCAACAGAAGCGCGGCTATCGCGCCGGTCGCATTGAGGGGGATGGCCTTGCCCGCCGCCGCATCCACCTCCCGAGAGAGCGTCAGCAGCATGTCGACATAGTCTCCATGGATGCCGCTCCTGTCAGCGAGCCCGATCAGTTTCGTTGTCCGCGGATCGGCCGGCTTGTGCAGCGGATGTCCGAAGCCTGGCAGCGGTTTGCGCATCTGGCGGTAGTTCGCCACGAGCTTTCGGCAGTAGACATCCGGCGCGTCATTCGATGCGACGCCCTCTACCAGCAGGCGGGCGCAGGCTTCCGAGGTTCCGGCAAAGATGTTGCCAAGCGACAGCAGCCCCGCCGCGATCGCCACCTGGCTGTCTTCGGGCAGGCTGTCGATCGTCAGCCGCGCGATCAGCGACGAGGGAGTCCAGCTATGCTCCATGAGCGTGACGAGGCACGCGTCGAGCACGATTCTCTGGCGCTCGTCGGGCAACCGGCCGGTGACGATCAGATGCAGCGTCTCGGTATACGATCTCTCGCCGATCAGATCGCCGGCGAGGTCCATGCCGCGGACCACGACACGGTCCTTTTCGGCATGAGCGATGCTGGTTGTTGGCTGAGTATGGGTCATTTCAATAGAGTTCCATAAGTTTCTCACGGTCCATGATTGCCGCAGGCGGCCCGGAATAGAGAATTTTCCCGGCTTTCAGCACCAGGGCGAGATCCGCGACACGCAGGACTGACTGCACGTTCTGCTCGACCAGGATGATCGAGAAGCGGAGGGTTTTCTGCACTTCGAGGATGGTCGACAGCAGGTCTTGAAACAGTTTTGGAGCAAGCCCGATGGACGGTTCGTCCAGGAGGAGACACTTCGGGTTGGCCGCCAGCGTCCTTGCAAGGGACAGCATCTGCTGCTGTCCGCCGGAGAGGAGGCCCGCGCGGCGATGGAAAAACTCGCGAAGGATCGGCAGCGGCTCGACCACACGATCGATACGCGCCTGCCCATCCGCCTTGCTTAACTTGAGGGCCGTGAGGCCGAGACGGAGATTGTCCTCGACCGTGATGTTCGGGAAAACGCCCTTGCCCTCGGGCATGTAGGAAATCCCGAACCGCATACGCTCGGCCGGCGGCGTTTCATCGAGCGCGACGCCACGGCAATGGACGGTGCCGCTGCTCTTCGGCAGCAGGCCGTAGAGGACTTTGAGCAGGGTCGACTTGCCGGCGCCGTTGTGGCCGATGAGCGCCATTGTCTGGCTTTCGCCGAGATCGAAGCTGATATCGTCCAGCACCAGCCGGTCGCCGTAGCCGGCGGAGACGTTTCTGACGGACCAGTCGAGAGGCTGAGAAGGCATCACACTGTCTCCCCGAAGTATATCGCTGTCAGCCGCTGGTCGCCCAGTATTCTCTCGGGCTCTCCCTGATCGAGCACAGTGCCGCGTTCGAGGAACGCTATTCGATCGGAAATCCCCCTGACGATGTCGAGATTGTGCTCGATCAGGCAGATGGCGACGCCCGCCTCCACGTGCTTGCGCAAGATCGCGAAGAACCGCTCGTATGAGCTGAGGTCGAGCCCCGAGGCGGGCTCGTCCAGCAGCCAGACCGTGGCCTGCATCGCCAGAATGCGTCCGAGCGACAGAAACTTCTGCTCGGCATAGGAGATGTCGACGGCAAGCTCGTTTCGTCGATGTGCCAGTCCAACCTGCTCCAGGATTTCTTCCGACCGTTCGAGCCGTGCGCGCTGTTCAGCGCCGGACGACAGAAACGACCAGGGGCTCTGCTCCGTGACCGTCAGGATATTCTCCTGCACCGTCATATGGTTGAACAGCCTCAGGGCCTGGAAGGAGCGTGCGATGCCGCGCAGCGAGATTGCTCGGGGCGACAGACCAACGATGGAAACGCCATCGTGGGTCACGCTCCCTTCATCCGGCCGGAGATGGCCGGTGATGAGATTGAACATCGTGGTCTTGCCGGCGCCGTTCGGGCCCACAAGCCCGGTAACAGCGCCATAAGGCAGTGACAGGTTGACCTTGTTGGCCGCAGCTATGCCACCGAAGTGCTTGCTGACGCCTGTCAGCTGGAGAGCGACTTTTCCATGAACGGTCATGCTTTCGCCCTCGCTTTGCCAAGCAATCCCGCAGGCCGATAAATCATCAGCAAGATCATGGTGATCCCATAGAGAATTTGCTGAAGGTATCCGATGTTGTGGCTCGGGAGGGGCAACCAGCTCAGCCCGGCCGGAAGGAACTGAATGATCGCAGCGCCCACGACGGGACCGATCGTCGTTCCTGCTCCGCCGATGATCACCATCGCCATCACCAGGACGGAAAGATTGAGCGTGAAGCTTTCCGGGTTCACGAACGCGATGTTGTAAGCATAGAGGACGCCGCCGAGAGAGCAGAGTGCGGCCGATACCGCCACGGCGATGGCCTTGATGGCGGTAACGTTCTTTCCAATGGCGCCTGCGGCAGTCTCATCGTCGCGGATCGTGCGGAGATCTCTGCCGAATGACGTCCGCAACAGGCAGGTCACCACCAGAGCAACGAGCACGACGCATGCAATCGTGACGACCATGAACGACGTCGGCGACGAGAGCTCGTATCCAAAAAGTTCCGCGACCGGAATTCCGGTCAGCCCGCTCAGACCGCCGGTGCCCGATTCCCACTGCTCGAAGATCGTCGTCGCAATCACCTGCAGGCCGAGCGATGCGGCGACAAAATATTCGCCGCGCACCCGGAGCGCCGGAATCGAGATCAGCAGCGACGCGCATGCTCCGGATACCATCGCAAGCGGAATGGCGATTGCGAGGTCTGCCGAATAATACAGCCCCAGCAAAGCTGCCACATAGGCGCCGACGCCATAGAACACGGCATGCGCCATGGAAAAAATCCCGGCGTAGCCTATGAGCAGGTTCAGGCTGAGAGCGAGGATCATGCTCGTGCCGGTCACAGTGACCAGGTTTGCGATATAGTTGAGCATGGCGACCCTCCTAGACCCGTGCTCTGAGGCCGAGCAGGCCCGATGGCTTCAACAGAATGAAGGCGAGCAGGATGAGGAAGGTAACGGCGTCGCTCCACCCCGTCGGCAACTTCCAGAATGAAAGGCTTTCGGCAATGCCGAGAAGCAGACCGCCCATTCCCGCACCACGGGGGCTCCCGATCCCGCCAATGATCGTGGCAGCAAGGCTGATCAGCATGACACGGTGGCCCGCCGAGGGGGTGAGGCCCGCGGTCATCGTCTGGAAGACGGCGGCGGGCACGATGAGCGCCGAACCCAGCATCAGAGCGATGAGACACAGACGGCGCGAGGAGAGACCGAACACCGCGACCAGTTCCGGATTGTCCGACAAGCCTCTCAGCGCCAGGCCGATCCGCGTTCGTTCGAAGAACGCATTCAGCAGGAAGAAGATCAAGGGCGCGACGACAATGGTGGTGAGGCCGAGTTTCGAGATATAGAGGCCCGCATATTGTTCCGCGCGGGAGAATGGCGACGTCACGGAGAGGAACCCGCTGCCGAAATACATCGCAATCAGGTTCTCCACGACGACGGCGACGCCGAACGAGGCCACGAAGATTGTGAAAAACGACCCTGCGTCCCGCTGAATTGGCCGATAGATCGCCAGCTGGACGAAGGCGCCGAAGGCCGTGGCGAGAACCATCGCCGCGAGGAATGAGACGAACCAGTTCTGCGCGAGGACCGAGACGCTGAAATAGAATGCATAACCTCCGATCAGGTAAGCTGCGCCATGCGAATAATGAAAGGCGCGGGTCGTGCCGAATATGATGGCGAAACCCACCGCCATGAGGGCATAGATGGCGCCGGACTGGAGGCCATCCAACAGTAACTGCAAGAGAAGCATTGCCAGATCCCGTCCTGAGGCAGCGCGTTATTGCACGACCTGAACCGACTTGTCGGTGATGAGGTTGACCTGACTGGGCACGGTCACCGTTCCGTCGTCATGAAAGGTCAGCTTCCCGCCCACCACATCGAAGGTCTTGATCTCGGCCAACTTGTCGCGAATTGCTTTGCCTGTGACGTCGGCTTTCGAGTTCTCCAATTCCTTGATGATCTTGGCGACGATCATCGTTGCGTTGTAGTAGTTCGCATCATAGGGCGTGGGCTCCTTGCCATACTCCTTGCGATACGCATCGACGAAGCGGCGCGTAAGCGGATCGCTGGAGCTCCAATCGGTCTTCTGGCTCACGTAAATGGTGCCGTCGCCTGCCGGGTCGGCGATGAAATTCGGATCGCCGATCGTCGAAATGCCGACGAACGGCGCAGCCACTCCGGCGTCGCGCAGCTGTTTCGCCAGCGAGATAAGCTGCTGGCCGAAGTAGGCCAGGAACACGGCATCGGCCCCGGTATCACGCACCTTGGCCGCAATGCTGGCGAATTGGGATGTCGAGCTCGAGATCGCGAATGCGCCGACCAGTTCCTGTTCATTCTTGACGGTGTCCGTCTCCAATGTCTTGACGACCGCCTGCCCGAGCGGATCGTCGACATAGACGAGGGCGATCTTCCTGACTCCCTTATTGGCCAGGTAGGGCAGAAGCGTCGTCACTTCGTCGTTTGCCAGCGGAATAACGTTGTAGAAATAAGGCGAAAGGCCCGCGAGATCCGGAGACGAAGCGCCGCCATTGAGGACCAGCACTTCGCCGCGACCGCCGATCGGAGCGATCGCCTTGGAAACTGCCGAAAAACCGGTGAATACAACCGGCACCTGTGTGACCCGCACAAGCTTGTTCATCGCGACGACAGCCGCCTGCGGCTGGGCCTGACTGTCTTCGAACGCTACTTTCAACGGCTTCTCAAGCAGCTTGTCATTGTTGATCTGTTCGACGGCAAGGTTCGTCGCCCGACGATACATCTCGCCGAAGGCCGCTGTGGGACCGCTAAGCGGATAGAGCGCGCCCAACGTATAGGCGTCCTGCGCCGTCGCCTGCCCCACGGATGCCGACGACACGATTGCTGCGAGTGAAAGCTGAATCAACAGTCTCATTTGTTCCTCCCCAGGGTCTCTCGTACCCGATAATGCAGATGTTTGTTTCGTTCGAAACGAAATGTCAAGCGGGCGCATCAACGGCAAAGCGTGCTGCCGTGACCTGTGCCATGCCCATGCCGGCGCGGTCGTGGGGTGTCATCCAGCCCAATAACCGGGCCGGGCATAGATTGCCTGCAGGTGCGCGATGAACAGCCGGGCAAGGCGGGACGGCCTGTTGCGTGGATAAACAGCCGTTATGTCGAAGCTCGGTAGCGCATATTCGTCAAGGACACTGATCAGTTTGCCGGTGGCAAGCTGGGCGTTGACCTCCCATGTCGAGCGCCAGGCGAGGCAATCGTCACTCAGCGACCATTGGAACAGCACTTCCCCGTCGCTGCAGTCGATATTGCCGTCCACCTTTACCGAGACCAGCTTGCCGTCCTCCTGAAACAGCCACTCACGTTGCCGGTTTGCCTGCAGATTGACTGCGAGACAATTGTGGTGCGCGAGATCCTCGAGCGTGCGCGGCACACCGTGTTTTGCGAAATACGCAGGAGTGGCGCAGACGACGCGTCGATTGGGGGCGAGTTTGGTCGTCACGAAATGAGGGTCGATGACGTCCCCGATCCGGATGCACAGGTCGTAATCTTCCTGAACCGGGTCGGGATAGTCGTTGCTCAGATTGAAGGAGAGCCGCACCGCCGGATGAGCGGCGGCGAAGGTGCCGGCATGGGCGGCGACGTGCTCACGCCCGAAATAAGGCGGAGCCAGCACCAGCATCTGCCCGCTCACTTCCGATGTGTCGGGAAATATCTCCGCCTCGCTGAGTTCGAGGTCGATCAGCAGATCTTCGCAATGCTTGAGGAATAACCGTCCCTGTTCAGTGAGGGTAAGCAGACGCGTGGTCCGGTGAAGCAGCCGCACACCGAGCCGCTTCTCCAATTCGTCGAGGCGTCGGCCGAGCATACCGGACGTGACCTTTTCCTTAATCGCGGCTTTGGCGATCGAACCCTCGGTGGCAACGGCAACGAAGGCGCGAATCTCCTTGTAGCGGTTCATGCCGAATCGTCTCCCCTCCCCCGGAGTGGACCGGCCGAAGCCCAATAGCCGGGCTGGGCATAAATCTGACGCAGCCAATCGATAAAGAGACGGATCTTGGCCGGCAGCGGACGTTGCGGCGGGTAGGTGGCGAAGATGTCCTGATCCGGCAGGGCGAAGTCGTCGAGCACCGTGACGACCTCACCTGCGGCCATCGCCTTCGCCATCTCCCATTGCGGACGCCACGCGATGCCGCGACCCTCCAGGGTCCAGCGTGTAAGCATGGTCCCGTCATTGCTCGCGAGGGTGCCGCCGGGCCGGACGACAATCGGCTGTCCCGCCTTCTGGAAGTGCCAACCACGTGCCTGACCGCCATGCTCGTTATAAGTGAGGCAATTGTGGTGAAGGAGGTCCTCGGGTGTCAGCGGCACACCGTGCCGATCGAAATAGGCCTGCGTGCCGCAGACCACCATGCGATTGGAGGCAAGACGTGTCGCCACCAGATGCGGATCCATAACGGGACCGGTGCGAATACCGATCGCATAACCCATCCGCACGATATCGACGACGCGGTCGCTCAGGTTGAGCGAGACATGAACATCCGGGTTGGCGTGCATGAATTCATGCAAATGCGGCGCGACATGCTGACGCCCGAAACTCGACGAGCAGGTCACGATGAGTTGACCCGTCGCATAGTCGCGCCCGTCGCTCACCAATCGCTCCGCCGTGCGCAGGCGCGCTATCATGTGAAGACCGTAGCGGTAATAGCGTTCCCCTTCCGCGGTCAGGGCAAGCCGTCGCGTGCTGCGCTCAAGGAGCGTGCCGCCAAGCCGTTGCTCGATTTGGGTAATACGCCGCCCGATCATGACCGGAGTCACACCGATGATCCCGGCAGCTTTCGCGAAGCTGCCGGCCTCGACCACGGCGATGAAGGTCTCAATATCGCGCAACTTGTCCATGGAAACACCATCCGATACTTTTCGTATATAATGAAAGGAATATTTGTCCAATTAACAATGAAAAAGTTTGGCTTTAGCATCCCTTGAAAATGGTCCGACAAACGGGCCGCGCATGACAGGGATGGAAATGCAGAAGATTGCGAGTGTGGAGACCTTCTCCACGGAGTTCGTCGGCGTCGTACGCATTACAACCGAGGACGGGCGGCAAGGCTACGGTCAGGTCGCGCCCTATAATGCGGATATCACCTCTGCCATTCTGCATCGCCAGATGGCCCCGGTCGTGCTCGGTGCCGAAGCTGACGACATCGACACCCTGGTCGAGCGCTGCTGGATCGGCGCGCACAAGTTTCCCGGCTCCTACACCTGCCGTGCCATTTCCGGCATCGACACGGCGCTCTGGGACCTCAAGGGAAAGCGCAAGGGCAAAAGCGTGGCGGCGCTGCTCGGCGGCACGAAGACGCGCCAGGCCGTCTACGGCTCCAGCATGCTCCGCGACATCACCCCCCAAAACGAGGCCGAGCGCCTGGTTCGGCTCCAGCAGGAGAAAGGCTTCCGGGCATTCAAGATCCGCATCGGCAACAATTTCGGCAATGACGTCGACCGCTGGCCCGGTCGAACCGAAACGATCGTTCCCACTGTACGCAAGGCCCTCAGTGACGGGACGGAACTGCTCTGCGATGCGAACAGCGGCTTCACCCCCAAGCATGCCATTGAAGTGGGGCGGATGCTCGAGGACTACAGGATCGGTCATTTCGAGGAGCCATGCCCCTACCCTGAACTCGAATGGACCGCCGAGGTCGCGGCGGCGCTGGCCATCCCGGTTTCGCAGGGCGAGCAGGAGGTGGACCTCGCCCAGTTCCGCCGGATGATCGGCATGGGAGCGGCGGATATCGTGCAACCCGATGTGTGTTATGTCGGCGGCATCAGCCGCGCGCTGCGTGTGGCGCGCATGGCGCAGGAGGCCGGCTTGCCGTGCACGCCCCACGCCGCCAATCGCTCGATGGTTTCTGTCTTCACCGTTCATCTGCAATCGGCCTTGCCGAACGCCGGGCATTTCATGGAACTCAGCATCGAAGATCCGCAGTGGATCGAGGGGATGTTCGCCTCCGATCCCTTCACCGTGATCGACGGCCATATCGAAGTGCCCGCGGGTCCCGGCTGGGGTGTCGAAATCAGCCCCGACTGGCTGGCCAGCGCCGATCACCGCGTCAGTTCGTTGTAAGCACGACGACAGCCGGACCCCGGCCACAGCCCGTTTCGGAACGAGAAAACAAAAATCACAGGGAGAAACATCAATGAAAACAAATATATACCTATCCATAAGCGCTGCGCTCTGCTCCGGCCTCCTCCTGTCGCCGGCCCTGGCACAGGACGGCAACAGGGATATACGGATCGTCATGGCCTCGGCCGTGGACGTAGTGGAGCCCTGCCACATGAATTCCACCAGCTATATCGGCCAGGTATTGAAGGAGAACGTGATCGAGACACTGCTCACACTCGATCCCGAGACCAGCCAGCCGCAACCCAACCTTGCCACGGAATGGACTCAGGTCGATCCCAATACCTGGCGCATCAAGCTGCGCGAGGGGGTCAAGTTCCACGATGGCGCGCCCTTCAACGCCGAAGCCGCGGTGACGGCACTCAAGCGACAGTTCGTCCCGGAAATCGCCTGCCGCGACAAGATCCGTTCCTTCGGGAGCATCACGCTCGAAACCAAGGTGATCGACGACCACACGCTGGACATCGTCACGAGCGAGCCGATGCCGCTCATGCCGCTCAGCCTCGCCCAGACCGCGATCACGGCGCCGAGCACGTCGATGACCGAGGCAACCCGTCATCCGGTCGGTACCGGTCCCTACGTCTTCACGAGCTGGGATCCGGCGCAGAGTCTCGTGCTGACCCGTTTCGCCGATTATTGGGGCGAAGCCCCGCAGGTCGCAAAGGCGACCTATGTCTGGCGCTCCGAGCCCGCGCTGCGCGCTTCCATGGTCGAGGTTGGCGAGGCGGATATTGCGCTGCAACTTGCTCCGCAGGACGCGACGAACGACGAGACGGATATCGGCTATCTCAACGCCGATACGAGCCGTATCCGCATCTTCATGGATAAGCCGCCGCTGAACGACAAACGCGTGCGCGAAGCCTTGAATCTCGCCATCGACCGCGACGCCTTCATCGGCACCATCGTCAGCCCGCTCTCGGTATCGGCGAGTCAATACATGCTGTCGAGCGTGAACGGCTACAATCCCGATCTCAAGCCGTGGCCCCATGACCCGGCCAAGGCGAAAGCCCTGGTCGAAGAAGCCCGACGTGACGGCGTTCCGGTCGACCAGGAGATTCTGCTCTACGGCAGCGAATTCATGGAGGCCAATCTCTCCGAGATGCTGGAAACGCTGGTTCAATATTGGGGGGAGGCCGGCCTCAATGTGAAGATCGTGATGGTCGACAAAATCCAGCACTCCGCCATCCGTCGGAAGCCCTATCCCGCCGACCGCCCGGCCTCCATGGTGCATGAGCTGCACGACAACGTGTCGGGGGACGCGTTCTACACCATGATCGTCTATTACACGTCAGACGGCGGGCTGAGTAACGTCTCCGACCCCGATCTCGACAAATTGCTGAACGAAGCCTCAGCGGCCACCGGAGACGAGCGCCGTCAACTGTTTCAGCAGGCGAACCGCATCGTACAGGAAGACATCATTCCCGACGTGCTGCTCTTCCACGTGGTGAGCTACATCCGGGTCGGCGAGCGTGTGTCCTACGAGCCCGATTTCACGACCCAAGGCAAACTCGAACTGAGCAGTATCACGTTCAAGTAGCCCGCACACCACAGCGACCCACAGGGTGGCGGCCGCGTGACGCAAGCGACGGCCGCCCCGCTCAGGGAGTGCGGGTCCCCAGACATCGCCCCTGAAACAAGCGAAACGAACCGCCGAGAGAGAGAGAGAGAGGAAAATCCATGCCCATCTACAAGTGGGACAATGCTCCCTACGAAGGCGAGCATATTCTCGACAACCCGCCGCCTTTCCATCAGAAACTGTGCAGCTACGGCGCGCGGCCATACTGGTCTCCGGACGGCAAGCGTATCGCCTTCGTGGAAAAAGCCTACGGCGACGTCCACGAGATCGATCTCGAGACACGGCAAATCCGCAATCTCACGGGCGATCTCGGCGCGCATCACGCCTTCCTCCGCGTGCTGTTTCTGCGCAACGGAGATTACCTGCTGATCGGCCCGAAAGAGTTCAAGGATCATCACGTCAGCCGCTATGTCGAATCCGAACTCTGGTACATGGACAAGGATGCCCGCCACCCGCCACGGCCGATGGGGCTCACTCTCTTCGAGGGGATCGGCGTCTCGTCGATCGCCGACCGCATCACCTATTCCCGCCACGGTGAACACGATCCGCGGCTCGGCACCATCAGCGATTTCGAATGCTATGTGACCGAGTTGGAATACGGCCCGAGGGGTGCGGAACTCGGTGCGACGCGCCCGATATACCGCACGCCCAGCGGCGAGCGCCGGCCCGAGCCGCAGGACTTCCGCAACAACGACACGGAAGTGATCATGGCTGAATATATCGGTCCGCGCGACCGCTCGACGACATGGAAGACGCAGACCCGCGGCATCGATCTGAAGACCCTGGATGTCCGCACCTATATCGACGAACCCCTCACCCATAATGAGCCGGAAGGCATTTTTCCCGACCACCAGCACATCTGTCTGGAATCCTCCTGCGACTTCGTCGATCAATTTCCGCCGATCGATCTGTGGAAGCTGAAGCTCGACGGCTCCGGACGACGCGTACGCATGACGCGGATGTTCGACCGCAAGCCATGGCGCGCGAGCAACTCCAATGTCAGTCCGGACGGAAAATGGCTCGCCTTCATGGTGAACACCTATACCAGCGAACCCGGATTCGGCATGGGCATCGGGCTGCTCGATCTCGAAGCCTGGGAACAGAGCGACTATGCCCAGCAGTGGGAAACCCCCGCCGAGCGCGAGATAGTGCGTCGACAAAACGGCGAATACGCCGACACCAAATGAGCCAGGTGGTGTCGATGAGCCAAGCGGTGCTGCCCTTGGCGGACTTGACGACACCTCGCGCGGACAACAGGGGAGAACGACCGTGAACGGCTACGTTGCGAAGCGCATGCTCCACAGCACCATTTCGATCATGGGGCTGATCATCCTCGTATTCTTTCTGGCACGGCTGACAGGCAATCCGACCGACCTCTATCTGCCGATCGACACGCCGGCCGATGTCCGTGCGGCTTTCTCCAAGGCAAACGGCTTCGACGATCCGCTGATCGTCCAGTTCCAGCGCTTCCTGGTCAATCTGGTGCAGCTTGACTTCGGCAATTCCGTGCGCCTCGAGCGTCCGGCGTTGGGGCTGGTGATGCAGGCCTTCCCCATATCGCTTATGCTCGCGGTCCTGGCGATGGCGCTCGCGCTGGTCGTTGCCATCGTCGCCGGCTCCATGGCCGCGCTTCGCCCGAACGGCGTGCTCGACCGCTTCGTCAACATCATTTCGCTCTGCGGAGCGAGCGTGCCGAATTTCTGGCTCGCTCTGGTGAGCGTTCTCGTGTTCGCGGTCTGGATGCGCTGGCTGCCGACCTCCGGCATAGGCGGCCCCGCCTATTGGGTGTTGCCGGTGATCGTGCTGGCCGTTCGGCCGTGCGGGCTGCTGGCGCAGGTTGTGCGCGGATCGATGATCACCGCGCTGTCCTCCGCCTATGTCAAAACAGCCCGCGCCAAGGGCGTGAAAAAACGCATTATCGTTTTCGTCCATGCCCTGCGCAATGCCATGTTGCCGATTATCACCGTAGCCAGCGATCAGGCCTCCGGCATGATCAACGGCGCGGTCGTGATCGAGGTGATTTTCGGCTTCCCCGGTGTGGGCCGCCTGATGATGGAGGCGATTCAGTACCGCGATTTTGCGGTCATACAGGCCGGCGTGATCGTCACGGCCTGCGCCATCTTCCTGCTCAACATCGTGGTCGATCTCGCCTATGCGCTGCTCGATCCACGCATCAAGCATACATGAGGGCAGGATGACCATGACGGCCCCCAACCTCGCCATGACGGAACCTTCAATCTGGCGCCAGTCGACCGGCCTGCTGTGGCGCGACAAATTTGCTTTTGCAGCCGTTCTGTTTCTCATCCTGATCGTTTTCCTCGCGATCTTCGGACCGTGGCTGTTCGGCGGCAGCGCCGGCAAGATAAACCTGATGGCCCGCAACGCCCCGCCCCTTTCGACCCATCTGGGCTGGCACTATGTCCTCGGCGCGGATTCGCTCGGCCGCTCCATCCTCGCCCGTATCGCCGTGGGGGCCCAGAACACCATGCTGGTGGCGACCGGCGCGGTATTGACGTCGCTGCTCATCGGCTCGCTGCTCGGTTTCATCGCGGGTTTCCGGAACGACTGGATAAGCGGCATCATCATGCGCGGCGCCGACGTGCTCATGAGCTTTCCCTCCCTGCTGCTCGCAATGATCGTGCTCTATGTGATGGGCGCGGGCGTCGGGAATATGATTCTCGTGCTCGCCATTACGCGCATACCGATCTATTTGCGCACCACGCGCGCCGAGGTGCTGGAAGTCCGCGAACGCGTGTTCGTGTTGGCTGCGAAGGCGATGGGTGCCTCGCCTTGGCGGCTGGTGTGGCGGCACATCCGCCCCACGGTAACGCCGACGCTTGTCACGATCGCCACGCTCGAATTCGCCTTCGTCATGCTTTCCGAATCGAGTCTGAGCTTCCTCGGACTGGGCATTCAGGCACCGGAATTCACCTGGGGCGCGATGGTGGCGCAGGGGCAGAGCTATCTCGCCACCGCCTGGTGGGTTGCGTTCTGGCCCGGCCTGGCGATCACGCTGACGACCATGTCCCTCAACCTTCTCGCCAACTGGATTCGCATCGTCACCGATCCGGTTCAGCGTTGGCGGCTTGAGGCCAGAAACAGCGGCAACGGGAGCGGCAGCAATGACTGAAACGGACAACCATCTCGTGGAGGTCCGCAACCTCTCCGTCGAGTTCCACACCAAGAACGGCGTCGTCTCCGCGGTACGCGATGTCTCCTGGTACATCGACCGCGGGGAAACGCTCGCCATTCTCGGCGAAAGCGGCTCGGGCAAGAGCGTATCCTCCTCCGCGCTGATGGGGCTGATCGACATCCCGCCGGGGCGTATCACCGCGGGCGAGGTGCTTTACAAGGGCGAGGACCTGCTGAAGGTCTCGCCCGGGCGGCAGCGCGAGATCAATGGCTCGCGCATCGCCATGGTGTTCCAGGACACGCTGGCGGCGCTCAACCCGGTCTATCCGATTGGCTGGCAGGTGGCGGAAACCTTCCGCTCGCACGGCGTGGCGCGCCATGAGGCGGACGCGAAGGCGCTGGAATTGCTGGAGCATGTCGGCCTCCCCAATGCGGCGGGGCGCTTCAGCGACTATCCGCATCAATTTTCCGGCGGCCAGCGGCAAAGGATCATGATCGCCATGGCGATCGCGCTGAACCCGGATCTCCTGATTGCCGACGAGCCGACCACGGCACTCGACGTCACCGTGCAGGCGCGCATCCTCAAGCTTCTGAAGGAGTTGCAACGCGAACGCGGCATGGGCCTTCTGATGATCACCCACGATCTCGGGATCGTCGCGGGCATGGCCGATCGCGTCGCCATCATGAATGGCGGGCGCATCGTCGAGACCGGGACGGTGAAAGAAGTGTTCGGGACACCTCAGCACCCCTACACGCGCACCTTGCTCGACTCCATTCCAGGCCGGCACGGCTTTCCCGAACCGCGCGTGCCGGCCGCGCAGAAAGAGGAGGCGCTGCTTCGCGTGGAGAAGCTTTCCAAGGAATATGCCAGCCGCGGCGGCCTGTTCCGCACGACGCGCCCGCCCGTCCTCGCGCTCGACGGCGTATCCTTCACACTGGCGCGCGGCGAGACGCTCGGTATCGTCGGGGAATCCGGATCGGGGAAGTCGACGCTGGTGCGCACGCTGATCGGGCTCGATGAGGCGACCGGAGGCGATGCCTTTTATCGCGACCAGAGCCTCATCCATGCCACGTCCGAGCTGAGGGATCTCGCCCGGCGGCAAATCCAGATGGTGTTCCAGGACCCGACGGCCTCGCTCAATCCGCGCATGAACGTGTTCGAGATCGTTTCCGAACCATGGGCAATTCACAGGGATGCGCTGCCCCACCCGCTGTGGCCCCAGCGGGTCGGCGATCTCCTGGAGGAGGTAGGGCTCAAGCGCGAGCATACCCTTCGCTATCCACACCAATTCTCCGGCGGCCAGCGGCAGCGCATTGCCATTGCCCGCGCCCTGGCGCTGAAGCCGGAGATCATCATCTGCGACGAGGCGGTATCTTCCCTCGACGTCTCGGTACAGGCGCAGGTGATCGCGCTGCTGAAGCGGCTGAAGGACGAGTTCGGCCTGTCCTACCTCTTCATCGCCCACGACTTGCCGGTGGTGCGCAGCTTCGCGGACCGCGTGCTCGTCCTGAAGAAGGGCATCATCGTCGAACAGGGGCCGACGCGGCAAATCTTCACCGACCCGCAGCATCCCTACACCCGTGAACTGCTGAACGCCGACCCGCTTCTAACCAGCCGCGCCGCCTGACGAAAGCCGATGTCGCCCCGGTGACCGGCCCATCGTTCGCGGTCGTATGACCATAGGGACCAAGATGACTTCAACGATCGACCATAGCTGGCTCAAGCGCTCGCTCGTCATGATCATGACATTGCGCGAGGGAGATGCGGGAAGCTGGGACGCCGAGAAGATGGCGGATTTCGCCCGATCCTTCTCGCTCGATGCGCTCGGCTTCTCGGTCGGCGGCATCGTCGCCTTCTATCCGACCCAGGTGAAGCATCATCCGCGTGCGGCGGGGCTCGGAGACCGCGACCTGCCAGCCGACATGATCGAAGCCCTCCGGAAACGGGGCATCCGCCCGATTGCCCGCATCGACCCCTCCATGGCCTCGCGTGCGCTCTACGAGGAACGGCCGGAATGGTTCGCCCAGGACAGGAACGGCAAGCCGATCGGCGTACACGGCCACTTCATCACCTGCCCGAATGGCGGCTACTACCGCGATTTCATGATGCGCGTCATCGAGGAGATGCTGATGCGCTATCCCTTCGACGCGCTTTGGGCCAATGCGGCGCAGTTTTCGCCCTGGCACACGCCTCAATGCCATTGCGGCGTGTGCCAGACGAAATTTCGCATACGCACAGGAAAGGCATTGCCTCAGGAGAACTGGGCCGATGAGACGTGGCGCCAATACAATGAATGGCGCTACGAATGCATCGCCGAGTGGAATGCCGAAGTACAGGCGCTGAAGAACCGCATTCGCCCGGAATGCGCCTGGATCCCGCTCAGCCAGGTGGCCGAGTCCTGGGACCATTCGCGCGTCGGGGGCTGGGATCTCGATTATACCGAGCCGCATCAGGACGGCATCGTGCTGGAGGCACAGCGACGCTACACCAACATGTTCTGGCCGGGGCTCGAGGCTCGGTACATGCGCGAACTCGCCCCTGAGAAAGGGGGCGGCATCACTGTCAGCTATTTCCTGCCGTGGTGGCGGTTCTACGGCGTGCCGGCAGCGGAGAACCGCATGTGGGCCGGCCAGATCATGGCGCAGGGCGTCATGCCGTGGATCCATGTCACTGGGTACCAGGAACGCTATTTCGACAAGCGCGGCCTCGACGCTCTGCGCGAGACGTTCGCCTGCTTCAAGGCCAATCGTGACACCTATCTCGGCAACCGTTCCGCCGCGGAGGTCGGGCTGGTCTATTCACGGCACAGTCTCGACAATATCGGTCATCAGGATCCGACCGGGCGCTATCTCGACCATTTTCGCGGTGCCTACAACGCGATGATGGATCAGCGCATCCCCTTCGACATTCTGTCGGGCAACCGGCTGACCCTCGACGCGCTGAGGCGCTACCGTGCCATCGTTCTTCCCAACGCGGCCTGCCTGTCCGACGCGGCCTGCGAAGCACTGGAAGCCTACGTCAGGGGAGGCGGTCATCTGGTCTCGACCTACCGCTCGGGCGACTTCGACGACCTCGGCAATCCGCGCGAGACACCGCTGCTGACGCGGCTGGCGGGTGTCGCCCAGACGGGCGTCACGTGGACCAATCTGCGTGCCGCCTATGCCGTGATCCGCACGCCGGCAGATCCGCTGATGGCGGGCTTCGACGGCACGGACCTGTTACCGGTTGCGGGCGACATCGTGTTCGTGCGGACGCCGAACGGCGAAACGACGGCCGCGCCGCTCACTCTCGTACCCCCGGTCGAGGGCGAGGTCGGCAGCGGCATCAGTGTGCCGGAATTCAATGTCATCGACCATGTCACCGATTATCCAATGGTGCTCGACCTCGCCGCCGGCCCCGGACGCGTCGTGCATTTCCCCTGGCAGCCGGATTTGATCGGCTTCCGCTACGGTCTGCGCGATCTGTTCCGTCTCCTGGCGAATGCGGTGAAAGCAGCAGCCGGTTTCCGGGACGTGCTGCGCGTCGAGGGGCCGGGCCTCATCGATCTGGCTTTGCTGGAGCGCGAGGATCGGCTTGTCCTGTCGCTCGTCAATTTCTCGTCGCCCGGCAGCTTCAACACCGGGCAGCGCCGCATCATCGAGGAGCTGGTGCCGCTTCATGGGCTGACCATCGCATTGCGCGCGCCCGCTGGCTTTACGGCAACAACCGCGCGGCTGGTCTTCGCCGGGCAGGAACTGCCCGTGGAGCGGGATGGCGACTACCTCCGTCTTACCCTGCCACGGCTCGATGCGATGGAGACGATCGAGATCATCCGGGCGTGAAGCTAGAGGCCGTTAGAACCTGTTGCGAGTACAGGGCGTGTTTGAGCATGAGACAGGCGAAAGTGACGATCTTCACGCGGCTGATGACGATCCCGGGTATCGACAGGGTGGTGGCGGCCAACCCGGACACAAGTCATTCGACGGCGGACAGATTCAACGCCCCATGCACATCACCCTCACTTGCAGAGGCGACACGCCGGGCGCTGTTGATCAATTGGAAAAGACGTGCCGGATTGATCGGGGTTTCTGAGATTGTCACACCGTAGTCACGAAGCGCATCTTCGATGCCGGAGATGATCGCAGGCGCTGCGGGCACCGTTCCAGACTCTCCGATTCCCTTCACCCCGAGCGGATTCTTGGGGCTTGGATACTCGACGAGATTGACATCGATGGGGGGGATTTCCGGCGCCGTCGGAAGCAGGTACTCCGCAAAAGTCATTGTGAACGGCTGAGCGTTGTCATCATAGCCCATCCATTCGAAAAGCGCGTTGCCAATCCCGTGCACGACCCCGCCGTGGATCTGCCCCTCGGCCGTCATCGGATTGATGACACGGCCACAATCGTTAACGACGACATAGTTCAGAAGCTTGACAGCACCGGTTCTTGCATCGACCTCCAGTTCCACAGCGTGGGCGCCGAGACCATACGTGAGTGCAGAGGTCTCGAAGTTGACCGCCGCCTCCAGCCCGGGCGCGAGGCCAACCGGGATCTTGTAACCTGGAGCCCCAGCGAGACTATCGGAGATATCGGCCAAGGATATGCGGCGATTCTTGCCCTTTTCCCCGATCATGCCGTCGATGATATCGAGATTCTCCTCCGGAACCTCCAGCATGATCGCAGCAGCCTGTAAGGCCTTCGCCCGGACGGCACACGCAGCAAGATGTACGGAGTTTCCTGCGGTCACGGTCTGCCGGCTGGCAAAGCCGCCAAGCCCCAGTTGGATAGTCGAGGTGTCGCCGCTTGTGACGACGATGTTCTCGGGCCGAACGCCGATCTGGTCCGCCGCGATCTGAGCGAGTATCGTCTTGAGGCCCTGGCCCATTGCCATCGCGCCCGTATAGATCGAGACGAGTCCGGATCGACCTACGCGCACGATCGCAGACTCGAAGGGGCCACGTCCGGATCCCTTCAATCCGGTCGCCATACCGAATCCGAGCAACCGGCCTTCACGCGCCGCCTCTTTGCGGCGCTGGGAAAAATTCGCATAATCAGCGCGTTCGAGAGCAAGGGCAAGACAGCCGGGAAAGTCACCGCTGTCATAGACAACCGCACTCTTCGAGCGGACTTTCATCGGCGTCTCGTACGGCATTGCGTCGGCGGGAATAAGATTGCGACGCCTGACTTCCGCCCGATCCAGGGAAAGCTCGCGTGCGATGGCGTCCATGACGCGTTCCATCGCGAAGCATCCCTCCGGATATCCCGCGCCTCGCACAGGTGCTGTTGCCACCTTATTGGTTTCTACGACGGAAACATGAAGGTGATAGTTCGGAAGTACGTACGGACCAGGGAAATTCGTCGATGAATTATACGGAAGGTTGATTCCCTGAAATGTATAGGATCCCGCGTCGCAGATCATTGTGCCTTGCGCGCCAATAAGCTTTCCATCGTCATCGAAACCGACTTCGATATCCCAATACTGATCTCTCTCCTGTATTGATGCCATTAAATGCTCGCGCCGGTCCTCAATCCATTTGATGGGGCGCTGCAGCAGGACGCTCGCGGCGGAAATCGCGACTTCCTCCGGATACAGGATGAATTTTGCGCCGAACCCGCCACCCACATCCGGCGTGACAACCCGGACATGGTCCTCGTCCATGCCGAGCATCTTCATGATAAAGAAGCGTGCTTCGTGCGCCAATTGAGTCGAGCTCCAGACGGTCAGCTTTCCGTCAGCAGGGTCGAAGCTCGATACAACACCCCGGCATTCGATGGGATGGGCGCCACCGCGATGCTGCTTCAAACTGAGAGAGACGCGTCGCGGCGCTGTCGCGACTGCCGAGCCCGCGTCGCCATAGCTCTGGATAAAATCGATCAGCAGATTCCCTGGGCGCGATACATGCGCAGGAGGCGAGGCGTCCAGGAGAGCATCGCGACAGTCGGAAACAGCGGGAAGAATGTCGATGTCGACATCGATCAACGCGAGCGCATCTTCGGCGATATAGCGATTCTCGGCGACCACCAAGGCGATCGCCTCGCCGACGAAACTGACTTCCTCGCCAGCAAGAATGAACGGCGAAATATCCTGCGGCAGCACGTCGCTTGGAAATTGAAGAGGGAGTCGATCCGCTTTCAATACCTTGCGTAGATCAGCCAGCGTGTAGACTGCATGAACGCCTGGCAGAGCACGCGCGACACTCACGTCGATGGACCGGATCAAGCCATGGGCAACCGGGCTCCGGAAGAATGCGGCTTCCATCAGATCATGCATGTGCAGATCATCGACGAAACGGCCCATACCTCGCACAAGATTTGGATCTTCGACCCGCTGATAGCGCTGGCCGATGAAGGAAGCCCGCTCACTTTCGAGCATCATCGAACTCCTTCAGAACGCATTTCGGCTGCCGCGGCCATCGCTGCCTTCACAATGTTTTGGTAGCCGGTGCAGCGGCAAAGATTGCCGGAAATCGCTTCACGGAGTTCCTCGTCGCTTGGCTCGGGCACATCGCGTAGAAACTCGACAAGCGTCATCAGTATGCCAGGGGTGCAATACCCGCACTGAAGGCCATGATGCTTCATGAAGGAACGTTGCAGAACATGGAGGCCCTTCGTGGTCTCAAGCCCCTCGACCGTGTCCACACGCCTTCCTTCGGCCTGGACCGCGAGCATGAGACAGCCTCTCACGGAAAGCCCGTCAACCAGAACCGTGCACGCGCCGCATACGCCGTGTTCGCAGCCCACATGCGATCCTGTCAGCTTCAGGTGGTGGCGCAGAAAATCGATGAGAGTTGTGCGCGCTTCGACGCTTGCGGAGCGCGGCTGCCCGTTGACGACTATTGAAACGGTGTGTGTGGAGGGAGCGGAAATCATTGACTTGCCGTTTACGAGAAAAGGTTGGAGGCTGCCTCCCTGAGTGCATCCTCGGCCATTGCCGCTGCAACGTGGCTTCGGTACTCAGCGCTGCAGTAATTGTCTTCAAGAGTTGCCAGCCCAAGACATAGGCGCGATGCTTCGACAATGAGCTCTCTGCTTAACTGCTGACCAATCAACAGACCCTCAGCCTGTACGGCGCGGACGGGTGCATCCGCTATTCCGAAAAGAGTGACGGAGGCTCGCTCGATCTTATCGGCATGCGATAGTCCGAGGGCCACCGCTGCACCGCCGATCGCAAAATCTCCATGCCGACGGGAAAACTCGCGAAATCCCGTAACGACATTCCCATTCCACGCTTTGAACCGCACCGATGTCAGGATCTCGTCGGCTTCAAGCGCCGGGGTCATATACATGACCGGAAACTCGGAAAACGGGATTGACCGTGTTCCGTTGGGGCCAGTGGCCTCGAGCATTGCGTCGCACGCCATCGCCGTGGCCGGCAGTTCGGCCGACGGATCGAGCTGACACAGACTGCCACCCAATGTGCCGCGGTTCCGTGTCTGAATATGACCGACGTAACGCAGCGCCTTAGGGATCAGTGGCAAATGTGATGCAACAAGATCGGACGTCATGAGCGTGCGCTGACGCGTCATGGCGCCAATCACGATATCCCCGCCATCTTGCCTAATATAGTCCAGCTCAGGAATCGTGTTCAGATCGATGATGCGATCGGGGAAGACGTAGCGCATGTTCAGCATTGCCATCAGGGACTGACCGCCCGCGAGAACACGCGCATTTTCGGACTGCCCCAGTAGAAACACCGCTTCGGAAAGAGTGCGCGGCGCGAAATACTCGAATGGCGGTGGTTTCATGGCCTAACCCAGAAACTGTGCGGGACGAACGCACCCGTCCGCCCCGCTGATCGCGACTAAAGTCCGTTACGCAGACTTTTGCTCATCGACCTTGTCCAAATCCTCCTGGGACAGGTGCGCGCCCCGACGCTGGAACAGCGACTCATCCTTGTAGCCCATAGTCTCGGGCATTCCACGACCGATCATAACCTGAAAATAGCAAGGTTCAAGGCTGGTATTGTCGTAACCGTGAATGACGCCCGCCGGACAGGAGATGCACTCCCATTTGCCGAGCCGCGTGGTCAGACGTTTGCCGGTCTCGTCTTCGACGAAAACGTCGAGGAAGCCATCGAGAACGAAGAAAACCTCTTCTGCCTCATGAGTATGGGGCGCATTTCCCTGCCCCGGCTCGACATACATAATACTCAGGGTAAATCCGCGCGGAGGGATGACGTTGACGTCAGCGAACTTGCCGGATCCGCCTGCCCCAATAAAGCGATGCTGCGCGCGCTTGTATCCTTCAATCTTGGCGTCCTCGAATGCTGCCCAATCCGCCTTACGCGTGCTGAAGCGCGCCACGTACCTATCCAAAATCTCTTCTAGTGACGCGTCCACCAGTTCAGGCGGGCGAGGATGGCGAGCTGCCATATTATTTCTCCTTTGCTCAGCAAAAAAACACGACGCGCAGCACGGCGTTCTACAGCACGACCTCCCTGGACGTGTCGCAAATGCGGTCAGCCGGTCGATTTCGGTTTCCACCTATGGTTACCTCCCATCCCACCGGCCGAACACAAAAAGTATGCAGGACTCGACATCTGCATCGCTCTCCGTCCGTGCCACTGCTCAACTAGGAACCGATTGTAAGCATGAGGAGCTTGACACAAATCTAACTAGTCAGTCAATATGCAATCATCCAGAGAGGGCGCACGCTAACGCCGCTCGACGCCGGCCAACTCCGAAGCATTAATGGAGGCGCAAAATGAAAAGTATTACAAATAGATTCCATCGCGGACTCTCCGCCTTGGCGAGGGACATATATGTCGGACTATTGTTATTTTCGACGATATTGGGTGGAGCCGCGCATGCTGAAACAGTAAGGATGGCATTCACAGGCTCCCCCACAACGCTCTCCCTACCCCTGTTTGTTGCGCAGAAGAAAGGATGGCTCGGAGATCTGCACATTGACGAAGTATATGTGACAGGCGACTCCAATGCGATGCGGGTACTTCTGTCGAAGGATGTCGATATCGCAACTATTGGGGCAGTGAACATATTTGCGGCAATTGAGGCGGGCGCCAAGATAAAGGCAATTAGTTCGTGGCAACCGATTGCTGATTACGAGTTTGTCATCGCAGAATCGAAGGGTAGCTCCCTTGCAGATCTGGCCGGAAGGATCATCGCGACGTCGGGTCCAGGAGGCATGCCAGATCAGCTCCCGCGCATGGTCATGCGTAAGCATAATGTCGATGAAAGCAAGTCGAGGTTCATCCAGGTGGGAGGGCACGCGGCCCGCCTTCAGGCGGTCATCGGCGGGCGCGCTGACGCGACCTTGATCAACTTCATTACAACCGCAAAGGGAGGGGACGCCGTCAAAGTACTGACGAATATATCCTCGGAGTTTCCTAAACTCGGATATGTCTGGAATGTCGTTCGCGAGGAGAGTTTGGACGATCCTCGTCTGGCAAAAATTTTCCAAACCCTTACGGAAGCAGGTATCCGGGGTTCGCGCTTGATCATGGAAAATCCGGAGGAAGCCGCTCAGATCCTTCACGAACGAATCCCTGATCTCGAACTCGAAATCTGCAGAGCTGCAGTGCTCGCTATGAACAAAAGCAATCTGTGGGGTGTGAACGGGGGACTGGATCCGGAAATTGCGGAGTTTACCGCAGAGCTTAACAAGAGTCTCGATATCCTGAAGACTGACATAGATCCACAGCAGCTACTCGAACCGCGGTTCGTGGATGCAGCACTTGAGTCACTTGGTACGGTCAAATAAATGGTGTGGCGCCCAATTGCAAAATTGGGCGTTCGATTGCAAATAATCCCCCCAATAACGAGGGAAACGATGTTGCAACAACACTCTGAGCCGATAATTGTATTCAACGACGTGAGTAAATTCTTTGTTGGCCGCGAGCGGCTCGGGAATCCACAGCTGTTGATGAATGTCGCGCTGGATCGCATCAGCGCGCAGGTGAACAAGGGCGAGTTCATATCCTTGCTGGGTCCAAGTGGCTGCGGCAAGACGACATTGCTTCGCATCGTTGCGGGCTTGATGCGCCCAGACGAAGGCCGCGTTACGTTCGCGGGCGACGAAGTCGTACAGCCCCGGAAGGATGCCTGCATGGTATTCCAGAACTTCGGGCTGCTGCCGTGGCGAACGGCCCTGCGGAATGTTGAATTTCCGCTGGAGATTGACGGAGCGGGTGAGAGCGAGCGCCGGGAGGCGGCTCGAGAGCTTCTGAAACTCGTAGGGCTGGAGCGTTTCGGTGAGCATTATCCACATGAGCTCTCCGGCGGCATGCAACAGCGTGTCGCCATCGCCCGCGCGCTGATACGAAAGCCCCTGCTCATCCTTATGGACGAGCCATTCGGAGCTCTCGATGCACAGACACGGGAACAGTTGCAGGATGATTTCCTGCAGATCTGGTCGCAAACCGGGGCTACCGTTCTGTTCGTTACACATAGTATCGACGAAGCGCTCCTTATGTCGGACAGAATCTTCGTCCTGGCGACGAACCCAGGCCGGATACATACAATATTCAAATCACCAATCGCCGACCTGCGTTTGGGATCCGACATGCGGAGCGATCCGCGTTTCGGCACGTACCGTGGTGAACTGCGTCAACTTTTGAAGGGAATGGAATGATGACTGTCATAGATGATATCCACCCCTCTGAAGGTGCAAAGCAGCACCGGCGGACGGTACCGCTGCGTCCGGTGCCCCTTTCCATTACGATCCGGAAATATGTTTTCAGTCCGAACGCTATTCGGGCGATATCGGTTATTATTTTCTTCATACTCTGGGAATATTTCGGACGCTATGCAAATCCGATCTTCATGGCATCACCAAGTGCGATATGGGCCGCGGCTATCGAGCTCTGGAACTCCGGTCAGATCCAGACGGCGACAATGCAAAGCGTTGGCCCATTTATGATGGGGCTTGTGCTTACTATCGTCATTGGCATTGGACTCGGTATCGCGATCGCCCAGTGGCCGATTGTTGAATATACGTTGGATCCCTTCATCAACGCGCTCTACGCGATACCGCGCGTGGCGTTGATTCCCCTCATCATTCTATGGGCAGGCCTGGGGTTCTGGGGGAAAGTCACGATTCTCACTTCGACAGCGGTCTTTCCGGTCATCATCAATACCTACTCCGGCATTCGAGACGTGCGTGGATCAATGCTGGAAATTGGCAAAGCTTACTGCGCGACGGAATCGCAGATCTTCTACAAGATCATCCTTCCAGCAGCTCTTCCGTTCATTATGGCGGGGGTCCGTCTGTCTGTCGGACTGTGCATCATCGGCATTATCGTTGCCGAATTCTTCACGGCTATATCCGGATTGGGCGGAATGATTGTCGAGTTCTCGAACGTATTCGCGACCGCGAAGCTTTTCGTTCCAATTATCATCATCGCCATTCTCGGCGTGGTGCTGACGCAGGTCGTGCAATGGCTGGAAGGACGTCTTTCCCGTTGGCGTCAACTCGAACGTGAGCGCGGCTGACGGCATCGCGATGCGAGATCAATTGCCCGCCACACCTGCCTGGTGCGCTCCATCAGAGACGGCGGGTGCAATACGCAATACAGAACACCCGATAGCGGGTGTGTCGGAGATAGAGAATGTCCGAAGTGAAGCGCCTCACTCCGTTCATCGGGGGCCAGCATAGTGATCAGCCGGGTCTGGAAAGAGACCTTCTTCGACCTCAGGACAACCAGAAGGGAGCGACGCTTGTCGAGACTGATGCCCAAGGTGTCGATGCAGCGGTCCGGAATGCGCGCGAAGCGTTTCGCAAACACAGGGCTTCGCCCTTACATCAGCGCGCCGGCTGGCTCAAATCTGCAGCGGACATATTGCATGACAACGCTGAACAGCTCGCACAGATAATCAGTCTTGATGTCGGCAAACCGATCCGTATAGCTCTCGTCGAGGTCAGGCGCGGCGTCGAATTCATGGAAGGATGCGCCGCGGTTCTGACCACAATGGGAGGCGACGTCATTCCGCTCGATGCAGTGCCGAACGGGGCCGGACACTTTGGCTTCACCAGATACGTGCCATACGGCGTGGTCGGCGCCATTACGCCATTCAACGCCCCTGTCAATTTGCTCATCCAGAAGCTGGCTCCCGCCATCGCCGCGGGGAATGCGGTCGTCGTGAAGCCGGCCCCTCCAGGCACAGACGTGGCTATTGCCCTGGCAGAGCTGTTCACGCGGAGTGGACTGCCGCCCGGGCTGTTCAATGTCATTACCGGTGATCGCGATGCCGCGATTGCTCTGGCATCTCATCCTGACGTCGCAGCGGTGAGCTTCACAGGGGGGACGGCGGCCGGCGAGGCCCTCGTTTGGGCCAGCGGCGTGAAGAAGTTCGTATCCGAACTTGGTTCCAATGCCGCTAACATCGTCCTCGCGGACGCCGATATTGATGATGCAGCGAGGAAGATTGCTTCGGCCGGATTTGAAGCGAGCGGGCAACAGTGCATCTCTGCGCAACGTGTCCTGGTGGATAGCAGCGTATTCGATGCGTTTCAGTCGAAATTCATCGCGGCGACGATCAGACTGAAGGTGGGGCCTGCCTCGGATCCTGAGACCGATATCGGCCCCATGGTCCATCAGGCCGCAGCCGATCGCGTGATGGCGATGTGCCGCGATGCGATCGCAGCGGGCGCAAGATATCTGCTTGAGCCAGCCCAGGTTGGCTGCACCGTCTCGCCCGGAATCCTTATCGATGTGCCCCGCACAGCGCGGCTGTGGTCCGAGGAGGTCTTCGGGCCGATCGTTCTTCTGCAAGCCTTCTCCAGCATAGATGAGGCGCTGGAGTTGGCAAATGATAGTCCGTTTGGCCTTCAAGGGGCGGTATTCACGTCCTCGTTGAAGAGCGCAATGCGGTTCTCGGATGATTTCGACGTGGGCTCGCTTTGGATCAATGAAGCAAGTCGCTTCCGGCTCGACATGTATCCGTTCGGCGGGATGAAGCTGAGCGGGACGGGTCGCGAAGGTATCCGCTACGCGATCGAGGAGCTGTCGCAAATAAAGTTTACGGGGATCAGGCCATGACCGCATTGGAACGTATTCGTGAGAACGTTGTGGTTGCCGGTCGAAAGGTCGTGACGGCCGGTCATCCGGCCGCTGCCTCAGCCGGCGTGCATGCCTTTTCCAATGGAGGAAATGCATTCGATGCCGCACTGGCTGCATGTTTCATGGAGCATATCGCGCTACCTATGAAATGCGGTCTGGCCGGCGACCTTGTTGCGCTATTTAGGACGGATGGAGGCCCATTCCAGTCTCTCGTCAGCATCGGCGCAGGTGCAGCGGCGCTTGCCCGGGGGGCGCGGATGGAGCATCTCGGTGCTGCATCCGTCGGGATTCCGGGCGCGCCCCACGGGTACGCAACCCTACACGCTATGGCGCGCTGTTCACTCGCGGATTTGACGGAACCTGCAATTCGGGCGGCGAGCGCAGGCATTCCATGGACGCGAGTAACCCGCAGTTACGTGGTCGAGGCACGGGATCTTCTGGCCCGCCATAGCCCGAACAATCCTTATGCTCCAAGGGGACGAATCCCCGAGATCGGTGAGATCAGGAGGCTCCCGGTGCTCGGAGAATTGCTTCGGACCTTCAATAAACGGCAAGAAGCCCTGTTCGAGGGCGAGCTCGGGGAAGAGGTTGTGCGCGTTATTGCAGCGGGTGGCGGCTTTATAGCGAAAGAAGATTTTCGGCAGCGGCCGGCACGCATCCAGCCCGCGATCGAGAGCCGTATCGGAGAGCACACATTTTCCGTTACCGGCGAGCCGACACATGGTTCTCAACTGATCCGCATCATCCGCCGCGTCATGGAAGGAGAAGACATTGTCGCTGCCGTAAGGGCGGAGCGTGACGCCGCGAAACGTGCCGGCAGAGCACGAGCCGATGGCGGCACGTCCGTCGTCGCGTCAGCAGATGACGAAGGAAACGCTGTCGTCGTGTTGCATAGCAACTCGTTTCCTCAGTTTGCGTCCGGGGTCGTTCTTGATAGCGGCCTCATACTCAACAACCGACCTGGCCGGGGATTTGACCTTGAGGCCCCATCGGATGCAGCCAACGCCCCGGCAGCGGGGCGCGTTCCCAAAACCACCTTGCACGCGTGGAGCCTCGAAAGTCCAGATCGCCATATCATTGGGGCGACTCCGGGTGGCGTGAACCAATTGCCCTGGAACGCCCAGATGATCGGTAATCTTCTCAGCGGGTGCGATCTTAACGATGTGATGATTGCGCCTCGATGGTCGCTGGATGCAAAGAACATCCTTGCCGCCGAGCCTGGCGCGCTACTCGCGCCAATGGAGCACGTAGCGATTGACGAGCTTAGTCTGCGATCGGCGCAGCAACTAATCAGCATTACACCTTCGCTACATAGGGCTGCCGCGGATCCACGGACCGGCGCCAGCGCTCAAGCTCTCTTCTGAGTAGGGGCAAACATGAAAATCGGACTTATAGGCTTTGGTGCTATTGGGTCGGCGCTGTATCGAGCACTCCAGCGGGAGTCGCAGGGTGCGGAGATCGTGGCGGTCCTGACGCTCCCCACCGGAGTCGCAACCGCCCAAGCCGCCCTCCCGTCTGCTCAGATCACGAGTAGTTGGGACGAATTCGATAAGTGCGATCTCGATATTGTTGTCGAGTGTGCTGGCCACGCTGCACTCCGCGCCTACGGACGCCGCATTCTGGAGGGCGGCGTCGACCTCGTTGCCTCTTCCGTCGGTGCGCTTGCCGATGATGTTCTGTTGCAGGAACTTAGGAACTCGGCATTGTCAGGCGGAGCACGGATTATGATCCCCGCGGGAGCGGCGGGAGGTCTCGATGCGCTTGCCGCTGCACGCCGATCGGGACTAACCGAGGTGCGGTACGCTTCACGAAAGCTTCCCCTTGCCTGGGTGGGCACCGCCGCCGAGGAAATGATCGACCTCCAGAAGGTGACAGAGGCATGCGCCTTCTTCACCGGCAATGCGCGCAGCGCCGCCCTGCGATTTCCTCAGAATGCAAATGTCGTTGCAGCGATCGCTCTGGCCGGAATCGGCTTCGACAAAACCGAGGTCACTCTCATGGCCGATCCCGAGACTCCGGGAAATCGTCATATCATCGAAGCCAGAGGCACCTTCGGTGAGATCAGTGTGTCCGTCATGGCCCACCCCCTGCAGGACAACCCTAAGACATCCATGCTCGCGCCGTTCAGCTTGGCGCGCACGATACTCAACCAGGCAGGGTGGCTGAATGTTTGATGGGCTGACGATAATCGATCCTCCGCAACTCGCTGCCAGCTGATATGATGCAGGTCATCAGGCAGCAATCGCGACAGTTGCCGAAGCGCAGGATCAGCGCCCTGCCCGGTCGGCAGCCATCTGGTCGCCAGACGCAGCCCATGACGGTTAGCTGCCCAGCTTAATGTTTATGTTCTTAACCTGCGTGCAGGCCAATAGCTCCTCAATGCCCTCTTCACGGCCGATGCCGGACAATTTATATCCGCCGAACGGAACGCCGATGAAATGCGGGCCTGCATGATTTACCCAAATGTAGCCCGCCTCCAGTTGGCTCGCTATCCGATGAGCGGTCGTCAGATCATGCGTGAAAATTGCGGCGGTCAATCCGTACTCGACGTCATTGACCATGCGAACGAGGTCCGCCTCATCCTTCCAGCGTAATACGCTGATTACCGGACCGAATATCTCCTCGCGTGCGATGCGCATAGTCATGTCGACGTCACGGAAAATCGTTGGCTCATAAAAGTTGCCATTGCTGCACGCTCGGCGCCCCCCAATAACGAGCTGGGCGCCGTCTTCAAGCGCCCAGGCAACATAGCGCTCCACCTTTTCCACGGACGCATCGTCAATAAGAGCACCCATCGTCGTTTTGAGGTCCGTCGGATCTCCCGGCACATAACGGCCCGCATATTCGACCATTGCTTCCAGTACTTTTTCGTAATGACTTTCATGCAAGAAAATGCGACTGGTCGATCCGCACGATTGTCCTGCCCAAGTGAGATTCATGCCTTGGATAGCGCCTGCTGCGATATCGGAGGGATCGGCATCCGGGAAAGCCAGCAGAGCGTTCTTGCCACCCAGTTCCAAACCAACGGACTTCATTGTATCGACAGCGGCGTGAAGAACGGCCTTTCCGGTCGGAATGCTACCAATAACGGCGACGCGTGCGACGTCCCGATGTGATGCGAGCGCGGCCCCGCTCTCCCGCGCCCCGGTAATGACATTGAAGACACCTGCCGGGAATATCCCCGCGTCATCAACGAGCTCAGCCAAGCGCAAGGCCGAGAGCGGTGTCTGAGCCGCCGGCTTTACAATCAGCGTATTACCTGCCGCCAGCGGGGCAGCGCAACGCATCGTCGCAAACATCAAAGGATGATTATAGGCGATAATTCGGGCGACAACGCCAAGTGGATCGCGAACAGTATAGTTGATGAAATTGGGTCCTAGTGGAATTGTCTCGCCTTTAATTTCGGTGACCAGACCCGCGTAGAAGTCGATGCCCCGCGCACCCATCTCGGCATCGCGCAGCATCTCCGAAATGGGGCTCCCGCAATCGATGGCATCGATCATTGCAAGCTCTTGCGCGTTCTCCCGTACGAGCTGCGAGAAAGCCTTGAGACACTCCGCACGCCGCGAGGGCGGGGTATTTCGCCACGTCTGAAAAGCCAGCTTGGCAGCAGCGACAGCTTTGTCGACAAGCTGTCCGTCCGCGTCCGTCGCCTCTCCAAGCGACACTCCACTCGCGGGTGCCGTGACTTTCATCACTCTGCTTCCTGAGTGCCAGTGGCCGCCAAAATAACAGCCACGGTTTCTGGGCAGTCGGACCGGGAGGCCTGCAATATCAAATAATTCGTTCATATCGTCCTCAGAATTTGCTTGCCAAAGGCGGATAAATTGACTAAAGAGTTAGTCTCATAGAAACGGACATTTTGCAAGCCGTGAGGGGACAATGTGGGGAAGCGATCTCATTGCAAAGGCGATAGTTGATCTTGGCTTCTCTTTCGCGGCAATAAATCCGGGCGCAAGCTTTCGCGGTCTGCACGACAGTCTCGTCAACGACTCAGATCAGGCGATTCCCTTTGTCGTTTGCTTGCACGAGGAGCATGCAATCGCTCTTGCGCACGGCTGGTCAAAGGTTACGGGAAAGCCGAGCCTGGCGATTGTTCACAGCAATGTCGGCCTGATGCATGCGACCATGGCAATCTACAATGCATGGGTCGATAGGGCTCCTGTGGTTGTCCTGAACGCATCTGGACCGCTCGACGCTGATCATCGGCGGCCCTGGATCGAGTGGATACACACGTCTCAGGACCACGGCGCCCTCGTGCGCAATTTCACCAAATGGGATGATGCGCCGGCATCGGCGCCGGCGTCGGTGGATGCATTGGCCGAAGCAGTCATGCTCTCTTCCGTCGCCCCGACGGGGCCGACCTTTGTCTGTCTTGATGTCGGCGTTCAGGAAGCTCTGCTTCCCTCCCCTTCGTATAAAGTTCCTGCACTGAAAGCGGGCAACACTGTGATTCCGGCCCCGGAGGCGGTGCAGCGCGTCGTCACGCGACTTGCGGAATGCCGCCGGATTGCCATGCTTGTCGGACGCACGGCCGTTGACACCGAGGCTTGGAGAGCTCGTATTCGTCTCGCTGAGACACTGAACGCTGCAGTCATCACAGACATCAAAACATCCGCCGGCTTCCCCCTCTCCCACCCCAACCACGTCGGGGCCCCGGGTTTCTCCCTTGATCAGGAACAAGTCGCGACGCTCAACAAAGCAGATGCGATCATTGCTCTCGACTGGATTGATCTCGACAATACCTTGCGCAGACTGGATAGTCGGCCTTTTGTCGCCGCGGCGTCTCTGGATCCGCTCGCGGCCAGGGGGTGGGTTAAAACCACGTTCAGGCCACCAGCCGTAGATGAGCTCTTTCTCGTCACCACCGACGCACTGGTCGGCGCCCTTCTAGACGCCTTGCCGCGGAATGGGGCCGATATGGCGCTTGAGTTGTGGTGGAAGGCGGCGGGCCCGGTCCAGGCCCCCGCACACGCGGAAGCCGCGTCGCTCTCGGATCCTGCCTATGCAAATATCGCATCAGGCATCGCCGCAATTCGAGAGGAGATGCCGGTATCGATAACCCGCTATCCGTTGGGTTGGCCGCCCGCGCTAACAAGCTTTGAAGAGCCGCTTGACTATGTTGGACGCGACGGCGGCGAGGGCCTCGCGTCCGGCCCCGGCATTGCGGTCGGTGTCGCATACGCCCTGAAAGAGAGTGGGCGGTTGACGGTCGCCGTGCTGGGAGATGGCGACTTTCTGATGGGTAACACATCGCTGTGGACTGCGGCGGCCGAGAATTTGCCGCTCCTCATCGTGGTCGCAGCGAATGGCGTTTACGGCAATGATGTCGTTCATCAGGAGCGTATCGCGAAGGACCGCGGCCGCCCCATCGAGAGAAAGTGGGTGGGGCAGCGTATCGATCATCCACGTATAGGCATCGCCGAACTCGCCGCCGCACTGGGGCTGCGATATACGAGGTGTGTGAGTGGCCAGGAGATAGAGCGGGCCATGCTCGAAGGCGCACGCTATGCCCGAAAGGGACGGCCAGCCTTGATCGAAGTGTCCATGACCGCGGCGTAATATTTACCGGAGGTAGATTCGTGAGCAATCGTCTTACGCTTAGTTTGGCATGTTGTGATTATGATCGATGCCGTTCACTGTTCGATGGCCGCACCAAAGCCGATGGCATCGATCTGGTCACGACCCCTCTCGAACCCGAGGAGGCATTCCATCGCGCGTTCCAGTATCAGGAATTTGACATAACCGAGCTATCGCTGAGCAGTTTCACAATGCTGACCTCGCGCGGTGACGCGCCTTATGTCGGGATTCCTGCGTTCGTATCGCGCCTTTTCCGCCATTCGGGTGTGTACATACGGACAGATCGGGGCATCGACCATCCGTCAAAGCTATCGAATATGCGAATCGGGCTTCCGGAATATCAGATCACAGCCGTTGTCTGGATCCGCGGAATTCTGGAAGAGGAATTCGGCGTCGACCTGCAAAGCATCGCCTGGCAGCAAGGCGGACTCGAGGATGCCGGCCGAGAGGAGCGGTCGCCGATCGATCTTCCGTCGTCCATCGACCTGAAACCGATTCCCCGCGATCGAACCCTGTCGGATATGCTCGAAAATGGGGAGATCGATGCCCTGATCAGCGCCCGTGCTCCCTCCTGCTTTCTGCGCGGAGCCCAGAATGTCGATCGGCTTTTTCCCGATTTCAAGACGACGGAGAAGGACTACTTCCGGCGTACCGGGATTTTCCCGATCATGCATCTGATCGGCGTCCGGCGATCGATCTATGATCAACATCCATGGGTAGCCGTGAACCTGATGAAGGCATTCATGGACGCGAAAGATCATGCAATGTACGAACTCAGCCAAATCGGCCATTTGTTCACGACACTGCCATGGTCCGTCTCCGAATTCCAGGAAACCGTAAATCTCATGGGTAAGGACTTTTGGTCATATGGAATAAATGATGAAAATCGTAAAGTAATAGAAAAATTTCTTGGGTATCACTATCGTCAGGGCCTGTCGAAACGGCTTGTCACCATCGACGAGCTTTTTGCGAAGTCGACGCACCATCTATCGAAGATCTGATTTATGGGCGGAGATAGCGGAGGATCATGTCACAAATGGTCTTCTTCTTTGCATTCGTCCTTGCCTTCGTCATTAGCTTTCGCTTGAATATGGCCTCAAACGTATAGCGATGGGCAACATAGTATGCGGACAGGGAGGTAATCGATATATACAGATCAATGGGATCAATGCCGGACCGGAAGACGCCTTCTCTTTCACCGCGGCCAAGTATGTCGCTCAGGCTTGCGACAAGCGGATGATACATGTTTTGAATCTTTGTAGATTTTTTGACATGTGCCGCCTTGTGGAGGTTCTCGCTGGCGAGGAGACGATTCAGTTCCGGAACTTCGATCCAGATGTCCGCCGTATGTTCAATGAGGGCCCGCATGGCCGATACAGGGTCGAGCTCTTTCAATGACAGGTCGTCCTGCCTCGAACGAACCGTCTCGTAGACGCTCTCCAACACTTCGACAAACAGGTTCTCCTTGCTGCCAAAGTAGTGATAAATCATGTTCTTATTGACGCCAGACGCCAGTGCAATTTCGTCGACTCGAGCACCGTCGATGCCCTTCATCGCGAATTCCTGCAGGGCCGCACTCAAAATCTTATCGCGCGAGCCGCCGTTTTGCCGAGCCCGTGTCGGCTTCGTTTTCCTATCGCTCATAGGGTACAACTAACCGGTTCGTTTTTGGAGGAAAAGACGTTTTTGATTCATTGAATCGGTATTCTGTTGAAAATCGGCAGTGTCGCAGAGCAGATTGGAACAACTCCAGCATGGATGGTGTCTCGGACACCTCCCAGGGAAGAAACCTATTGATAAAAATCTCAAACTCCATCAATGAGGTCAATGATGCAGATCAAGAATAGCTTCAACGTTCCGCTTGCGCCACCGGAGACGTGGGATCTGCTGATGGACATCCCCCGCATCGTACCGTGCATGCCTGGTGCGGAATTAACCGAGCAGGTTGGCGAGAAGGCCTACAAAGGCAAAGTCTCCGTCAAGCTCGGGCCGGTGGCTCTCGCATTTGCCGGGACGGCACGCTTCGAGCGCATTGATGAAGATAACCGGGAGGCGGTCGTCACGGCGCAGGGCGCGGACACGAAGGGTCGTGGCAATGCAAGCGGACAGGTGCATTTCTCGCTTCAACCCAGCGGCGCGGGAACCACCGTTAGCGTCATTACAGACCTCACGCTGACCGGAGCCGTTGCTCAATATGGCCGAGCTTCCGGCGTTATCCAGGGTGTTGCGACGCAGCTAATCAACGAGTTCGCGGGTGCGTTGAAGAAATCTCTTGCGCAGACTGATGCAGATCCGGCGGGAGCAGAGCAGGTGGCACAGTCGCCGGCGACACCGGTCCGTGAAACTCCCGTAGCCAAGCCGATTTCCGGTTTTTCCCTGATACTTAAGGTCATCTGGGAACGGATGAAGAGAATCTGGCCGCAGCCCCGTCACTGAAGGGTATGGCGAATTCTCGGCCCCTGCGTTCGAGGTGACGACCTGCATCGGCGTGCCGTTCGAGATCGAGCGCGAGGTCGACTGTCAATCGGCGTTGAACTGCGGCTCTGACGCAATTCTCCACGCCGAGACACCCATGATCCCGTCAAGTCCGGCCGCCGAACATCGGTTGGCCGGGCGTATCCACCCGCGCCATCATCACGCAGCCGCTCTCGGCCTCGGTCATGTAAAGACTGCGGCCGTCGGGGCCGCCATAAGCGACATTGGTCGGCGAGCGCCCCTCGGGCATGTTGATCCGCAGCACCGGCTCGCCGACCGCGTTGAACACCCAGACCGCGCCGAGGCCGATGTGGGCCACGGCGAGGCCATCGGCCGAATCGAGGGCGATGCCGTCCGGACCGACGCCGCCGCTCATGCGGATAAAGGGGCCGACTTTCGACACGGAGCCGTCCAGGAGACGTGGCAGCCGCCAGATGGCGTTGTCGCGGGTCACCGCGATATAAAGGCAGGATTCCTCCCGGTTCATGACAAGACCATTGGGGCTGGGGATCCGGTCCATGACGAGCTTCAGCGCCCCCGAGGCCTCAAGGCAAAAGACCCGGCCGGAAGGATCCTGCTGGCCGGTTTGGCCTTGATCGGTAAAGTAAAGATCGCCGTTCGAGGCGAAGAACAGGTCGTTCAGGCCCTTGAACGGCCCGTCGGGAGCTTCCTCGACGAGCGGCGTGACATGTCCCGTGCCGGGATCGAGCAACATCAGCCCGCGCTTGTGATCGGCCAGGAAGATCCGGCCGTCCCGATGGATCTTCAGGCCGTTGGGCTGGCCATCATATTCCGTGATGACCGTGAACTCCCCCTCCGGCGATACCCGAAACACACGGCCGAAGGGAACGTCCACGAGATACAGCCGGCCGGCGGCGTCGAACGACGGGCCTTCCAGAAGCGAATGGCGCTTCGCGCCGCGCAGGTGCAGGTCGAGCCAGGCGGAAGGCCGGCCCGCCAGACGCAAGCGGTCGGGAAGGCGCGCGAAAGGCTCGGCGACGACGGTCGGGGGTGGAGCGAACATCGGAACTCCTCAGTGCTGCGCCCTGGGGGCAATCTTGCGAAGGCGACCTATCCGACGAGGTTCGTGCCGCTGCCCGTGGCGCGCAGGAGCGCCTTGTGCTGAGGCGGGGCAGTGCTGCCGCGGACGATGAGGCTGACCTCGACCTCGGCCATGGCGATGATCGGCTCGCCCTGCAGGCGGCGCACGATATAATCGCCCGCCATCGCCCCGATCTGCTCGGCCGGAATGCGCAGCGTCGTCAGCGGCGGGACGAGATGGGCGGCATAATCGAGGTCGTTGAAGCCGGTGATCGAAATCTCGCCGGGAATATTGACGCCGAGGGAGGTCGCTTCAATAAGGCCGCCGAACGCGAGTTGATCGTTACCGCAGACGACGGCCGTCGGCCGATCGTCGGAGGCGAGGAGCGCGCGCATGGCGAGCCTGCCGTCGAGAATGCGGTACGGGTGTTCGACGACGAGCTGGGAACGGAGCTTGAGGCCGTGCCGCTTGAGGCTTGCCTTTATCCCCGCCACGCGGGCGGCCGCGCGATCGTTCAATTGCGTTCGGCCCATGATGGTGCTGATGTCGGTGTGGCCGAGGCCGACCAGATATTCGATGATCTGTCCCGCGGCCTTCTCGTTGTCGAAACCGACACAGGGCTTGTCCGCGGTCAGCGTCCATGTTTCGACGAAGATGGTGCCCGTCCGCTCGAGCATGGGCATGAGATGGGGATCGTGATGGTCGCCCACCAGAACCAGTCCATCGACGCCATGCGTCAGCAGCGCCGTCACCTCCCGCAGTTCGACCGCCGGATCGTAGCCGCTGCTCGCCAGGAGCAGGGTATAGCCGGCCTGCTCGATGCGCTTCTGGAGAGCGGCAATGGCCACTGCAAAGCCACTGTTCTCGATGGCCGGGACGACGGCGCCGATCGCGCGCGTGCGGCGTGAAGAGAGGGCGCGGGCGGCGCCGTTGGGCACGTAGCCGAGGTCGGAACAGGCGCGCTCGACCCGCTGCCGGATATCGTCGCTGACCTTCGCCGTTCCATTGAGAACCCGGGAAACACTGGCGATGGAGACTTCGGCCAGCCGGGCGACGTCCTCCAGTCCAACCGTGCCGTCCGGGCGTCTCAGCGGCCTGCCGGAATCCGATTTCGCCATGTGTCTGTCCTTAAGAGCGTCTATCCTTGAGAGCGTCTGTCCCTAAAAGCGTTCGACCCTGCTGACGTATCCCCGGTTCCATAACCATGGGGCGCCGTCCGGGTAAACCACCTTTTCCTCTATCCCGACATTATGCCTTCTCCCTCCCCGGTTTGCAGCGGCGTCCGACCGGTCAGAGCTTGCGGTAGGAATCCAGCCACGGCACCGCGTTCTCGAACGCCGCGCTCGCGCTCAGAACCGCGAAATCCCCGTGCCGCGGACCGACGATCTGCATGCCGACCGGCAGGCCGTCGGGCGTCAGGCCCACAGGCACCGAGGCGATCGGGTTGCCGGTGAGATTGAAGAGATAGGTGAGGCTCCAGCCGATCGTGGGGTTGACGGGCTGATCACCGATCTTCGAGGGGCCGAACGACTCGCCGAACGCCCCGGCGTTCGGAATCGCTGCGACGAGATTGGTGGGCGTCAGAAGCAGGTCGTACTTGTCGAACAGGCCGTTCACGGCATCCATGACGCCGGTCCGCTCGTGGTTATAGCCCTGGAAGGTCATTGCCGACATGCTGAAGCCACGATCGATCAGCGTGAGGAAGCTGGGACTGAGCAACTCCCGCTGCGGGGAATCGATATCGAACCCGAGGCCGCGGAGACCCTTGGCGGTATCCGCCGCAAAGACATCGTACAGGCCACCCCAGATCCGCTCGATATCGGTATAGTGGTAGGGAATGGCCGCGCCGATGTCCTCCACCTCCGCCCCTGCGGCCGCGAAGGCCGCGGCAGCGGCGCGAACCCGCGCATCGACGTCCGGGCTGGGCGTGAGCTCGCAGAGCCTCGGCGCGAAGGCGACCCGCAATCCCTTGAGGGTGCCCTGAAGCGCCCTCGCGAAGCTTTCCTTCGGCGCCGAGGGGCCGAACGGATCCGTCGGGAGGGGCTGTCCCATGACATCCACCATCACGATGGCATCGGCGACGCTGCGCGCGATCGGCCCCTTGTGGGTGAATGGCGTCAGGGTGCCGAAGGCATTGGGTCTGTTCGTCCATGGAATCTGTCCGAACGTGGGTTTGAAACCGTAGACGCCGCAGGCGGCGGCCGGAACGCGGATCGATCCTCCCCCGTCCGACCCGAGACCGATGGAAACCATGCCCGCCGCTGCCGCCGCGGCACTGCCGCCCGAGGAGCCGCCGGCGTTATGGCCGATGGAGAACGGCGTGCTGGTCGGTCCCACGACATAGTTGTCGGTGGTGTTCTTGTGGCCGAATTCGGACGTATTGGTCTTCCCGATAGGAATCGCGCCCGCATCGAGGAGCCGCTGCACGTGGTCTGCCGTGCGCGGCGCGACGAGATCGGCGAAGGCGCGGCAGCCGTAGGTGTTGCGCACCCCGGCAATGGAATCCGACAGGTCCTTCAGCCCGATCGGCACACCGAAGAGCCTCGGCAATTCGGCGGGGCGTTGCCGGAGTTCCGCTTCCTGACGGCGCGCCGTCTCAAAGGCCAGCTCCGCCGTGACGGTCACGAACGCGTTGATCGCCTTGTCGCGCGCCCCGATCATGGCGAGGCTGGCATCCACGACATCGACAGGCGACAGCTCCCCGGCGAGATAGTGCCGGTGGAGGTCGGCAATGCTGAGGTAGGCGATCTCTTCATGCTTGCTCATCGAACGACCCTCGTTGCTAGAGCGTGTTCCGGTCAGACAGAATCGTCTGATCGATAAGAATTCGCTCAAAATCAAAAACTTGGAGCATGTCATCGTTTCTGTGAAACGGTGACATGCTCTAGCGGACAATGATCACGCAATGCGCGGGATTGATGCTCATCGTGACCGGAGAGGAAACGGCATATCGATCGGTCGGCGGACGCCGGACGACGGCAGGCCCCCACGGGGCATTGACGACATACTCGATGAAGTCGCCGCTGAAAGTCGCTGCCGCAATCTCGCAAGGCCAGCTATTCACGCCCGTCGTGGCGCCGTGCCCCGCCGTCAGCTGGAGATAGACGGACCTGAGCGCGAGCAGGGGCTCGCCGGCCGAGCCCGCGGGGCGATTGTCCAGGGCGCGGATGCGCGTTTCCCGGGCGGTGACGAAATCGACCTCCCGGCCCGATCGGGTCGCCTCGTCGACCCGCCCCTCGACCAGATTGGCGGAGCCGATGAAATCGGCGACGAAGCTGTTGTTCGGGAAGTTGTAGAGCTCCTCGGGAGTCGATTCCTGCTGGATCTCGCCCTGCGACATGACGATGATCCGGTCCGACATCGTCAGGGCCTCCTCCTGGTCATGCGTGACATAGATCGACGTGACGTGCAGCTTGCCCTGCAACTCCTTGATCTCGTTGCGCATCTGAACGCGGAGATTGGCGTCGAGATTGGAGAGCGGCTCGTCGAAGAGGATGACGTTCGGCGAGAAGGCCACTGCCCGCGCCAGGGCGATGCGCTGCTGCTGGCCGCCGGACAGCGCCGAGGCGCGCCGTTCGCCGTATTGCTTCATGCGCACGAGATCGAGCGCCCAATCGCCCTGCCGCCGGACCTCGTCATTGGGCCGCTTGCGCACGCGAAGACCGTAAACCGCGTTCTCGAACGCGGTCAGATGAGGCCAGATCGCGTAGGACTGGAAGACCATCGACATGTTGCGCTTCTCGGCCGGAACGTCGATTCCCCGTGCCGACGAGTAGACGACGGTGCCGTCGACCTTGATCTCGCCGGAACTCGGCCGTTCCAGGCCGGCAATCGAGCGCAGGATCGTCGTCTTGCCGCAGCCGGAAGGCCCCAGCAGCGTCAGGAATTCACCACGCCTTATCTTGAAGCTCACTCCCTTCACAGCCGTATAGGCGCCGTATCGCACGACGAGATCGGTGACTTCGACGATGTGATCATTTCCTGCCTTCGCAGCAGTCTTGGCTGTCGCCATGATTGCGTTCCCCATCAAGATTCCAGCCGGCGCCATCCATCGCGCGACCTTCCGATTGGCTTCATTGCTAGAAAGTCTCGCGCCGGGTGAAGCGGAGCATCACCACCAGGGCGAGCAGCAGAATGACGAGCTGGATCACCGCGAGCGTCGCCGCCTGCTCCCGTCCGATGACCTGATAGGCCTCGACAATCGATGGCGAGATGACCTTCGAATTCGGCCCCACCAGCAGAATGGATGAGCCGAGTTCGCGCACGCTGACGATGAAAAGCAGGACCCACGCGGCAATCAGGCCCGGCTTGAGCAGCGGAACGGTAATCGTCCGCAGGTGATAGAAGCGCGAGGCGCCCGTCACCTTGGCCGCCTCCTCCAGGCTCTTGTCGAGCTGGAGGACCACGCTTGCGATGGTCCGCACGCCGAGCGGCAGGAACACCGTCAAGTATGCAAGCCACAGCAGCCACAGGGTGCCGTACATCTTGCCGGGGAACTGCAGCCACGCCCAGAGCAGGCCGAACGCGAACACGAGGCGCGGAATCGCGACCGGAACCATGACCATGTATTCGACGAAGCGCCCCACCCGCGGCGGCAAGGGCGACCGATAGATCACCCAGACCACGAACCCCATCAGCATGATGCCGGTGGTCGCCGTCGACACGCCGAGAATGAGGCTATTGACCATGCTGTCCCAATGATCGGCCGAGTTGAACACCTGGATATAGTTGTTCAGCGTCCAGACTGAGGTCGAAAAGTAGATCGTCGACAGCCGCTGGAAGGAGTTCACGACCAGCATCAGCACCGGCAGAACGACGGCGACGAACCCGTAAAGCAGCACGAGCATGAACAGGCCGGACCGGGACCGGCCCGTCTCGATCGCCGACATGCGATAGGCCTTGCCGGTGACCGTCGCGAAGTCCCTGTTGCTGAGCAGCCGGAAGTAGACGAACATGAGCGGCACGACGATCAGAAGCAAAGATATGCCGAGCGCCGCCGCCTCGCCGTATGCGGGCGGATAGGAACCGGCGAGCAGGTAGATTCGGGTGCTGATGGTCTGGATGTTGTCGGTCGCGCCCAGGATGAGCGGCTCCGCGAAGGCGCCGAGCCCTTCGGCGAGCACGAAGATCGTTGCGCTGAGGATAGCCGGGCGCATGAGCGGGATGGTTACCCGCCACAAGGTCTGGCGCTTCGACGCACCGAAGACCTGGGAGCATTCTTCCAGGGAGGGATTGAGGAGCTGCATCGCAGCGCCCATGATCGCAAAGGCGACGGCGCCGCCGGTGAAGGCCATCACGACGGCTATCCCCGTGAGGCTGGAAATGTTGACGAGCGGGCCGTCGAAGCCGAGCCGCATCGCGATCTGGTTGATCAGCCCCGATTGCGGCGCCGCGAGCGCGAGCCACGCAAGCGCGGGCACCAGCGGGGTGACATAGTAAGGCATGACCAGAAGCCGCTCGAAAAAGCGTTTGCCGGGAATATCCGTCCGGTAGACGATCCATGCGGCGAGGAAGCCGCATGGAATGGCAATCGCCGTGGAGATGACGGCGAGCGCGATCGTGTTGAAGATCGTGTCGACATTCCGCGACGAGAAGATCAGCGAGAAGTTGTCGAACCCGTAGCGTGCAGGCTCGTTCGGCGCGCTGACCCGCAGGGCCACCTCGACGAGGTAGACCATTGGATAAGCAACCAGCAGCACCACGACCAGCAGGGCGGCGTAGGCTATCAGTTGCTGCACCGACAATTCGCCCTTCAGACGGTTGAAAAGGGCCGAGGCCATCGAAAACTCCTCGCCAGGGGCCGCCTACTGGCCAAGAACCTTCTGCCAATCGCTCTCGAACGTCCGGCGCCTCTCCCCCATCGTGTCCCAATCCGGCACAAGGAACTTCACGCTTTCCGGCGCTCCGGAATTCGGCGGAGCCGCGACATCCGTTCGCGGGGAGAAGTAGTGCATCTCGCGCACGATGACCTCCTGACCCGCCTTGGACAGTAGGAAGTCGACGAGCAGGCGGGCGGCCTGCGGATGCGGTGCGCTCGCCACGACACCGACGCCTTCAAGCGTCGCAGGAACGCCGTCGTCCGGATAGAGGATTTTCAGCGGAGCGCCCTTCTCGATATACTGCATCGCGCCCGAGATCTGGCCGTTGATGGCGACCGTGTCGGCCCCCCCTACCAGCCGGTCGAACTGCTGCGTGAAGGAATCGAATGCGATCGGCTGCAGTTCGGCGATCCCTTCCGTCCAGTATTCCCGGCCGTAGATGTCCGCCAGGGTCGCCCACTGGGCGAATTGCAGGCCGGAGGTCGTGTTCTTCAGGCTTGCCTTGCGGCCCTTGAAGCGCGCGTCTCCGACAAGGTCCTTCCATCCGACAGGCGGGTTCTCGCCGATCGTCTCGGTGTTATAGACGATGGTCGTGGCCACGAGGCCCCACGAGGTCCAGTAACCATCGGGTTTGCTCTTCACGTTCACGTCCGTGTAGTCGGCCAGTGCCGGCGAGACGTAGTGAGCGAGAATTTCGCTCTTCTGGAAATCGTTCAGAAGCGTCGGGTCCGAGAGAACGAGCGTATCGACGAGGGTATTGTTCGTCTTCACCTCCTGCTCGACCTTTGCGAAGAGCGCACCCGTCTGCGCCCACACGGACTGAACCCGGATCTCGGGAAACAGCTTGTTGAACTCGTTGAGGACGGCGAGCTGCTGGGCCTGTCCGGCCGGTGCATAGAGCACCACCGTGCCTTCCTTCTTGGCGGCTTCGACATCGGCGCAGGTCAGGAAGCCCTGCACCTCGGTCGGCGTATCGCAGGCACCAGCTCCCTGTGCATAGGCCGCGCCGCCCGCGCCGGCCATCAGCATGGATGCAGCGCATGCCAGAATTCCCGTAACATGTGATTTTTTCATTCCGAGTCCCTCTCTGTTATGCAGTATTACGCTCTTGCAGCGTCACCATTTCTTGCCGGATGCTATCGAACAGCTCTTCTGGTTATCCTATCGCCATACAGGCCCGAACCCTTCGGCGCGGGATATTGCCCATCGGTTTCCGGACCGAACGCCCGGCTGCGCGCCTGCCTCCTTTCTCATTGCTGCGCGAAGACCATGCGGGGGTTGTCAATGAGGATGGTCTCGAGTTGCTTATCGGTGACGCCGTGCAACCTCAACCGTGGAACGAAACTCCTCAGGATATGGCCGTATCCGAACCCTCCGTATCTCACGAGCATCATCTTGAGGAAGACGTCGTGTGACAGCAGGATCCGCGACAGATACCCGGCATCGATCAGCCGTCGCACTGCGATCGCATTCTGCTCATCCGACGGTGCCTGCGCGTTCTTCTCGGCGAAGAAGAAATCGATCCCGATCATGTCGTAGCCGAGGTAGGCTCCCCGCGCCGCCAGACGATGCTGATATCCGACATCGTCCCAGCTCGGATTCATGTGGCAGAGGATCGTATGGCGCGGATCGGCGCCCTCCTCCTCCACGATATCCAGAACCCGCTCGCCGAAGCGGAGCCACCCCGGCAGGTGGATCGACAAGGGCACCCGCGTGCGCCCGGCCGCCCGCGCCGCCGCGCGCAGGCATTTTTCCTCGTCCGGCGTGAACTCGGGCGACACGCCCATTTCGCCGATGATCCCCGCGAGGACGCGCGGCCGCTCCGACAGCCCGCCGACGTCGTACATGATCTTTTCAGCCAGGCTGTCGACCGTGGCGTCGCGCACGTAGGCGGGATGCGACGCTTCGAGGTAGAAGCCGGAACCCATGATGATGTTGAGCCCCGTGCGGCGGGCGATCCGCTGCAGGGCGGCCGGATCGCGGCCGACCCCGACGTTCGTTGCATCCACCACCGTGTCGCCGCCGAGTTCCCGGAACTTCATGAGCTCCTCGGCGGCAAGGTCCACGTCGAGCAGCATGCAGTTGTCGCGGTTGCCGACCGGATTGAGGCGAAGCTGGCCGAGAATGTCCTGGGTGACGGGCTGCAACGCGAAGTGAAGTTGCGAGCAGTCGCAGGGCGGTTGCCACTTTTTCGAAGCATCCAGCAGGATGTGCTCGTGCGTCAGCGTGACCCCGAGCTGCGAGACCGGCACTGGTCCGAGAACCGTCATCGCGAACCCGCTGTCCACGCCGACGGGCAGCGGGTCCGGATGACGGAAAATGGAGGCGAGCGGCATGTCGGTCTCAACTCGGACGTCGAACGGGGCGGCCGAGCAGCCATGTATTGAACCAGATGGCCAGGACGATGATCAGGCCCGTGGCGATCTGGGTGTAATAGGGCGACACGTGCGCCAGGATCAGGCCGTTCAAGATCATCGAGATCGCGAGCGCTCCGAAGATCGTGCCGATTATGGACCCCCGCCCTCCGAAAAGACTGGTGCTGCCGAGAACGACCGCGGCGATCACATCGAGCTCGAACATCACGCCCTGGTTTGCGGATCCGCTGCCGAGCCGCGCGGTGAAGATGAGACCGGCCACGGCCGCCGCGGCGCCGCTCCAGACGTAAACCAGCGTCCGGATCTTCCGGATGCTCACGCCCGACCGGCGGACGCCCTCCGCATTCGAGCCGACCCCCGTCACATAGCGGCCGTAGCGTGTATGGTTGAACGTGATATAGGCCACCACGAGCGTGACGCAGGCGAGGACGACGGGCGTCGGAATGCCGAAGATCCATCCTCGCCCGAGGAACGCGAGCAGGCTGTCGGCGGGGATGGGAATCGAGTAGCCCTCGGTGATGAGCAACGCCACGCCCCGATAGATGAAGAGCGAGGTGAGCGTGACGATGAAGGGTGGAATTCCCTGAAACGCCACCAGATAGCCGTGGACCAGGCCGATGCAGGCGCCCACTGCGATGGCGAGCGCGATGGCCGGGACGGACGGGAGGCCCCAGCTGTACATCGCCGTCGCCGCAAGCACGCCCGCCACGGCGCCGACGGAGCCCACCGACAGGTCGATGCCCGCGGTCGTGATGACGAACGTCATCGCCGCGGCCACGATGCACAGCGGCGCTGCCTGTCTCAGGATGCTGAGGAGGTTGTGCACCGTCAGGAAGTTATCCGTCACAACAGAGAAAATCCCGGCAATGACGATGACGAAAACGGCAATGCTGATGACGCCGGGATAGTTGGTGATCGCGTTCTTCCAGAAGGACTGCTTGACATAGCGAAGACCGAGCGCCTTGCCCTCTATGGTGGTGGACATCGACATTCCCTCTCTCATGCGCGGGCTGATGCGGCCTCGAATTTGTGGCCAACAATCAGTTCGACGATTTCGGCGAGGCTCGTTTCCGACGTTTTCGGGGTAGAGACGTTGTTTCCCTCGTACATGACCATGATCCGGTCGCAGACCAGGAAGAGATCCTGCAGACGGTGCGTGACCAGGATCACGCTGACGCCCATCCGGCTGACGTTGCGGATGATCTCGAGAACCGCCTCCACCTCCGCGACGGCGAGAGCCGCAGTCGGCTCGTCCATGATGAGGACGAGCGGATCGAAGGAGATCGCGCGAGAGATGGCGATCGCCTGGCGTTGCCCGCCCGAAAGGTTCCCCGCGAGCGCATGGGTATCGGGGATGCGGATGCCGAGCCCCTGCAGCATCTGCTGGGCGCGGGCATGCATGGCCTTGTGGTCGAGAAGCGGAACGCCTGCGATCGACCGCGTGATCTCGCGGCCCATGAACAGGTTCCCGGCCACGTCCACCGTATCGCATAGAGAGAGGTCCTGGTAGACCATCTCGATCCGCTTTTTCCGGGCATCCGCCGGGCTGTTGAAACGGACCTCCTGCCCGTCGATGAGGATCTTGCCGCTGTCGGGAAGCACGGCTCCCGACAGCACCTTGGTCAAGGTCGACTTGCCCGCCCCGTTGTCACCCACCAATCCGAGCACCTCGCCCGGCGCAAGCGTGAGGTCGACACCGCGCAGCGAACGGATGGGGCCGTACGTCTTCGTGATACCACGCATTTCCACGCGCGGACGGTCGGGCACGGCGACTTCGATGTCACTCTGCATCGGCTTCCACCCCTACTTGAAGCGCGCGCGGAATTCGTCCACGTTGCTCTTGCTGACGAATGAGACAGGCACGCTCACCGTCTCCGGAATGGTCTTCCCGTTCAGGACATCGACAGCCGCCGCAACGGCCGTGGCGCCCATCTTGTAGGCCTCCTGCTGAATGACGGTGTCGATCCAGCCCTCGTCGATCCCCTCGATCACCTGCGCATTCAGATCCCAGCCGAACAGCTTGATCCTGTCGGTCGCGTTGCGCGCCTTCAGGGCAGCGATGACGCCGACAAGGGCAGGCTCGCCGGTGGCGTAGACGACTGCGAGGCCCGGATGGGCCGCCAGCAGCCCCTCCGATGCATTCTGGGCGATGTTCTGAATGTTCTGGCCGTCGACCGAGCCGACAATGCGCGCGTCCGGCGCCACTTCGGCCAGTCCCTCCTTGAAACCATCCATCCGCAAGTTCTGGATGAACGAGTTCAGCGCGCCGACAACTCCGACCTCGTTCTTGCCGGTCGATTTGATGTACTCACCGACGCGACGGCCGATGTCCCTTCCGGCTTCCCTGTTGTCGACGCCGACATTGGCAAGGTTCTTGCCGTCGACCACCGTATCGACGGCGAGAACCGGAACCCCCGCCTCCACCGCATCCTCGATGGACGGCTTGATGGCGTTGGCATCGATGGCGAGAACGAGAATGGCATCGACCCTGTCGTTGACGTAGGTCTCCATGGCATCGTTCTGCCAGGCGGGGTTGTTGTTGGCGTTGTATATTGTCAGTCCGACGCCCAGTTTCTTGGCCTCATCTTCCGCCCCTTGATTGAGATCGATGCGGAAACGGGATTCCTGGTGGGCCTGAACGAGAGCGATCCGCTTCTGCTGTGCCGAAGCCGATGTGGCAACGAGAAGCGCAAGCGCAGCAGTGGCCGCTATGCGTGCCGTAAATGACGTGATTTTCATCGCACCCTCTGGATATTTGATATTATTGAGTATTTTTTGAGACTATTTGAGCGGCAGTCATGCGGATCCCGCTCGCGGTTTGTCATCCCGACCCAATGCCTTGTCGGGCGAACCTGCCTTGCGACAAGTCATGTAAACGCTTTCAGAACGGTCAGTGTGCATGATGGCCCGGACCCTGTCAACATGCTCGCGATGCTCGTCGCGCCGAAAGATTCAGCTCCCCGATCGCCTTGCAGCGGCCGGAAACCAGTCTATCTGCCGGCCGCGGGACCGGCGAGTGCGACCGCCGCCCGAAAAAGAACGTTGCAGCCCGCCTCGAGATGCTCGGGCGCCGTGTACTCCGAAACGTGGTGGCTTATCCCGTCCTTGCTCGGCACGAAGACCATCGCCGTAGGCACCACTGCCGATAGCGGAATCGCATCGTGACCCGCTCCGCTCACCATGCGCCGTTGCCTGAGGCCGAGCGCGGAGGCTGCCGCCTCCAGCGCTTCCACGCACTGGGGAGCGAAGGTGCGCGGCGGGACAGTCCAATAGGGTGTCATGGTGTAGTCCAGGCCGCATTCTGCGGCGACCTCCTCGACGATCCGCTTGAGCCGCCGGGTCATCACATCGAGCTCCGCGGGCGACCGGTGGCGGCAGTCGGCGGTGAAGACGGCCTTGCTCGCGACGACGCTGCGGGCATTGGGTTCGACCAGGATCCTGGCCACCGTGGCGCGTCCATCCGGTTCGAACTCCAGAGCGAGCGCGCGGACCTCGGTGATACAGCGGGCCGCGCCGTAGAGGGCGTCCTTCCGGCGGGCGACCGGCGTGGTGCCGGTGTGGGCCTCGCGGCCGATCAGGGTGACGGTATAGCCGTTGACACCGACGGCCCCCTGGACGATGCCCACGGCATCCCCCTGTTCCTCGAGGATCGGGCCTTGCTCGATATGCCCTTCGAGATAGGCGCTGGCCGTCAGCGCGATCTCGGCGTCGCCCCTGTATCCGATGCGGTCCAGCGCCTGTCCGAGGCTGATACCGTGCTCGTCCTCGGCGGCGAGCCCCGCTTCGAGCGGAATGTGCCCGGCGGCCACTTCGGCACCGAGACTCGACGGCTGGAAACGGCAACCCTCCTCGTTGGTCCAGTTGACGATCTCGATCGGCGCCTCGGTCTCGATGCCCGCGTCGTTGAGCGTGCGGACGATTTCAAGCCCCGACAGGATGCCGAATGCGCCATCGAACCGTCCGCCGGTAGGCTGGGAATCGAGATGGCTGCCGATCAGAACCGGAGCCCGGGACCCATCCCGTCCCGCCCGCCGCGCGAACATGTTGCCGATCTTGTCCACCCGGACCGACAGTCCCGCGTCCGCGCACCAGCGGGCAAAGAGATCCCGCCCGGCCTTGTCCTCTTCGGAGGCTGCCAGCCGGCACACCCCGTCGCCCGGAATACGGCCCACTTCCGCGAGCGCCATATGGGCTGCCCACAGACGGCTCCCGTTGATTTGCGGCAATGTCGTCACGGCAGTCCTTTCGCAATAGGGTTATAGTCACGCAAGCCTCAGGTCCGGCACTGGAACTGGACGAGCTGGAGCTGGGTATCGCCGATATTGCGAAAGTAATGGGGAACACCCGGCGGAATCCAGATGCAATTGGAGGCATCGAGGGCGTACTGCCATTCGTATTCAGTCCCTGCCAGCTTCACATGAGCGATCGCGAAGCCTGCGGAGATGGTATAGACGCTTTCGTGTGCGGCGAAATCGGACGGCGCACTGCTTTCGTCCTCGGCGATCGTCATGCGGCGGCATTCGAGGCGGCTCAGAAGCCGAGACTGGTCCTCCGGCAGACAATCGCCCGGCTGGGCCTTGTACCCCCTCTCCGGTGGGCGATCGCCGATGGCCGCACCGATCAGGATGTGCTCCAGAACATCCTTGCCCGAATTCACCACATGATGCTCGATGCCCGTCGGAATGGCGACAGCGCTTCCCGGCCCGACGTCGACATAGGTATCGCCGAGGAGGACTTTTCCGCGACCGCGGCGGAAGTAGATGATCTCTTCCGTCGGGCTCTCGGCATGCACCGGTGAACTGCCCGAGGCGAAGTAGATCGACTGCTCCACCCCCATGATGTTGCTGTCCACGAGGTCACTGTTCGAGAAGACGACGCGGACAAGCCGATGGTTCTCGTTACGCTGTGGAGGAGTCGACAGCGAAGCCAACTTCATGAGCGTTCCCATTGTGTCTCCACCTTCCGTTCATCAATCGCCGGGCCCATGGCGCCGGCGATGCGCCGCACGGCGCGATAAGAAAACGCTTTCAAGCTTGCGCGACGAGGAGAGGCTTGTCAACCGGCCTGTCCGGACATTATCGTCTGCGGGCCCGACAGCCACTGCCGCCCGGGAAACACCGCCGCATCTGCGAAAAGCCGCAAATCCATGGCTGCTCAATGGTCCGCAAGCGCAACACCGACTCGATCTTTCGCCGGGAGACCCCGCCCGCGTGCCTGCCGCTACCGCTCGGAATCGCTTGACATCCCGGCGGGCGGTTTTTAGAGTTTTTTGTAAGCGCTTTCTCAGCCGTCGCTGCCCCATGGACGAGGACCTCTCCGGGGTGGTCTCATCCTCTCCTGTCACATCAGCTCCAGGCGAAGGGAAGTCATGAGCCGTTTCAACGCAATTCTGATCACGGGAGCCGCGGGCCAGATCGGAAGCGTCCTTCGCGACGCTCTGCGCCCGCATTGCCGCCTCCTGCGGTGCAGTGACGTCAAGGATATCGAGCCGCAGGCTCCACACGAGGAATCCTGCGCCTTCGACCTGAGCGATCCCGAGGGTGCGATGAAGGCGATGGAGGGGATCGACATCGTCTACCACCTGGGAGGAATCCCGCTCGAGGACACGTGGGAGAACATCCGCAACGTCAATATCGACGGGACATACAACATCTACGAGGCCGCCCGGGTGAAGGGCGCCAAGCGGGTCGTCTTCGCCAGTTCCAATCATGCCATGGGCTTCTACCGCCGAACGAGCACCATCGGACAGGGGGAGCCGCCACGGCCGGATTCCCGCTACGGCATCAGCAAGGTGTTCGGCGAGGCCGTCGGACGTCTCTACGCCGACAAGCATGGTATCGAGACCATCAGCCTGCGCATCGGCCAGTTCAGGCCGCGGCCGACGAACCGGCGGATGCTGAGCCTCTGGCTCAGTCCTGCCGACATGGGCCGTCTTGCCCTGAGTTGTCTGACCGCCGAGGACATCCACTTCGAGGTGGTCTACGGCATCTCGGCGAACAAGCGGGTATGGTACGAGAACCCCGGAGGCCGGAAGATCGGCTATGCGCCGCAAGACTGCGCGGAGGACTACGCAGCCGAGTTGAGCGAAGACGCCATGCGGGAAGACCCTGTCACGGCGGTTTTCCAGGGTGGCCCCTTCTGTGCGGCAGAGTTCGATGGATCGATCGACAGAATCAGTTAGCAAGGCCACGCGTGCAGAGGATTGCGGTGTGTCACAGCACGAAACGAACCTCGATTGCGCGGGGGCGGGTCTCCGGCCGGCCGACCTGAGCACGCCCGTCGCTCCGGTTCATGCCGCCACGCCGTCGCCGCGCTGGAGCCATATGCTGTCGCTCGACGACTTCGAACGCGCGGCGCATTCCTATCTTCCGCGGATGATTCGCGGCTTCATTGCCGGCGCCGTCGAGACGGGGGCCGCGATGCGCTGGGCCGCCGAGGCGTATGAGGACTATACCTTCGTTCCGCGCGCGCTGCGCGATGTCGCCGGCAGGGACACGAGCGTGACCCTCCTGGGGCATCGCTATTCCGTGCCGTTCGGAATCGCGCCGATGGGCGGCGCGGCCATCGCCGCCTATTGCGGCGACCTGGCGTTTGCCGAAGCGGCAGCACGGGTCAACCAGCCCATGATCATGAGCGCCTCCTCGCTGATCACCCTGGAGGAAGTGCGGCACCGATATCCGCGGGCGTGGTTCCAGGCTTATCTCGCCGGTGACGAACGCCGCATTGTTCCGATGGTCGAGCGTGTCGCCCGGGCAGGCTACGAGACCCTGGTCCTGACCGCCGACACGCCGGTGCCCGGCAATCGCGAGAACAACGTTCGCAACGGCTACAGCATGCCGATCAGGATCACGCCGCGCGTGGCGCTGGACTGCGCCCTGCATCCGCGCTGGCTGATCGCCACTCTCTGCCGCACCTTTCTGAACCGCGGGATTCCGCACTTCGAGAACATGGAGGCGGAAAGAGGCCCGCCGATGTTCTCGCGCAACCTCGTGCGCAACTTCAGCGACCGCGACCGGTTTTCCTGGGACCACGTCAGATTGATCCGCCGTCTGTGGCGCGGCACGCTCGTCATCAAGGGCCTGCTTCGCGTGGACGACGTCCGGCTGGCGCGTGAGATCGGAGTGGACGGGGTGATCCTCTCGAACCATGGCGGCCGCCAGCTCGACTATGCGCTGGCCCCCCTGAACGCGCTCGAGCGCATCCGGGATGCGATGCCAGGCCTGCCGATCATGATCGACGGTGGCATCCGGCGGGGAAGCCACGTGCTCAAGGCCCTGGCGCTGGGCGCGGATACCGTTTTCGTGGGCCGGCCATATCTCTATGCCGCGGCTGTCGGCAATGTGGAGGCCGTCGTTCACGCAAGCAGCATCCTGCAGGAGGAGGTGAGTCGCGACATGGCGCTTCTGGGGCTTAACGCGCTTTCCGAGCTCGATGCCGACTATCTTGCGCCGCGGCACGACAAGCGAAAACAGGACAACCGGAGGGAAAGCATATGACCGACGCAGTGATCATGATGAGCGGGTTTGCGCTTCAGAAAGCGATAGAACCGGTGATTATTCCTGCCTTCGAACGGGAAACCGGCGTCCGGGTCGATGCGCGGTGGAGCCCCACCACCCTGATCGTGAAGGGGATCGACGAGGGGGCCGAGGGCGATGTCGTCGTGCTTGCGGACGAAGCGATCGACGATCTTGCCGCACGGGGACTGCTCATCCCCGAGACACGCTTCGCTCTCGCGGACGCCACCGTGGGGCTTGCGGTGCTGGGCGGCCAGCCGAAGCCCGACATCGGCACGACCGACGCGTTCCGTCAGGCTATCCTGTCCTGCCGGGCCGTGGCCTATTCCAGGGCGGGAGCGAGCGGCATCTATTTTGAGAAACTCATCGAGCGCCTGGGCATCGCCGACGCGGTCCGGCAGAAGGCCGTGGTCATTCCCTCGGGGTTGACGGCGGAGAAGCTGGTGAGCGGAGAAGCCGATCTCGCGGTCCAGCAGATAAGCGAACTGACCATGGTGGACGGCATCGACGTCGTGGGTCCGTTCCCGCAGGAAATTGCCAGCGTCACCGGCTTCTCCACCGCCGTCCTGCGCTCGTCCCGGCGGCCGGAAAACGCGAAGCAACTGGTCGCCGCCCTGTCGTCCGCTGCGGCCATGGCGGCCTACACGGACGCGGGTTTGTCGCCGCGCCGATAACGCGCCTGCCGGGAGACTGAAATGGCACAGCCGCGGATCGTCCTTCTCCATGCCACACCGGTCGCCATGGCACCGGTTCAGGCGGCTTTCGCCTCGGACTGGCCGGAAGCCGAAACCGTCAATCTTCTCGACGATGGCTTGACCATCGATCGCGCCAGGGAGGCAGACACGCTGTCCGAGACGCTCATCGAGCGCTTCGTGGCCTTGGGGCGATATGCCCACCTCATTGGCGCGGACGGCATCCTCGTGACCTGCTCGGCGTTCGGCCCGGCGATCGAGCGGCTGGCGGACGCGCTTCCGATCCCGGTCGTGAAGCCCAACGAGGCGATGTTCGCGGCTGCCCTGGAACAAGGCAGCCGCATCGGCATGCTGGCGACATTCGGCCCCTCGGTTGCGACGATGGAAGCCGAATTCTCCGCCTATGCCGGCGGCCGCCGTCCCGACGCCAGCCTCACCACGATCCTCGTGGAGGCGGCCATCGACCGCCTGCGGCAAGGCGACCGGGAGACCCACAACCGTCTCGTGGCGGAGCGCGCGCCGGAGCTTAAGGACATGGACGCCATCATGCTCGCCCATTTTTCAACCTCGGTCGCCGCCGAGGCCGTCCGGGCGCGGGTCACCACTCCCGTGCTGACGGCGCCCCAGGCGGCGGTCCAGCAGATGAGGCGCCTCGTCACGCAGCGGACCGGCGGCAAGCCATGTTGATCGGCGTCATCGCGGACGACTTCACCGGCGCGAGCGATATCGCCAACACCCTCGCCAAGGGGATTGGAGAAGAGGGCGGGCTGCGCACCACCCTGTATCTCGGCGTGCCGCAGGAAAATCCCGGGCCGGACGAGGAGGCATGCGTCATCGCCCTGAAGAGCCGGTCGATTCCGGCGGCAGATGCCGTGACACAATCCCTCGCCGCGCTGGAATGGCTGCAACGCAACGGCTGCCGGCAGGCCGTTTTCAAGTACTGCTCGACGTTCGATTCCACGCCCCAAGGCAACATCGGTCCCGTCGGCGAGGCCCTGGCGGGGGCCATGGGGGTGAGCGGGGTCGTCGCGTGCCCGGCCTTCCCGGCGGCTGGCCGCACGGTCTATCAGGGCCACCTGTTCGTTCACGACAGGCTCCTCAATGAATCCGGCCTCGAGAACCATCCCATCAACCCGATGACCGACGCCGACATCCGGCGGTGGCTCCGGCGGCAGTCCGGCGCGCCCGTGGGTCTGGTTCCGGCCGGCGTCGTGTTCCATGGTGCGGAAGCCGTCGCGGCGGCCCTGGATGTGGCGGCCGGGGGCGGAGAAACGCTGGTGATTGTCGACGCCATTCGCGACGAGGACCTCGTCACGATCGGTGCGGCCTGCGCGGGCCGTCCGCTGGTCACCGGCGGCTCCGGCATCGCCATGGGCTTGCCCCGCAACTTCATTCGCTCCGGCGCAGCCCAAGGCAGCACGCCGCAGGCGTCGGCGGTTCCGGGACCCGAGGCCATCCTCGCCGGCAGCTGCTCCGGAAAAACGCTGGAGCAAGTGGAGCGTCACGCGCATCTCCATCCCGTCCGCGCCCTGGACGTGCATGCCATCATCGAGAACCGCCTGAACCCGTCAGATATCGTCGCATTCCTGCGGCAAAACGAGGGGCGAGCACCGCTGGTGTTCACGTCGGCCAAACCCGCTGCCGTCAGACAGACCCAGGCTCAGCATGGCGCGGCACGCGTCTCGGCGGCCATCGACGGATTTTTCGCAACCGTGGCGCAGCGGCTTGTTGCGGACGGGGTGCGTCGGCTTGTCGTCGCCGGCGGCGAGACGTCGGGTGCGGTGGTCTCGGCGCTCGGACTGGGGCCTCTCGCCATCGCGCGGGAAATCGATCCGGGAGTTCCGATCCTCATCTCGACTGGCAACCCCCGCATGGCGCTTGCCCTCAAGTCCGGTAACTTCGGCGACGTCGATTTCTTCGACAAGGCCCTCGCGATGATGGAGACGGCGGGATGACCGAAGCCGACCTGAGACAAGAGATCGCCCGGCTTGCGCGCTCTCTCTTCGAGAGAGGTTATTCCGTCGGTTCGGCGGGCAATCTGAGCGCCGCCGTTGCGGACGGCTACCTCATCACGCCGACCAATTCATCCCTCGGCCATCTCGACCCCGCCAGCCTTTCGAAGATCGACCGTGCGGGAAAGCACGTGGACGGCCTGCCGCCGTCGAAGGAGTTGCCGCTCCATCTCGCCTTCTATGAGACGCGCCCGCAGTCCAAGGCGGTGGTCCATCTGCATTCGACCTACGCCACCGCCCTCTCCTGCCTCGCGCCCGCCGACGAGGACGACTGTCTGGAACCCCTCACGCCCTATCCGATCATGCGCGTGGGCCGCCTGAAGTATCTCCCGTATACGATGCCCGGCAGTCCGGAAACGGGCGCGCTGATCCGCAGCCTCGAAGGACGCCATGCCGCCGTGCTGCTCGGCAATCACGGGCCGGTCGTCAGCGGTCCGGACTTCGCATCCGCCGTTTTCGCGGCCGAGGAGCTCGAGGAAAGCGCGAAATTGCAGATGCTGCTGCGCAGGGAAAGCCCGCGCCACCTGAGCGCACAGCAGATCGCAGCGCTTCGGGCCCGCTACGGCGAGCCCTGAACGCCGGCCCGCAAGGCGCAGACCCCAGGATCATCGTGGCAAGCCGGCGCAAGCACGTCCGCCTCAGGTATCCGGACCTGAGGGCGCCTTGGCGAGCAAGCCCGACAGCATCGCCTTCTTCTGGTACTTTATGTAGTCTTCGAGCTCGAAGATCTCCCTGATTTCACGCGTATGCAAGGCGATTATGTGGGCGGAGAACAGCACCTGCAAGGCGGCTGCGCGCGATGGAACCTTGCGGAAAACTCCCTGCTCGATCCCGTCGATGATGATCTTCTCGAAGAAACTGACGACATCCGACACGGTTGCCATGACATTGGAGCGCAGTTCCGGAGGCAAACGGCCGACCTCGCGGTAGAGGAGGCGGATGGGGCGACGCAGCCTGTCGACGATCCTGCAATAGCTGGCGAAGCCTATCTCCAGGGATCGGCGCGGGGACGTTTTCGAAAGTTTGGTTTCCTCCAGCTCGCGCTGGATGTTGTTCATCAGGTCCTGCGCAACTAGATAAAGTATGTCCTCCTTCGAGGAAACGTACATGTAGAGACTGGCGATATTGAACGAGCACGCCCTGACGATGTCCCGGATGGACGTATTGTGGAATCCGTGATCGAGAAAGAGTTTGGTCGCGACGTCGATAAGCTCGGTTCGACGATGAGCGACCCTTTCGGGATTCTTGATGGTGGTTGGAATATTGGCTGTCTGATTGGCGCTGAGGCTCGACAATTTTCTGGCGGACGTCTTGGCGGGCATGCCCGGTTCCCTTTGCGCGTTTCGGCTCGTCAGTCTGGCGTCATGCTCCACAGCTCTACGCCGCATCGGACCCGGCAGCGCGATACCGAGGTACCGGCGACCGTCCGACGAAGCCGCAAGCCAACGCAAACATCACCCCATGAATCGAGTCATGGCTGAACTCTGATGACACGCTTTCTAGAATACCGTAACACCAAAATCAATCAGCCTTTCGCATATCCTCTCCGTTCGAGCGCCCGCCGGAACGTCGGCCATGGCGCAGCCGCATCAATGGGCCGCCTGGCCGAGATAGGCCCGGATCACCTCGGGATCGCGTCTGATCGCGTCCGGCGGTCCATCGGCCGTCTTGGCACCATGGTTCATGACCACCACCCTGTCGGCCAGATCGGCCACCATCTGCATGTCGTGCTCCACCCATATCACGGTGGGCCGGAGTTCGTGGCAGATGCGCATCAGGAACCGGGCGAGGTTCTCGCGTTCCTCGCGGATCAGGCCGGTACAGGGTTCGTCCAGCAGCAGGAGCTTCGGCTGCATCATCAGGGCGCGCGCGACGCCGACCATCTTCTGGACGCCGTATGGCAGGGCCCCGACGGCTTCGTCCCGGTGCCGATAGAGTTCGAAGAAGTCGATGACCGCTTCCACCCTGGCCCGCTGCTCGATTTCTTCCCGCCGCGCAGCGCCATAATAGAAGCCGGCCGAAAACAGATTCGACCGGAACTGGCTGTGACAGCCCGTCAACAGGTTTTCCGTCACCGTCAGGTAGGGGAAAAGCTCGGCATGCTGGAACGCCCGGCCGATACCGAACTTGACCATTCCGTGCAGCGGCCGGCCGACGACGCTCGCGCCGTCCAGCCTGATGTCGCCTCGCGTCGGCCGGTAGATCCCGTTGATGCAGTTGAGCATCGCCGTCTTGCCCGCGCCGTTGGGGCCGACCATCGCCACCAACTCGCCCGGCTCCACCGTGAAGCTGACCGCGTTGATCGCCACGATCCCGCCGAAGCGCAACGTGACCTCGTCGATTTCCAGCCTGGCGCCGCGCGGTTTCGTCATCCCCACCACCTCCGCTTGCGCGAGTATTGTCTCAAGTCGCGATAGCTGCGCGTCGCGCCGCCGGAACCGCCCAGATAGAACTCCTTGATGTCGTCGTGCTTCATCAACCCGGACGCCGGACCCTTGAAGACGACGCGCCCCCCTTCCATCACGTAGCCGAACGACGCGATGCGCAGAGCGGCCATCGCATTCTGCTCCACAATGAGCATCGGCAATCCGAGATCAGCATTGATCATCTGGAGGATGCTCATGATCTCCTCGGTAACGATCGGCGCGAGGCCCAGGGAAAGCTCGTCGACCAGAAGCAATCTCGGTTCGCACATCAGCGCCATTCCGATGGCGAGCATCTGCTTCTCGCCGCCGCTGAGCAGGCCCGCCACCTGACTGCGGCGCTCCGCGAGACGCGGGAAATAGGCGTAGACCTGATCGCGAACGGCCCGGTTTCTGCGGGTGAGATTGAAATGGAGATTGTCCTGAACGCTCAGCGTTTCGAAAAGCTTCTGCCGCTCGGGGACGATGATGACACCGCGACGCGATATTTCGTGCGGCAGCTTCCCGGCGATCGACTGCTCGTCAAACCTTATCGACCCGTCAGTGATCGCGACGTCCTCGGAGGAGAGAAACCCCGATATCGCCCGCAGTGTCGTCGTCTTGCCGGCGCCGTTCGTTCCGATCAGCGCGACGATCTCATGCTGCGGAACGGATATGCTGACGCCCTGCACGGCGGTCGCCACGCGGTTGTATACCACCTCGAGCTGCCGCACATCGAGCAGCGGGGCTCCGCCAATGGTTTCGATGTCGGCCATCAGCGCCGCCCTCCCGGCTGGATCTCGCGATAGCGGAAAGGCCAGCGCTCGAAATACTCGGCCACGCGTCGGTAGATTTCGATCAGACCCTTGGGCTCGAAGAGAAGAAAGAAGATGATCGTGATGCCGATCGCCGCCTCCTGCAAGCCGAACGACGTCGTGCCGGGCCGCCACCCCCGGGGCAGCGCCGCAAAGCCGGCGTCGATCAGGAAGGGAAGCAGGGTGATGAACAGCGCCCCGAAGATCGAACCCAGAATGGAGCCCATACCCCCGACGATGATGATGGCAAGGGAAAGAATGGCAAGTTCGAGCGTATAGGCCTCCACGGTCACCACGCCGGTGAAATAGGCCCCGAGGCTGCCCGATAGCGCGGCGAGCGCAGCGCTGGTAACGAAGGCAAGCAGCTTGTATCGGGTGACATTCACGCCCATGGCGGCGGCGGCGATATCGCGGTCGCGGATCGCCACCCAGGCGCGACCGATATGGGACCGCGCCAGGTTGAGCCCGAAGAGCACGACGGCGGCGGCAATCGCGAGCAAGGCGTAGTACCAGGCCACCCCGCCGTAGAGATGGAAGCCGAACAGCGACGGTGCCTCGATGGATATGCCGGCGGTCGCGCTCGTGCCGATATTGGCCTGATAGGCCGTCAGCACGAAGATGATGGCGTAATGCATGGCGAGCGTCGTGATCGCAAGATAGATGCCGCGGAAGCGCAACGCCGGAAGACCGACCAGGAAACCGACCGCACCGCCTGCGACACAGGCGAGCGGGATCGCGAGCCAGAAAGGTGCGCCATAGCCTTTCACCAATATTGCGGTGGTAAATGCGCCGATCGCCATGAAACTCGCATGGCCGAGCGATACCTGCCCGCAATAGCCCGTCAGCAGATTCAAGCCGACCGCGCTTATCACGGCCAGCAGCGTGAGGTTCAGCAAATGGACCGTGTACGGGCCGGCCGGAACGGGCAGGACCAGCAACGTCACCATGGCCACGGCGACGAGCACCTTCTGGTAAGGCTCGCGGACGAGTTCGTTCGTCTCGGCGAAAGTGACACGAAGATACGGACTGGAAGTCAGCATGATGATGGGACTCCTAGACCCGGTTGAGTTCTTCGCGCGTGCCGAAGACGCCCCAGGGCCGCCATGTCATGACAACGAGCAGAATGATGAAAGGCACCGCTTCACTCAGAGCAGGATCGACGAGGCGCGCAGTCGCGTAGCTGAAGCCCGCGACGAGATAACCCCCGAGCAGCGCGCCACGGAAGCTGTCCAGTCCGCCAACGAGGGCGGCGGTGAGGCCGCTGAGCCCGATGATGATGCTCTGCGGGGTCAGGATCGAGCGCGCGCCGAACAGAACGCCCGCCAGCGCCGCCGAGAACACGGCGGTGCCCCAGGCAATGCTCAGGATCAGGTTGATATTGACCTGCCTCTGGCTTGCGAGCAGCGGATTTTCCGCCGCACCCCTGAAATGGCGGCCAAGACGCGTGAACCTGAAGAAGAAGAACATCGCGGCGAAGAAGGTGGCGCCGACTGCAAGCGTGATGACGTCCATCATCGTCAGCCGTCCACCGCCTTCGAAGACGACGAGCGTTTCGCGCACGATGTTGAGACCGACGCTGCGCGAGTTCCAGAACACCACGATCATCGATTTGAGGATGATCGCAAGGCCGATCGTCACCATCGCCGCGACGAATGTCGGCTGCCCGATGAGGCGCCGCATCAGCGCGGCATAGACCGCCAGACCGAAGACCGCGCTGACCAGGGCAGTAGCCGCGATCGTCAGCACGATCGATCGGCCCGGCATCATCAAGCTGACCGAATAGAAGACATAGGCGCCGACGATCGCCAGTTCGCCGTGGGCGAAGTTGACCACCCGCGACGCCTTGTAGATGACGACGATCCCTGCCGCCAACAGCGCATAGATGGTCCCAAGGACCAGCGTGCTCAGGACCAGTTCCATTGCAGCACCCTACTGTCCGAGGAATTCCAGCGTGTCCTGGCGATACCATTCGCCGGCACCGACCAGCTTTTCGCCATCCCACTTGTAGAGTTGCCAGAAGGTCGGGCCGTAGTGATCTTCCGCTGACATCTCGATAGGCCCGCCGGTCAACCCCTGCGTATCGAGCTTGACCTGCTGGATCGCCTTGTCGAGACCTTCCCGGTCGCAGTCCGCACCACAGATCTTGAGCGCCTCCTCGGCCACCATGCCGAGCGCCCAGCCGGTGACGTGCATGCTCGTCGGCGTGATCCCCGCTGCCGTGGCCGCCTCGCGAAGCGCGGCGATGCCGGGCGCATCGTCCGTTGCCGGCGCATAGCGTGAGACCATGTAAAGGTTTTCCGGATCGCCGGCCTGTTCGGCGGCCTGCCGCACCGTCGCCTCGGATGCGCCGTAGGAGGCGATGACATACGGGCCCGCATAGCCGGTCTGGCGCAGCGCCGCGATCACGCCGAGATTCTGCTCGGCGCCATAGTGCCCGACAACGATATCGGGGTTCATGGCGGCGATCGACTGGGCAAACGGTGTGAAGTCCGCCGTTCTTACGGGGAAGATCACTTCATCCCAGTCATAGCCCAGCTTCTGCGCCATCAGCCGGTTGTGTCGCAGCGCCGCCCGGCCCCCGACACTGTCGAAAGTGACGCCGACGACCTTGCCCTTTTCGGCAATCTGCTTGCTCAGCGTGCCGATCGCCTCACCGGCGACTTCGAACATGACGCCCGTGCTGTAGGAATAAGGCTGGGCCGGCGGCAGCGCATCGAGAATGCCGCTGAAGGACGTGACGACGGGAACGCCGGCCCGGCGCGTTTCCGCGAAGGTCGGCGCGTGCGTGGAAGACAGGCTCAGCCCGAAGATGCCGATGACCTGATCACGCTCGATCTGCTTCTTGGCTGCGGCGACGGAGCGGTCCGCCCGCAGCCCGTCGTCGTCGAGGAATGTCTCGATCTGCTTGCCGTTGATCCCGCCTGCCGCGTTGCGGGCCTTCATGTAGAGGTCGAACCCCTCCCAGACCGGTGTATAGGAGCCGGCGAGCGGACCGGACAGATCGGTGATATAGCCGAGTCTGTAGGAATCCGCGGCAGCCGGCGCGGCCAATGCCATGAGTGCCGCAAAGGCGGCCATAGATAGTTTCGTCATCGTTTCCCCCCGATGTTTGTCGTTGTTTCTGCCGCCGCATGGCGGTTGTGTCTTGTCAGACCGGTACCTTCTCCTCCCGATACATATCGTGGATCAGATCCCCGAACATTGCCTGCATGTGCTTCCGCTTCACCTTCCGAGTCGGCGTCGTATCCCCCTCCTCGGGATCCAGTTCCTTGGGGATGATGCGGAATTTCTTGACCTGCTCGACACGTGCGAGCTGGCCGTTCGCTGCTTCGATCTCCTTCTCGATGAGGGAGATCACTTCGGGCCGTTCCACGAGCGAGTTGAAACTCGTGTAGATCACCCGGTTCTGCCGCGCCCATTCGGAAACGGTCCCGAAATCGATCTCGATAAGGGCGCTGACAAATTTCATGCCGTCCCCGATCAGGATGGCCTCGCTGATATAGGGGCTTCCCTTCAGCAGGTTCTCGACCTCGCTCGGGGCGATGTTCTTGCCCCCGCTCGTGATCATGATGTCCTTCTTGCGATCGACGATGCGGAATTGTCCGGGAATCGCCTCTTCCGCGATATCGCCGGTACAGAGCCAGCCGTCATGCAGGGCGGCTTTGCTCGCGGCCTCGTTTTTCCAGTAGCCACGGAACAACCCCGGCCCCCGCACGAACAGTTCGCCGTCGGGACCCAATCGTACCTGACGCGGAGGGATCGGCGCGCCACCGCGCGCGGGATGGGGGAACGTGCCTGTCTGGCAAAGGACGTAGCCACCTTCGGTGATCCCGTAGAGATTGCGGACGTTCACGCCCCAGATCTCCCACAGTTCATGCACCTTCGCCGGCAGGGGCGCCCCGGCGCACAGGATGCTGCGGATCTTGGGCAACCCCATCTTGCGCAGCATCGGCTGGAACACGAGCGCCTGCGCGAGCCGGTAGCTTGCGGCGATTCCGGCGCCCGGCCGCCTGCCCTCCCACTGCGCCTGTCGATACCGCCGGCCGACCGCAACCGCCCATTCATAGGCGCGGCGCTTCGCCGGACTGCTTCGCTGGATGCCGGTGACCACCTGCGCGGAAAGCTTCTCGAGAATGCGCGGCACGACATTGAGGAACGTCGGCTGCACCTCGTAGAGAGTGCCCATCAGATTCTCGACCTCCTCGCCGATGTGCGGCACGACATCCGCGACCAGGGGGAGGCAGATCGACATTGACCGTTCGATCAGATGCGCCATCGGGAGATGCGAGATGGCCCGATGCGTCCCATCGTTCAGTTCCGGGAAAGCCTCCAGATAGGCATTGCCGAAACCCCACATCAGCGACACGTGGTCGTGCAGCGCACCTTTCGGGGCACCGGTCGTGCCGGATGTGTAGACGATCACCGCCAGGTCCTCGGCACGAACCCTATCGGCGTGCTCGCCGAGGAACTGCTCGTGGCCGCGACCTACCAGCCGCTCGCGGCCGCGTTCCATGACCTCCGCGAAGCTGATGATCCGCGGGTCGTCGTAGTGGAAGAGCGCGCGGACATCGAAGACGACGATATGCCTGATTTGCGGCATGCCATCGGCCGCCTGCAGCACCTTGTCGACGAACTCCTGATCTTCCGCGAGGAAGATATTGGCACCGCCGTCGATGAGCTGATGCTCCACCTCAGGGATCGAGCAAGTCGTATAGATGCCGTAGCAAATGGCCCCGCCGCTCATCGCAGCCATATCGGCGATGAGGAATTCGCGGCACGGGTCCGACATGGTCGCCACGCGGTCGCCGCGCTTGAGGCCCAGAGATTGCAGTCCGGCCAGGAATTCCGCCACGTCGCGGCGGTAGGTCTCCCAGGTCACTTCCTGGTAGAGGCCCATGTCCTTGTACCGGAATGCAACCGCCTCAGGCGTTGCGGCGCAGCGCTCGATGAAGAGCTGCGGAATGCTGCGCTCGTAGAGCGCCTGATCACGCAGCCTGTTGTAGCGCTTGGCCATCATGGTGCCTCGACTGCCGGATCATCGGACACTGACCCATACGTTCTTCTCCTGGGTGACCTCGCGCATGACGGCAAAGCCCATCTCGCGTCCGTAGCCGCTGTTCTTGTAGCCGCCGTAAGGAGCCATTGAACTGACCGCACCCCAGGTGTTCACCCAGATGTTGCCGGCTTCGAACGCCTGCACCGCCCGCATGGCCTTGCCTATATCGCGTGTTATCACCGAGGCAGCAAGTCCGTAGGGGTTGTCGTTCGCCAACGCCAGCGCTTCGCTTTCCTCCTTGAACGTGATGACCGAAAGCACAGGCCCGAAAATCTCCTCGCGGGCGATCTTCATGGAATTCTCGACCTGGTCGAAGATGTGTGGTCCCACGAAGTGGCCGCCCTGCAGGCCGTCCGGCACCGGATGTTCGTAGACGAGCCTGGCATCGTTCCTGCCATTGCCGATATAGCTTTCGACCCTCTCCTTCTGTTTGGCGGAAATGAGCGGGCCCATCGTCGTGTTCGGGTCCATCTGATAGCCGAGCCGTACCTTTCCGGCGCGTTCGACGATCTTCTCGAGCACCTTGTCGTGCAGGCTCTCGTGAACCAGCAGGCGGGAGCCCGCGGTGCACACTTGCCCCATGTTCGAGAAGATGGCGTTAGCCGCCACCGAAGCCGCCTGATCGACGGGTGCATCCTCGAACACGATAACGGCCGACTTGCCGCCGAGTTCGAGACCCACCGGCTTCAGCGTGCATGCCGCCTCCGCCGCGATGCGCCTGCCGGTCTCGGTGCTGCCGGTGAACATCACTTTCGCCACCATGTGGTGCTGGACGAGCGCGAGACCGGCGGTAGCGCCGAAGCCGGGCACGATGTTGACGACGCCTTGCGGAAAGCCGGCTTCCTGCACGAGCTTCCCGAGATACATCACCGACAGACAGGCCTGTTCGGCCGGCTTGATCACGACGGTGTTGCCGGCCGCGATGGCGGGAGCGATCTTCCAGACCGCCTGCAACAGCGGAAAGTTCCACGGAATGATGCCGCCGATGACCCCCAGCGGCTCGCGAAGCGTCATGTTGATATACGGGCCGGGCACCGGGACGGTGTCGCCCTGGATCTTCGTCGCCATCCCGGCGAAATACTCGAGCGCATCCACGGCCGTGACGGCGTCGATCGCCTGGGAATCCCTGATCGGCTTGCCGGCATTGAGCGATTCGAGCTCGGCGAGTTTTTGCGCATTGGCCTGCACGAGCTGCGCCAGCTTGTTCAACAGCCTCGCCCGGGCCGCGCCGGTCGTCCGGCGCCAGCCCGGGAAGGCCGCGAGGCCGGCCCGGACCGCGCGGTCGATATCCGCTTCGTCGCTGTCCGGCAGATAGGCGAGAATCTCGCCATTACCGGGATTGTAGGTGGGGAATGTCCGGCCGTTTTCCGCCGGCACGAACTCGCCGTTGATCAGCGCGCCCCAGGTTTCGGGTTTGGCGGTTTCGGCTATCGTTTGTGTTGCTTGACTCATGGCGCTGTCCTTTCTCATCGACCTGCGGGGCAGATCGGCCCGTTCGGTCCGGCGGCGACGATGCGCCGCGTCGGCGGGCCGTTTTCGACGTCAGTGGCGAAGCACACCAGTCTTGTCGACTTCGTTACGAAGAATTTCGAGTTCCTCCTTCGACGGCGGAGCGATACTCTCGACGTAATCCGCGCTCCTCACCTCGAAGCCTGTATTGGCCTTCACGTCGTCCACGGTTACGCCGGGGAAGAGCTTTGCCAGCCGAGCATCCAGTGTATCAGGATCAAAGTCGAAGATACACTTCGGCGTGACCATCCATTTCGGCCCGTCGCCGTCGAAGTCGTTCTCGCGACAGATCTTCTTGCCGGGATGCGAGATGAAATCGACCTTCTCGACGAGCCGGCGCTTGTCGTGCGCGGTCAGGAACACGTAAGTGTCCCGTACCCCCACGGCGATGTCGTTGATGCCGATCGTGCCCGGACCGCGGAAGGTCATCTTCTCGGCGCTGCCCAGCCCGATCATGTTGGTGTTGCCCCAGCGGTCCGCCTGGATGCCGCCGACGAAGAACTTGTCGGCGAACCAGAAATGGTTCACGTGCTGGAGGTCGCTGCCCTCCTCGTAATACCTGCTGCCGCCGGGCGCCCCATAGAACAGGAACGTGTCGGGATGATCGTGCACGGATTCGGCGTACCGGATGAGCTCGTAGCCCGTCGATGTCTTGGGAAGTTCGACGACATCTATGTCGACGACGTTGCAAAGCGTGACGCTTCCGCCAAGCTGGAGCTTCAGGTTCGGGGCGTGCATCTTCTGCGCCAGCATCGTTGCGGCGAAGAAGATTTCGGTGTGGGCGCCGGAGGTGATCTTGTTATGATCCTCGATCTCCCTCGCGAACACCACGGCCATCATTTCTTTCCAGGAATAGTCGCTCATCACCTAAGCCTCTGTCATTCTTGTTGTCCATGTGCCTTGCCGTGCATGTGCCGCAATTGGTGTGCTCACCAGTTCACGATCGGATGGGTATAGAGATCGAGCAGCTTGCGGATACCGACGGTTTCCAGATATTCGACGTGATCTTTCGGCCTGTGGACGTGGCGATCGAGGTATTCCTCCCACGTCTTGCTGTCGCCTTTGCGGTTGGCCTCGCTCGACTTCACGTAGTCCTGGATGAAATCCACGTCTTCCTTGTAGAAACCATGGGCGGCATAGGGATGGCCGCCGTAAGGCGCCTCGACGACGCAGTCGGCATAGGCGATGGTCGTCATGAAGGGGTTGCGGCGGATCACCGAATTCGGAACGATCCGCTCGGCCTGAACCATGATGCGGGCCGCCGCGCGGGCTATCCACCGGTCCCCGAAACGGGCGCCGAGATGCTGGCCGTTGCCGTAGCAGTCGGCCCAGCCGACATGGATGATCGACCAGTCGGGACGCAGCGGCGGCACGGCGAGGATCTTCTTCTTGCCGCCGATCGGATCGGTGAACTCGACGATGTCCTTGTTGAGTTCGGGAATGCTCGTGCCCACGCCGCCGCGCCAGGCGAAGAATTCGGATCCCGAGGCGGCTGCGAAGAAGCCGCCATAGAGGATGTACTCGCTGCACTCCCAGATTTCGAGCTTGCCCTCTTCGGCATATTTGCGGAAGTTGTGGCCGATCGGACAGTACATCTCCTGCCCGACATAGGGGGCGATGAGCTTTCTTACGCAGCCCGCCCCGATCAGCAGGTCGATTTCAAGGCCGGCGGTCGCCGAGGCAATGACAGTCAGGTCCTTGGTCCCGTTCCGGATGATCTCGCGCACGAGCGTCATGGGATGGTTGTCGGCGCCGAAACCGCCGATCGCGATTGTCATACCGCTCTCGATCCTGGCTGCAGCGTCCTGAATCGAGAAGACGACCTCTTTGCGTTTTCTGTTGCTCACTGTCTGCTTCCTTGATTCTGTTTCTGGTTGAACTTCGGTTGCGCCGCCTGAGAGGAAGCTCAGACCGACAGGATCGTGCAGGCGTAGACGGCGGAGTCCTGCCCCAGGAGAAGTCCTCCCTGGTTCTGCGCCATGGTCACCTTCGGGGGGCGTTCTATCTGGCGCGGTCCCGCCCGGCCGCGCATCTGCGACACCAGTTCGGCAATCTGGAGGAGGCCGGTCGCCCCTACCGGATGTCCGCGCGAGCAAAGGCCGCCGCTGGGATTGACGGGCTGCCGGCCGCCGATCCTGGTGACGCCTTCATCGATCAGGCGTGGCCCCTCACCCGGCCCGCAGAGGCCGAGGCGCTCGTAAAGCATGAGCTCGGCCGGCGCCATCGCGTCATGCAGTTCAATCGCCCCTATGTCTTGCGGACCGATGCCCGCCTGCTCATACGCCGCCTTCGCCGAGACCGCCGCCGAGTCCTCCCGGCCGTCGTCAGGCAGCCGGTAGGCGCCGGAGCGCAAGACGCAGGCGGCGATGCGTATGGGCCGGTCGCTGGTATAGCGGGGCGCAAGCTCGGCCGCGCACAGCACGGCCGCGGCAGCACCATCGGAAATCGACGAGCACATCAGCAGCGTCAGGGGTTCGACCACCACGCGCGATTGGACGACCTCCTCGATCGACAACCCCCGGCGATGCTGCGCAATCGGATTGAGCGCCCCGTTGGCGGAGTTCTTCACTGCCGGCTTGGCGAGATCCTCCATGGTCCAGCCATATTCCTTCATCCGGCCCTTGAGATTGATCTTGGGATGGATCGCGTAGCTCGTGGTGAATTGCATGCCCATCCGGGAAAGATCGATTTCCGACACCGCGCTCAACGCCGCGACGGTGCGCGCGGAATCGCCGATGAACATCTTCTCCGCACCCACGGCGAGCGCGACGTCGGCGGCGCCCGAAGCGACTTCCAGCCAGGCGCCACGCAAGGCCGTCGCTGCACTCGCGCAGGCATTCTCGACATTGACGACCGGAATGCCGGTGATGCCCGCATGCTGGAGCATGACCTGCCCGCGGACACCCTCCTGACCCGTCAGGAGACCGCCTAGGGAGTTGCCGACATAGGCAACCTGTATGTCCCGGGCACCGACACCGGCATCCGAGCACGCCTCTCTGATCGCGGAGAAGGCGAGGTCCTTCAGGGCTTTCTCCGGAAATCGGCCGCTCGGATGCGCGCCGACGCCCAGGATGACAACGTCACGCATGAGATGCCTTCCCGCCGGACCGGGTATCCGGCACATATTTGTAGGTCAGGGCCTCGCGATTTTCCGGCGTGTCGGCCAGCGGCTCGACGACAAGCCGCATGGCCATGCCGTCTTCGAGCACGCCATGCTCGACCGGGCATGCCGAACTGATCAGCGTGAAGATGCGCGGTCCCTCGGGCAGGTCGACGAAGCCCTGGAAATAGGGAGCCTTGAAGCCTGCCGGCGCGAAATGCGCGATCGTATGGCTGTAAAGCACGCCCCTGCGGCCGATCTCGGCCTCCTCCATCATGTCGTCACGGAGGCAGGACGGGCACACCGGCATCTGCGGGAATACCACCGTGCCGCAGTGGCCGCACTGGGCGCCGAGCAGGCAAGGCTCGGTCGATGCGTCGTCGAAGACGCGCAGGATTGTCGGATCGAGGAGTTTCATGGCTCTGCCCGAAAGTTCGGAACGGGGTGTCACACGCCAAGGTGGCGCTTCAGCGAGCGGAAGCCGGCATTGAAAACGCTGCGCATGAATGCAACGCCTTCATCCTCCTTGCCCGACTCGGTCTCGAACTCGGAAAACCACTCGCCCAGCGTGCCGTGCGTGTCGGTGATCGACCGCAGCTTCATGCCGGTCCGGATGTTCTTCACCGGAAGCGGCCCTTCGAGGACCGAGTAGAGGATCCGCCTGTCTTCCTGCGAGTATTCTTCCAGGCGCTCCCGAAGCGAGCCACCCGTCGCCAATTTCAGAGCACGCACCGCCCCGACCGAGGTCGGATCCTTGCCATCCTCGATGGTCGACGCCTTCATTCCCGGCATCCAGTCCGGAAGGCCGTTAAAGTCGCCGACGGTACGCCAAACTCTCTCGATAGGCGCGTTGATAACGGTGCTGACGAAAACCTGGGGCAAGTGACGACCTCCCTGCATGTCTTTGTTCTTTATGAAAGCAGAACCGGCGCACCGGCTCTGGAACTGCCGGTTCACTTAGAGCATGTGGAAACGCTGACATGCCCTAACTCTTTGTCTCTGAGCGAATTCTTCTCGATCGAATGTTTCCATTCGATCGGAACGCGCTCCAGGCTGGTCTTCCGATCTCGGGCCCCTCCCGGAGCGTCCGGATCGTCTCAGCAAATTTGGTATAACACTATTCTGTTTTTCTGGTCAAGCGCGAGAAAGAGTCGAGGCTGGATCAATTTATGGGATGGGATGGCGGCCGCCTGCTTCAGGCCACATCGGTGCTGACCGGTTCGAGCTTTCGCCTGCAAGCTGGGTTGTGGCGGCTCATGAGGTGTCGGGCCGCATCGTGAATGTCCGGCTCCGCGGCATTCCGGGGTTGCGTCCGCAGTTACAGACGGCCGCTCTCCGCCCAATGACGAAGCCGGTCACACCGCGCGAGCGGCCATGCGGCGCTCGCGCGGTGTGACCGGCGATAAGATGTCGCTGACGCGGGACGGAGCGGACCTTCCTCCTGATGGTCGGCAGCGCTCGCCCGTCTCGGCACGGAGCTCAAACTACAGTTTTGGGGTCAGGTCCGGACGTGTCTGGCAAAACTGTCGAGTATCGCCTGCCAGCCACCGCGCTGCTGTTCCAGCGGGTATTCGGTTTCCGGGTCGAAGGTCACGCGGACCAGAACGGCGTTGTCGGCCGGCTCGAACTCGACCGTCGCCGTGCGATCGCCGAATGTATAGTCGATGCGCTCGTGTTCCACGATTTTCGTGTAGGTTCCCGCGAAATCGAAGCCCGCGCTCCCGTCCTTCGCCTCCATGCGGGAGGAGAACGTGCCGCCTTCGCGCAGGTCCACGGTGGCTGCGGGACAGTGCCAGTCATCCGAGGCGGCATTCCATTGCATGATGTCTTCAGGTGTCGTGTAGGCCTGCCAGACCGTCTCGACCGGTGCGGCGACAGTGGTTTCGACGAAGATTCTTTCAAGGCTCATTGTCGCTCTCCCCTAGGCGGTTGAGGCGAGGCACACGTCCGCCCGCCTACTGATTGATTTCGGGCTCGACGAGCCTGGCGAGCTTGTAGAGGGAATCCTGCCAGCCGAGATAGCAGGCTTCCGGGGGGATCACGTCCGGCACACCCTGCTGCTCGATCTCGATTTCCGTGCCGACCGACACGGCCTTCAGGTTCACCGTGACCTTCATTTCGCCCGGCCAGCTGGGGTCATCGAACCTGTCCGTGTAGACGAGGCGTGCTCCCGGAACGAGTTCCAGATAGGTGCCGCCGAAGGAGTGGCCGTGGCCCGTGGTGAAATTCCGGAATGACATTCTGTGCTTGCCGCCGACTGTCGCGTCCAGCTCATGAACGGTACAGAGATACCCGAATGGCGGCAGCCAGCTCGCTACCGCATCCGGTTCGAGAAAGGCGCGATAGAGCTTCTCGGGCTTGGTGGCAATGACGCGGTGCAGACGGATGGTGTTGGGCATGGTTTTTCTCCCTGCGGTTCGGTTTCACTCGGGTTGTTCAGATATCTTCGGGCTGAAGAGCAGCTTCAGATACCGGTGAAGGTGATCGATACTGTCGACAGCGCGCTGCGGATCGCCACTCGCCTTGGCAAGAATGAACGCCCCCTGGAGGACGGCCTGCGTGTGCAGCGCGAGGCTTTCGGCCGTAAACTCCCGCACGACGCCATATCGGTCCATGGCGGCCTCGATGTCGGCAACCAGGGTGGCCGCATGGCCCGACATGCTGTCCCAGCACGCTTTCTGGATCGCCGGATTCGTGCCATAGGCCTCCTGCACCATCGTGCCGACGAGGCAGGTGAACTCCGGCAATGCGCCCTCAATCAATTGCTTGCGAAACGCGACATAGGCCAGCAGGCGTTCGAGCGGATCATCGGCGTCATGATAGGGTGCGCTTTCGAACAGACCGCGCGTGACTTCCGACCAATGGCCCGCCGCGGCGACGGCCAGATCCTCCTTGCTGGCAAAATGATGAAAGAACGCCCCTTTCGAGACGCCAGCCTCGGCGCAGATGTCGTCGACCGTGGTGGCGGCATATCCCTTGGTGCGGATGACGGCAAAGGCGGCTTCCAGCAATTTCGACCGGGCTGAGGGGTTCTGTTTTCGAGCCATTTCGCATTTCCTTTTTTACACCATACCAACCGGTCGGTATTGTGTCAAACCGAGATTTTGACGCGTGGTCGTTCATCGCTTGCAAGGAACGAGAAGTGACGGCAAATGCCAATGCCCTTCCGTCCCGGGCTCGACCGCGTCGCGGACCGTGTGAGATGGTGAACGCGATCTTCGGCAACGGCCGCTCGGGTGCGTCCCCGCAAGGGCGTCCGGGCACCCGGCCGTTGACGGCGCTTGAAGTATCTGGCCACGGGCCGGGAACCCCCGGCCGGCTTTCCTCGTTGGAACAGCACGCAAGCCGAACCCATTGCACATGATAGGAACGGACGATGCCTGACGCCGCGGAAATCCTCAAACTGGAACGTGAATACTGGCGCACGATGGCCGAAGGTGATCATGCCACCTCGGCGAAGATGCTGGCCGAACGGGCCGTCGTCGTCGGCAGCGAGGGCACGCACAGCTTCACTCCTGACGAATATCGCAAGATGGCCGACTCCACCGGGTGGGAGATCGTAGACTGGCGGATGTCTGAGGAGCGGGTCGTCTTTCCGACACCCGCTTCGGCCGTCGTGACCTATCGTATCCTCCAGACGGCGCGCCACGAGGGCAAGGAGCTGCGTATCGAGGCCTGGGACAGCACCGTCTGGCTGCGCGAAGGCGATAGCTGGAAATGCATCCTGCACACGGAAAGCCCGATCCGGGATGCTCGACAGGGCTGACGCCGGCATCGCCGTCGACCCGGCGCCGCACAGCCGCACAGCGCGGAGCGCCAGCCGATGATCGTCCTCAGGCCTTACCTTCGTCCGGCGGGGGCACCTGGTCGGATCCCGCCTTGCTCGCGGGACTGCCGAAACGCCACGGCGCTGCCTCCAGTGGTCTCGGCGGGATGAAGCCCCGCACCCGCAATCGTTCCAGGACTGCCAGGTTGAGCTGGCTGGTCACGGACATCGACTCCTGGATATTGCCGATGAAGCAAAGCATGTCGAAACGCATCTTGTTGTCCGCGAACTCCATCAGATAGGCGGTCGGTTCGGGTTGCGCCAGCACGGAGGGATGTTCCTTCGCGCAGTCGACCATCAGGCGGCGGACTTCGTTTTCATCTGCATCATAGGCGACGCCGATCGAAATGGTGATACGTCCCATCTTGCCTTTGTGGAGCCGGTTCTTCACGACGCCCGATACGATATTGGAGTTGGGGATGATGACGGAGGAGCGGTCGAACGTCTCGATTTCCGTCGCCCGCACATTGATGCGCCTGACGTAGCCCTGTTCGGTGCCGACGACGACCCAGTCCCCCACGCGTATCGGACGTTCCCACAGCAGGATCAGCCCTGACACGAAGTTGTTCACCACGGATTGAAGGCCGAAGCCGACCCCGACCGACAGTGCGCCGGCGACAAGGGAAATACGGCTGAGGCTCAGGCCAAGCTGCGTGGAGGCCAATGCCAGGGCGATGAAGAAGCCGATGTAGCCGATGGCCGTGCGGATGGAGTTGCGGATGCCGGCGTCGAAGCCCGTCGTCGGCAGGTACTTGTTCTCCAGCCACCGCTGCAACGCGTGGGTGACCAGGATCACGACCGCGAACGTCAGCGCGGCAGTCATGATATCGGCAGGCGAAATCGATATTTCGCCGATGCTGAAGCCCATCCGCAAGAGCTGCAAAGGAGCGTAGAGATCGTTTGTCTCCATGCCCCAGGGAGCGATGATCAGGAGGATCGCGACGGCCAGCAAGACGAGCTTGAGGATCCCGGCGGCGAGCACGCTGAACTGTTCCACCGCGCGGCGGCGCAGCCCGATGTTCGTCTGCAGGAAAAGCGACGTCCGGGAGTGGCGCGCCGGCAGTTTCTCCACCAGCTCCTCGGCAAAGACGCGCAGGACGAAATAGAGCCCCATCACCGTCAGAACCCAGACGACCTGACCGACGATGAACGATGCGAAGGCGACGTAACCGGTCGTCACGGCCAGCAGGATCGTGAACACCGTCACCCAGCAGATGGCGACCACGATACCCCGATAGTCGCTCTCCGGAGGTATGTAGGGGCCGAAATCATCGGCTTCCGCCTGCTCCTGTCTTTTCAGCCCCCACAGCGCCCACGCCAGAAGACCCGCGACCGCCAGCGCCCAGATGCCGTCCGTGAGGACGACGAGGGGGAGAGTGGCGCCGATCGCCGCTACCGTGGACTGGGCCAGCGTTCCCGCGAGAATGACGATTGTCCCCAGATTGGTGATCCGGGACATATGGCGGGCTTCGTCGTCGCCCACCTGGAAGAGCCGCCAGGTGGTCAGGTCGGGAGCAAACAGCGCGTCGGACAGAGCCCGCATGAACACCAGGAGCACGATGCCGGACAGGAACCATCCGACGACCGGCGCCAGGCGCCCGCCGAGCAGGTTTTCCGACTCGAGCGCCATGTAGAGAACAAGGTTCGCGCCGGCCACGGGAACCGAACGGCCGAGGATGATCCCAAGCGCCTTGAGCACCTTCTCGAACCGGCTCGGCTCCTCCCGGTCAGGATCGCGCCAGGTCAGACGCGGCAACACGCGCAATCGCAGCCAGTGCAGCAGCACGCCGACGAAAACGGCGGCAAGCACATAGCTCAGCCCCCCGCCCTCGAACCGCTGTCGCAGGTCCGAGGCCCAACCGCCGAATGCAAGGCGCAGGGCACGAAGATCGCCGGGCAGAGTCTCGCCCGCCGCGCGCCAGAGCCCGGGATTCCAGATGCTCGAACTGCGCGCGAACAGGGATCTGGTGAAAGCGGCGCTCCGCAGATCGCTGATGCGCGTCGAAATCTGGTCCGCATACACCATCAGCGCTTCCGCAAGCTTGATTCCGGTATTCAGCTCGGCGAGCGCGGCGGTCTTCTCCGCCCGTTCGTTGGCGATGCTCTCGCTTTCCGGTGGCGCGCCTTCTTCGGGTTTGGCGCCCAACTGCTCCAGCTGCGCGTTCAATGCCTCCGCACGGGGCGTCAAGTCGCCGATGATCGCCAGAATGTCGGCCCTCAAACCCTCCAGCGACCGGCGCAAGCGCGACAGGTCTGCATCCTGTTGGCCGGTAGCATCGAGTTCCTTTTCCATCGCCGTCAGGGAACTCCTGAGCGAATCCAGCTGCTGCGTCACGGACACGGGGTCGGTGGCGGGAAAGGCCTGAGAGGCACTTGCAAAGGCATAGAGAATGCACCCGATCAGCAGAAGCAGGCATTTCGGGAGGCGGGACTCGGCATGAGGCATCGCTTGAGCTTATCCTTGCAATTATGCACTTGGAGCATGTCATCATTTCACGGAAACGATGACATGCTCCAAGTTTTTGATTTTGAGCGAATTCTTATCGATCAGACGATTGGTCTGATCGGAAAGCGCTCTAGCTTCGGATCCGGATCAGGATAGTGGAGCAAGTCAGCATGGCAAGACAGCATGGCGAGAATAAAGCCGAGGACGATTGCTCCGCAACGCTGCCTTCGCCTCCGGAAAGCCTTCCCGCCGATGCTGCGCGCACCAGGGTCGAGGCGGCGTCGGAAGGAGCCGTCTCAGGGGTGCCGCCCCGACAGCAGGGAGCGTATGAGCACGGCGATGGTGGTTCCGTTGTGCAGCGTGGCGGTGGCGAACGAGGGCAGCAGCCCCGTCACCGCGCCGGCCAGAATGGCCGAGTTCACGCCCACGGCGACCCCGAAATTGGAGTGGATCAGCTTCATCGCGTCCTGCGACAGGCCGAGCACCGTCGCGAGGGAGGCGAGGTGGTCGTCGAGCAGGATGATGTCGGCCGTGGCGCGCGCGATGTCGGCGGCGCGCGGCATGGCGATGCCGACGTCCGCCATCATGAGCGCCGGCCCGTCGTTCACGCCGTCACCGACATAGGCCACGCGGCAACCCGCCGCCTTCAGATCGTCGACGATGCGGGCCTTGTCCTCCGGCTGCTGCTCGTAATGGACCTCGTCGAGCCCCAGAGCCTCGCCGAGCGCCAGCGCCTTGGCGCGATGATCGCCCGTGATCATGACCAGGCGTCCGATACCGGCTTCGCGCAGACGTCGGAGCGTGTCGCCCGCTTCCGCGCGCACCCGGTCGCGCAGGGCGAAGACGGCGAGCGGACGGTCGTCATATGCCGCATAGAGCAGCGACTTGCCCTGCGCCTGGAAGGCGCGCACCAGTTCCCGCTGGCGGGCAAAGGAGATATGTTCGTCGTCCTCCAGATAGTGCCGGCTGCCGAAGCGCACGACATTCCCGCCGATCGCGCCTTCCACGCCGTGGCCGACGATGAAGTTCACCTCCTCATGGTCGACATGGGCGAGCTTGCGCGCGCGGGCGAGTTCGACCACGGCGCGGGCGATCGGGTGGGTCGTGTGCTCGCCCAGCGAGGCGACCATCGCCACCGCCCCGTCCTCGGTCAGCCCGTCGGTGAGCGGCACGATATCCGTCACTTCGAGGGTATTGTGCGTCAGCGTCCCCGTCTTGTCGAAGACGACCGTATCGACACCGGCCAGTGTCTCCACGGTCTGGCCGCTCTTCACCAGGCAGCCCCGCCGGGCTGCGTCGTACATCGCCGTCTTGAGGGCGATGGGTGTGCCGAGCTTCACGGTGCAGGAATAGTCGACCATGAAAACGGATTCGATGCGCCGCCAGTCCCGCGTGACGGCAAAGACGCCCGCGGCCGAGGCCAGCGTGATGCCCACCCGCCGGTCCGCCAATGCGTCCGAGACGGACTGGATTTCCGCCGGGCGCTCCAGCGCCTCCTGAATGTAACGGGTGATGCGCCCCGTCGTCGTCGCCTCGCCCACGCGCTCCGCGCGGATGACGAGGCGTCCGTCTGTGAGGATGCTGCCCGCCAGCGCCTCGTCGCCCGGCGAACGGGGAATCGGCAGGCTCTCGCCCGTGACCGCCGACTGGTCGACATAGGCATCGCCCGACACCACCCGGCCGTCGACGGGGACGGTCTCGCCGAGGCCGACCGCCACGCGCTCGCCACCCTTCAGGCTCGCGAACGGCACCTGCGCCAGTTGGCCGCCGGGAAGCTCCACCCAGACATCGTCCGGCTTGCGGTGCAGCAGGGAGCGCAGCAATGCGTCGGAGCGCTCCACGGTGGTGGACTCGATATAGGTGGCGAGTTCCATCAGGAAGCGGGTGAAATTGGCGGTGACGAAGCGGCCGCGCAGCGTCGGCAGGCCGATGGCCAGAGCGTCGAGCACCTCAACCTTGAGGCCCTCGGTGGCGGCGGCACGGATGCCGCGCACCAACGTGCCCGCCACATTGGCGGCGGTGAGCACGCGCACGGCCTCACGCGGCAGAGCGAGCGAGGCCAGCAACGCCGCCCCCGCCAGCGCGAGCTGCGACCCTTCCGTGCCCGGCGTGGGCTGCACCAGCGGATATGCCGCCGGCGGCGGATCGGCGGCATCGGCCAGTATCCACGCCCGCACCCGCGGATCGCCGTCGTAGCGCACCACGAGCGAACCGCAGCCGGGGTTGATCCGCACCCGGGCAACACCGGGGATATCGCGCACGGCCGCCGCCGCGAGGGCGAGCCCATCCTCCGTCTCCGCCAGTTTCAGGCGCAGGCGTCCCGGCAGCTCATGAACGATCCGCACCATGCGAATGCTCAGTTGCCGGCTTGGAAAAAGCGCGGCGCAATCACGGGAGCATCGCTGTCGGCCGGCTGTCCGGACGGATCTGGCGCCGGCGCGGGAGCAGGCGCCTCGGCGCCAGTTGCATGGGCCGGCGCTTGGACAGGCTCTTGGGCCGGCTCCTGGGCGGCGGTCTGTGCTGCCGCGCCGGCCGCAGCTGCGGCGGCCGCTCCGGCGGCCACTTCGGCCTCGGCGTCGTGCAACTTTTCCTTCAGCTCCTCCACGCCGCCCTGGACGGCCGTCCAGAGCTGCACGGCCGTGCGCATGATGGTTCGCTGGGCGGTTTCGTTGGTGAGCAGATAAGCGGCGCCGGCCCCGATCAGGAGGCCCTTCACGAACGAGTCCGCGCCCGGATGCGCATGGAGGTTCGCCCCCGCGGGATCGGCCGCCGCCGGCCCCGCCCCGGCCGGGAAAGGGCCTCCGGCGAACGGGTTGGGGCCGAAGCCGCCCCGCTGCGGATCGCCCTGCTGCGCGTCCGCGCCCTGCTGCTGGCCGGCCGCGCCGGCGCCCGGTCCGTAAAAATGGTAGTGGTAGTGGATACCCTGCTGATCGTGCTGCCTGTTCGACATGATAGGCTCCCGGCTCCGTTGCGTCAGGTTGCGGGCGACTGCGGCTCGCGCGAAGGGGCAGCGGGCGCGGCGGCACCGCGGAAAGCACCCGCAACGGCGGCGCGCACGTCGGGACGGCTCGCCAGCACGACAAGGCCCGCCCCCAGTGCCGCACCGAGCCAGAAGTTCGAACCGCTGGCGCGGGCGATGCGCGTCAGGTTGGAGACGCTGAAGCCGTCCTTGAGCACGCCTTCCAGAACGTCGAGCGCGTCGATGCGCCGGCCCGGCCCCGGACCATAACCATTCCACCGATAGTTTTCCTGAGACATGACCGTCCTCATGTGCTGTGCCGAGGCGACGGATGCGCCGCCGGCGTGATGTGATCCCGGAGAATGGCGTCGATTTCCGCCCTGTCGCCCGTCAGCAGCCGCTCCCATACCGGCGCGGCAATCAGCCGGACATCGTACTCTATCACCGCCGACAGGGCCGCGGCATTGACCCGTATCGCCTTCACGCCCGGAATCCGTTGCGCGAGCGCGGCGAACGGCTCGGTATCGACATCCGGCAACTGCCCGAGCGCGGCGACGTCCAGCTTCAACCTGATCCTCCCCGGGACATGGTGGGCGATGGCGAGATACCGGCGCAACGTCATGAAGGGCGAGAGGTCGGCGGGCATGGGGGAATCCTTGCGGCTGCGACGACGAGCCAATTCGGCATCTTCGACGTGTATTCATCGTTCATATGACGAACCGTGCTTGTCACTCAAACTCGCCGTTTATATTGATGGAATGTTTCATAGTGTAGAATTCCACAAATCGGAGCGAATTGATCTATCGCAATATTCATGAATCGTTCCCTGTACTTTGAATCGGCAATATATGGACATCGCTCCAAGCGGCGGTGGGTGTGGATCGTCGCCATTGCGGGGGCGCTTTGCAGCCTGCCACGGCCAGCGGCTGTCGCTCAGGAGGCGATCGATGGCAGGCAGCTCTATGAAGAGGCCTGCGCCGGCTGCCATGGCCGCAACGGGCAGGAGACGGCGCGCGGCCAAGCCCGCCGGCTCGACTCGCTTTCTGCGGGTGACATCCATGACTACCTGACCGCCGCGCGCGCCATCGAGGCGCCCGCCCGGCCCTACCAGCGGCTCAAGAAGGGGCTGGGTGATGCGGAAATCGAAGCGCTCGCCGATTACATCGGGCAGTTTCCCGGGCATTGAGGCTGTCCTGTCCTGCGGTGGCCGGCGCTAAAGCAGCCCGGCCAGTTTCGCCTCGAGCCCGGCGATATCCACCGGTCCGACGATCTTCTCGACCAACCGGCCCTCGCCGTCGATCAGGAAGGACGTCGGCGCGCCGATCACCTGGTAGCGGTCGGTCGTGATCTTCAGGCTGTCGAGCAGCACGGGGAAGGAGACGCCGAGCCGGGCGGCCGCCCGCTGCACCGCCGCATCCGGCTCGCCCATGTTGAGCGCCAGCACCGTGAAGCCCCTGTCCCGGTTGGCGTGGTAGACGGCGTCGAGTGCCGGCATCTCGGCGATGCACGGCCCGCATCCGCCGGACCAGAAGTTGAGCAGCACCACCTGACCGCGGAACTGCGCGAGCTTCACCGGCGTGCCGTCGAAGGCAAGCGCCGCGATTTCAGCCACGGGTTTGCCCTTGGCCATCTCCTGCTCCGCCTCGCAGCCGGCAAGCAGCGCCGCAGCCACGAAGGCAAACAGCCAACCCGTTCGACGTTTCATGCGATCCTCCTGCCGTGCTGAAGCCGGACGATGTAATCGGTCTGGGCGCCCAGGTCCGGATTGTGGGTGACCAGAATGATCGTGCGCCCAACGGCCTGCAGCTCCCGGAACAGGCCCATGACCCGCTCCTCGTTGCCTTCGTCGAGGTTGCCCGTCGGTTCGTCGGCGAGGATGAGGGCGGGATCGTTGATGAGCGCGCGGGCGATGCACACGCGCTGCTGCTCGCCGCCCGACAGCTGCGAGGGCAGATGGTTGGCCCGGTCCGCAAGCCCGATGCGGTCGAGCGCCTCCAGCGCCTCCTCGCGGTCGGCGATGGAGTGGTAGTACTGCGCGAGCATGAGGTTCTCCACCGCGGTGAGGTAGGGAATGAGGTGGAACTGCTGGAAGACGAGGCCGATCTTCTCGCGGCGGACGACGACCTGCTCCGCCTCCGTCAGCCGCGCGGCCTCGACGCCGTCGAGCCGGTAGGAGCCGCCGGTCGGCACGTCGAGCAGCGACAGGATATTGAGCAGCGTCGTCTTGCCCGACCCCGACGGCCCCATGATGCCGACGAACTCGCCTGCAAACACGTCGAACGTGACGTTGTCGAGGGCGCGCACCGAACCGAACTCCTTCGTCAGACCATCGAGACTGATGACCTTGCGGCGCAGCGGGGCGATCTGGTTCACCGGGTTCATTCTCCTCTGAGCACGCGCGCGGGCACGACATTCACCGCGCCGCGGACGGGCAGTGCGGCCGCGATCAGCGCGGCGAGCAACGACACGCCGAGCGTGAGCGGCACGACGACGGGCCGGAAGGTGACCCAGGCGCCGAACACCGCCTGCCCCAGGAGCTGCGCGAGACCGAAACCCAGCAGCAGGCCGATCGCGACCGCCACGAGGCAGATCGCCGCCGTCTCGGCCAGTATCTGCGCGACGATGTCGCGGTTCGAGGCGCCCAGCGCCTTCTGCAGGCCGATCTGCGGCGCGCGCTCGGTGATCATGGCCGTCAGCGTCGCATTGACGCTGAGCGTGGTGATGCCGAGGATAATGGCCGCGACGACCGCCATCAGCCCCTCGATACGCCTCAGGATCTGACCGTCGTTTTCGGATACCTTGCGGATCGGGCGGGCGTCGAGTGCCGAGAAACGGTCCGTCAGCGCCGCAGTGACGGCGTCGGCCTCGGGTCCCTGGGCGGCTACGCTGGCCATGGCGAAATCGGCGCGCCCCGGCATGCCGAGGAGCCGCTGCGCCAGCCCGAGGTTGACGACGATCTGACTGTCCTCGTTTTCGCCGGTGTCCATGACGCCCTTCACCGTCACCCGCGCCTGCGCGCCGTCATTGCCGGTGATGGTGACGGTGCTTCCGGGCGCAAGCTCCATGCTCTGCGCCAGCCTGCGGCCAACCATGGCATTGCGGTCGTCGAAGTCCGCGCTCACCCACGAGCCCTCCACCTGCCAGTAGGGCGAGATGGCGTGAAGCTCGGCGAGATCCGCCCCCATCAGCACCGCATTGCCGAGATCGAGCCGCACCAGCCCGTAGAGATACGGACTGCCGCCGACCAGCCTTTCCCGCGGAATGGCGGCAATGGCCGCACGCAGCATCGCCTCGTCGATGCCGCGTCCTCCCGGCGCGTCCGCGGCGGCTTCCGCTTCGCGCGGCGAAACGATGAGGTTGGGGCCGAAGGCGCGCAACTCCTGGCTCATCTTGATCGAGATGTCGAAGTAGAGACTGGTCAGCGCGGAGACGATCGCCGCCCCGATCACGATGGCGCCGAGTGCGATCTCCAGCCGTCCGCCGCGCACGAGGAGCGACCGCCAGACGAGATGCGCGAACATGGCGAGCCGCGCGAACGGCTGCCTGCGGAGCGGGCGCGTGCGGGCCGCGGCCGGGACTGCGCTGGCGTTACCGTCGGCCATGCAGGACCTCGACCGGCAGCAGCGACGCGATCTCGCGCGACGACACGATCGACCCGACCAGCACCGTGATCACGGACGTCACCAACACCACGGGAACGGTGATCGGCCGCACGTCGACGCCGGTGTCGAACACGCTCCAGCCCACACCCTGCGCCATCAGGTAGCCCGCGACGACGCCGATCAGACCGCCGATCAGCCCCACGATCACGGCCTCGCCGATGAACAGCAGGTGGATCTGCCAGGGATCAGCGCCCAGTGCCTTCATCAGCCCGATCTCGGCCGCGCGCTCGGTGATCGTCGTCGTGGTCAACGCCGCGACCGCGACGGCGGCGGCGATGACCGCCGCGAGGCTCACCACGAACAGCAGGGTCTGGATGCGCCCGATCACCGCCCCCTCGCCCGCCGCCACCTGCCAGATGGGCCGCGCCGAGGCGCCGGCAATGGCCTCCTCGATCTGGTGGGCGATGGAAGTCACGTAGGCGGTGCAATACCAGATGTCGTATTCCTCCGGCGTCAGCGCTTCCGTGCCCCGGCTCGCCTTGCGGGAGAGGTCGTTCTCGGCCACCGTGAGGGCGCTGACATCGATGGACTGCAGCTTGCCCGGCCGGCCGGCGAGCCGCTGCACGAAGCCGAGCGGCGCCACCAGCGCCTGATCCTCGATGTCGCCCGTGGTGAGGATGCCCGTCACCCGGACGATGGCGATGGTGGCGCGCGGCGCCTCGGGATCGGCAAGCGCCAGCTCCGTCCCCACTTCCGTGCCGAGCCGCCGCGCCAGCCCGCCGCCGACGAGAATGCCGACCGTGCCCGCGACAGCCTCGTCGTCCGGCCACTCGCCAGCGACGTGCCAGAACGGGTTGACCGTGCGCACGCCGGTGCGGTAGGCGGGATCGTCGGGCAGCGGCACATTCCTGTCGAAATAGGTACCGATGAGGCTCGCCTCCAGCGCGCGCCCTTCGCCGCCCGCGGCAACGGGCAGCGTCAGGCGCGGGGCGAAGCCGACGATGTTGTGTCGCCAGAAGATGTCCTTGAGCTTCGGCAGGTCGGATTCGTCGATGAAATCGCGCCCCCGGAGCGGGTTGAAGTCCCGCCCACCGATGATGAGCGGCATGTTCTCGGACCGCGGCGTCACGCGGATGTTGGAGCCGTAAGCCTTCATCTCGGTCGCCATCTTGTCGCCGACGTCGACGGAGAGCGCAAACAGCGTCGTGATCAGCGTGGCCGAGAGAGCCACGGTGATCGTGGCAAGCGCCTTGCACTTGCGGTTGCCGGCGAACGACTGGCGCAGCATGCGCAGGAACATCGCTCACACCCCTCCTGGCTGCAAGGGCTTCGGCTGCAAGGGCTTCGGCTGCCCGGGCTTCGGCTGCCCGGGCTTCGGCTGCACGAAGGCGTCCGGCGTCGCGCGGAAGCGGTCGTAGGTGTCGCGGCTCTCGAAGAACCAGGTGCGCCCGTTGTGCTCGTACTGGAACGGCGCGCCGGTGTTCTTCAACGCCGCGCCGCTCACGGGGTCCGCGACCGCGATCTCGACGACCTCGCTGAAGTAGCGCGCGCCCTTCTCCAGCGTGGCAGCCTGGATGACGATGGTGCCGTCCGCGATCGCATGATCGAGCGGGATCGGGTTGCAGCCGCCGGGCTTGCCGATGGTCGGGCGGTACATGCGCACGTTGCAGGCGATGCAGATGATCTCGTCGCCCCGCTGGACATAGCCGCCCTCGCCGCAGATCAGGCAGGCGTCGAGTACGACGCCGATGCTCGCATGCGCCTCGTCGTAGCGGTTGACGAGGAAGAAGCGCACCCGGTGCCCGTCCGACGTGATGTAGGCGAAGCGGTGGAGGTTGCCGTCCTTCACCCGCTCGATGGGGATGCGGATGGTATCGCGCTCGTCGGGCACCATCGGCACGGCCTCGGAGAGACGCGGCGGGCGCGAGGCGTAGAGGTCCTGATAGAGCATGACGGCGAGCAGGAACGCCGCCGTGGCGGCCAGCCCGTTGCGCCAGCGCCGCTCGCCGAGGCCGCGTGCGCGCAGACGGCGGCGCTCGATGCGGTCGGCGACGGTTTCGGGGATGCGCAGCCGGCGCGCCAGGGCGATCGCGACGAGGCCAAGGACGACGACGAGATGGCCGTAGGCAAGCCACGGCGTGACGATCGACAGGCGCGCCACGACGGAGACGCGCTCGGCCGTCACCGGCACGAGGTCGATGCGCAGCATGCCGAGCAGCGCCTTCTCCGCGCCCGCGACCGCGAGCAGCACGAGCGACATGGCGAGGGCTACGGCGGAAGCCGTCCGCCCGGCGAGACGCGCCACGCGCACCAGCAGCAACCCGAAGGCGGTCAGGGCCGCGAGCGCGATGACGATGGCCGCGCAGTTGACGATGAGTTCGGTATTGATGACATCGGTAGCGGTCAGCGTGTGGTTGGCGCTCAGCCGCCAGGCATCGAACACGCCCTGCAGGGCCAGCGTCGCGATGAGCACGAAGCCCGCCACGGACCGCCACAGTCTCCCGCTGCTTTGCGACGCGCTGTTGACGCGGGCGGCGAAGGGAAGCATCAGCAGCCCCGGAAGAACCACCGCCAGCGCGCCCGTATGCACGAACGTGGCGATGGCGGTCGCGGAGCGCGGCGCGCCGGCAGCGGCGACGATCGCAATGAGCCCCGCCGCCGTGCCGGCCAGCAGCGCAAGCGGCGGACCGTTCCGCACGGATGCCGGCGCGGCGGTGACGAAGGCCCACAGCGCGGCGGCGAGCGCCACGACGGTGAGGGTCTGGGCCAGAATGGTGATGTAGTACGCCACCGCGATGCTCCCCGCCGCCGCGCCGCCGACCCGGCTTACTTCAGCGGCACGAAGGTGAAGTCGAACTCGACCTCGAAGGGCTCGAACCACTTGCCGACGCCGCTCGCCTGATCGGTGTGACGGCCGAAGCCCTGCCGGGACGGCGGCTCGACGTGATAGACGAGCTTGTAGTTGCCGGCGCCCGGCAGCTTGATGTTGGAACCGTAGTGCGGCCCGTCGACGGCGACCATGGGCATGAAGTTGCCGGACTGGACCCTGCCCGTGTCCTTGTTCTCGAGGCGGTAAGTGACGGTGAGGTAGGGCACGAACTCGCCGGCGCCGAAGCCGTTCGGATTGCCCTCGGTGGCGCGGATGTCGGCCTCGAGGTGGACGTCGGACTGCGAGGCCGGCAGGTCGATACCCGCGGGCTCCAGATCGATGGGCGCGAGGTAGACCGCAGCGACCTCCAGCGCGTTGACGACCTGGGGCTCGCCGATCGGATATTCGACCAGCTCGTGCGTGCCCTGATGCTGGGCTTGCGCACCGGCGGCCGCGACGAGGGCGAAACCGGCTGCGAGAACGGCAATCTTTTTCATGGTGTGACTCCTCGATGAACGGATCATGAAGCTTCCGGCAGCGCCGCGGCCTGCCGCTTGCCGCGCCGCCAGATGATCACCAGCGACAGCACGGTGACGGCGACGAAGAGAGCCTGCGGCAGCAGCGTCTCCCGATAGGGGAAGATGCCGAGCAGGGGGATTTCCGGCGCCCAGCCGACGAGGGTCGGCGTGATCACCTTGCCCTCGATGAGCTCGACAATGCCCTTGCCGACGAAGACGAAGGCCAGCAGATAGAGGATCCCGCCCGTCACACGGAAGAACGGGCCGATCGGCAGCTTGAGCGCACCCTTCTGCATCGCCCAGTAGATGACGACGAGCGCCAGCACGCCGACGGCGAAGCCGGCCAGGATGGAGAGCAGGCCCGCGGCATCGGCGTCGAGGGTCAGCGCCTGATAGAACAGCACCGTCTCCGCCCCCTCGCGATAGACCGCGAGGAACGAGACGAACCACAGCGCCCTGAGCGAGCCGGTGCCGATAGCGCCCTCCACCTTGCCCTTGATGAAGGCGCCCCACTGCGCCGCCTCGGCCTTGGCAAGCAGCCAGTTGCTGGTGAAGAACAGCACCACGGCCGCGAGCAGCATGGTCGCGCCTTCGAGCACCTCCTGGCTGGCGGCGGAAGTGCGGAACACGAGCTTCAGCAGGATCGCGGTGACGACGCTGGCGATAATGGCCACGACGACGCTGTTGACGATCACACCGCGCTTGTCGGCGTGCCCCGTCTTGACCAGATAGGCGATGATGGCGGAGACGATCAGGATCGCCTCGAATCCCTCGCGCACGATGATGAGGAGCGAGGCGAGGAACAGCGCGCTCCAGCTTCCCGCCCCCGCGCCGCCGAGAAGCTCCGCGGCCTGCGCCACGTCGGCATCGAGGCTGTCCGCCACCTCCTGCAGGGCGGCAGCCGGCACGCCGTCACGAACGAGTGCCATCAGGCGGCTGAAATGCCCTTCGATGCGGGTCTTGAAGGCGTTGTCGCGCGCCCCCACGCGCGCCTCCATGCCGCTCGCCTCGAACACATCGAAATAGGTGTCCTGCAGGGTGCCGACCGCGCCGGTCGCATCGCCCGCGGCCGCCTGCGCGAGCGCGCCCGCGACCTGATCGCGGATCTTGCGGGCAACCGCGTTCCAGTCGGCGGACGGCGCCACAGCCGCCGCCTGTTCCGCCGCCGCGCCGACGAGCGGCAGGCCGGGCAGCAGCGCGGTCAGGTCGTCCTTGAGCACCCGCGCCGAGCCGCGGATGAGGCGTGGCTCGCGGTTGTCGTTGACGAGGCCGACGATGCGGTTGAACTCCGCGTTGAACTCGCCGTCGCGCTTTTGCGACACGTAGCGGCGGACGGCCGTCTCCAGCAGGCTGTTCTTGTAGCCATCGAACTGGCCCTTGCGGATCAGCGCGCGCGCTTCCTCCTGGTTGCCGCGCTCTAGCGCGTCGGCGGCCTCCAGCAGGCGCCTGTTGATGGTCTCGACCGCCTGTTCCCAATAGGGTTCGACGGTCTTCGGCCCTTCGTCCGCCACCGGCGCGGGTTCGGCCGCCGGCGCGTCGTTGCCCGGCTCGGCGACGATGCGGTGCCCCTTTTCGAGCTGCGGCACGATGGCATCGAGCGCGGCGATATGCGTGCGGATGCGCGTCTCGACCTCTTCGATGGGCGCGCCTTCCGTCATCAGCCGCCGGATGGCGCCGAACTCGGACTCGAGCTGATAGCTGCGCCGCGCCGAGATATTGACGCGAATTGGGCCCTCGAGATTCTCGAATATTTCGAAATAGGAGCGCTGCACGGCCGTCTTCGCGGCGTCCACGCGGCCGGCGCGATAATCTTCGAGGCCCTGCGCAAGCAGCGCATCGATACGCGCGACGAGCGACGCGTAGTCGGGACCGGTCCGGACTTGCGTATCCTGAACCTGGGCATGCAGCGACCCGCTACCGACAAAAGGATCGAGAATGAAGAACTGCGCCGATAACAGTAAAATCGCCAGAAATGTCCGCATCAGGGTCTTCTCTTCTCCCGGAGGACATGCAATCCGCATCGATCGCCGCATCGATCGCCTGTCGCTCTGCGCGCCTTTCATCGACAATTTCGGCACCCCCGGTCGGCACCAGTCCGCAAGGCCGTGCCGCGACGCCGTCTTTTAAAGACATACCCCATACGGAATAGACATCGATTGATAGTAATCAATAAACTTCGGGATAGCAAAAATATTACCAACACTTACTTTATAATTATTCTTATAAATATTGACCGACATTATATCAAGTATGAGAAGAAGATGCATCGCCACCAGGAAGGAGCGCATGCCGGCGAGAAGGAAACAGCCTGCGCTCTTTCCGACGATTGTCCGGGTTGCCGCCATCCCGCTGCCTTGCGGTGGCGTCTTCTTGCGCGGCTTGAGCGGTAGGCATCGTCAACGGCGAGTCACCGTTTCGGCAACCCGTTGGCCGGTCTTCGGGAACCTCAGGAACGCCATCCCGCGAGGCGCAGGCTTTTTATCTTCTCGGGAGCAGGCCGGTTCTCCAGCCTCGCTCTGCAGCATCGGCCCCATGCCAGCGCCGGGCCGACGGCGTCCTGAATGAGCTTTGCCAGCGCGGGCAGATGCTCCATGCGCGGATCGGACACACGGCCGACCAACGCAACGTCCCGGCCCAGATCGGTATCGTCGAGGCTCGTGTAGGCAATCTGGCCGTCGAGCGTCCCGAGCGCCTGCGCGGCAAGCGCGGGTATGAGGGAGATGCCCTCGCCGGCGGCGACCATATGGCGGAGCATTTCGACGCCGGTGGCGCAGCGCGGCGCGACCCACGGCCCGAAACCGCAGGCGCTCAGCGCCTGATCGCGCAGGCAGTGTCCTTCGTCCAGCACCAGGATCGGCTGCCCCTCTTCCGCCAGCGGCCAGCGCGGCGCATGGTCGGGACGATGAACCAGCAGAAACGGCTCCAGAAACAGGGGCTGAATCGCCAGCCCCTCGCCGTTATCCGGCAGGCAGGAAAGAACGCCGTCGAGTTCGCCGCGACGCAAGGCGCTGAGGAGCTCCTCGGTCCGTCCCTCGGAGAAGACCAGATCGAGGTCGGGATAGGCATGCCGGATCGGCCGCAATGCGCGTGGCAGCAGATAGGGACCGAGCGTCGGAATAGCGCCGATGCGGAAGCGGCCGACGAGCTGGTTGACATGGCCCCGCGCCTTTTCGACGAGCAGCTGCGCTTCCCGCAGCACCGCATGGGCCTGCGCCACGACCGCTTCCCCCGGCGGCGTCACCGTGACGCGGCCGGGTGTGCGTTCGAACACGTCCATGCCCAGGAAGCGCTCCAACTTGCGTATCTGCGCGCTGAGCGACGGCTGGGAAACGGCGCACCGTGCCGCAGCCTGTCCGAAATGACGGCATTCCGCCACGGCAACCAGATATTCGAGATCCCTGAGCGACAGGCCGGCGAGGGACATGACACCCTCCGTAGCGAGGTCCCCTGATAGGCGATACCTATCTTCGATCATAGAGACAATGTCCTTCAAAAGGAAGCTTCACAGGCTGAAAATGACGCCACAGCATCCCCTCCCGGGGAATCCTGTTCAGACAAGAACTGTTCAAAGGAAACAAAGATGTTCCTGCGCGTCGACAAGCTTCAAATCTCAATGCCCTTGCCCAAGGAACCTGATCCGGCGGCGGCCGCTGCGGTCAACGAACTGATGGGCGGGCGTTTCGGCGAGATGACCACGCTCAATACCTACATGTATCAGAGCTTCAATTTCCGCCAACGCGAGAAACTCAGGCCGTTCTATGCCCTCATCGCCAATATTGCGACGGAGGAACTCGGCCACATCGAGCTCGTCGGCGCGGCGGTGAACGGCCTCCTGCACGGGGCGGAGCCGGATGGCGACGTGTCGAAAGGCGATGCCGTCTTCAAGGACCTGTTCGGTGGCGCGGCAGCCGCCGGACCCAACTTCCACATCAACGGCCCGCACGGCGTCATGGCGGCCAACGCGCTCGGCCAGCCCTGGCGTGGCGACTACATCTTCAATTCCGGCAACCTCGTCCTCGACCTCCTGCACAACTTCTTCCTGGAGAACGGGGCGCGGACGGTGAAGCTGCGCGTCTACGAGCTGACGAAGAATCCCGCGGCGCGCCAGATGCTGGGCTATCTCTTCACCCGCGGCGGCGTGCACGCCCATGCCTATGCGCTGGCGCTGGAGAAGCTCACCGGCGTCGACATGAAGAAGATGCTGCCGATCCCCAACATCGAAGGCGTGGAAATTCCCGAGAGCCAGCCGTTCCTCAATGAGGGCATGCACCGGCGGCTGTATCGCTTCAGCCCGGACGACTACAAGGAAATCGGCACGATCTGGGAAGGCGACGCGCTCGACGGCTCGGGTCCGCTGGAAGTCGTGGACGGCCCGCCCACCGGCGGCCCGCAATACGAGGCGGAGGGCGTGGCCAGCGCCTTCATACCGGACTACCACCCCGAAGAGATCCTCGAAATCGCCAAAAAGCTCTACGAGAAGGCGACCTGACCCGTCCGGGCCGGGATGCGGCGTTATGCACCGGTTGATTCGGGAGGAATCCGGCTGCATTATCGCCGCATCGATCCGCAGGCGCCGGAAGACGCGGACGGGATGGAAGATCGGGATTACCGTCAGGACTGCTGCATCGTCGGCGCCGGCCCGGCGGGCCTCATGCTGGGCCTGCTGCTCGCCCGCGCCGGCGTGCACGTGACCGTCGTCGAGAAACATGACGACTTCCTGCGCGATTTTCGCGGCGACACGATCCATCCCTCCACCCTCGAGGTGATGGACGAACTCGGTTTCCTCGACGAGTTCCTCGCCCTGCCGCACCGGAAGGCGGAAAGCCTGCATGCGGAGATCGACGGCAAGCCCGCAACAATCGCCGATTTCTCGCGCCTGCCGGTGCGCTGCCGGTATATCGCCTTCATGCCGCAATGGGATTTCCTCGCCTTCGTCGCGGACAAGGCGCGCGCCTTTGCCGGCTTCCGCCTCATGATGGGCTGCACGGCCACGGGTCTCGTCGAGCGGGACGGACGCACCGCCGGCGTGACGCTGCGCGACGCGGAGGGGCAGGAGCGCACGCTTGCGGCCGCTCTCGTCGTGGGCGCGGACGGGCGCGGCTCCGTCGTGCGCGGGGCGGCGCACTTCGACGTCACGGACCTCGGCTCGTCCGTCGACGTGCTGTGGATGAAGCTGTCGCGCCATCCCGACGATCCGCCGCAGGCCATGAGCCACGCCGGCCCCAGCCAGGGCATCGTCCTGATCGACCGCGGCGATTATTGGCAGGTCGGCTACGTGATCGGCAAGGGCGACTTCGGGCAGGTGAAGCGCGACGGCCTCGCGGCGCTGCGCGCGAAGCTCGCCGCCGTCGCGCCGCTTCCCCCCGACCGTTTCGAGGAACTGGCCGACTGGGACCGGATCCATCTGCTCGAAGTGCGCATGGATCGGCTGGCGCAATGGTGGAAGCCGGGCGTGCTGTGCATCGGCGATGCGGCGCACGCGATGTCCCCCATCGGCGGCGTCGGGGTCAATCTCGCGATTCAGGACGCGATTGCCGCCGCCAACATCCTGTCGCAGCCGCTGCGCGAGGGAACGCTGGCAGATGCGCACCTGCGCGCCGTGCAGGCGCGCCGGCAATTTCCGACCTGGGCGACGCAGAAGGTGCAGCTCATGATGCGCCGCAAGCGCAGGCCGGGCAAGGACGCCGCCACGGGTGGCCGGCCGCCTGCCTTCCTGCGCGCCATCGCCCGCTCGCGCCTCCTGCCCCATCTCACCGGCCGGCTGATCGGCATGGGCTTCAGGCCCGAACACGTGCGCACGTGATGGGGGCATGAGCGATGCGCCGCCTTTATCTCGCAGCCGGCCTCCTGTTCGTCGCGCTCGGCTTCGTCGGCGCCTTCCTGCCGGTGCTGCCGACGACGCCTTTCCTGATCGTTGCGGTGGCCTGTTTCGCGCGCTCGTCGCCCAGGCTGGAAAGCTGGCTGCTGGATCATCCGCGCTTCGGCCCGCTGCTGCGCCAATGGCGTGAGCGGGGCGCCATTCCCCGACGCGCCAAGCTGATGTCGCTCGCCGGCTGCAGCCTCGGTTTCCTGCTGTTCTGGATCGGGCACGATCCGGAGCCGGTTCCGGCGATCGCCGTGGCCTCGCTGATGCTCGTCGGCGTCACTTACGTGTTCTCCCGGCCCTCGGCATGACGGCGGCGGCACGAACACCCGCGCGATCGTGCCGACGCCAATAGCCCACGCCGCCGATTGCCGCCATGTCCGCCGAGGCCGGCCAGCGGGATCTTCCATTATATTATTGACTAAACATTCCAGAACATATATGGAGATCCGTATGGCGAGACCGAAGGCATTCGACAAGGACGAGGCGCTTGAGGCGGCGATCGGCGTGTTCCGCGAGCATGGCTTCGCGGGGACGTCGGCGGGCATGTTGACCGAGGCGATGAGGATCGGGCGACAGAGCCTCTACGACACGTTCGGGGACAAGTGGCAGCTCTATTGCTCCGCGGTGCAGCGATACGCTGCCACGGAAACGCAGGCTCACCTCGCGGCGCTGCGCAGCGGTTCCAGGGCGATCGAGGGTCTCGGCCGGATGATGGGGCGGGTCGTGACGGAGGCGCAGACACCTTGCCTGGGCACCGGCTCGATCAGCGAGTTCGGCAACGGGCGGGAGGATTTGACGACGATACACGCCGCCGCCGACCAGACGCTGCGCGCCGCCGTCGTTGCCCGCGTCCGGGAGGCGCAGCGCGACGGTGACATCGCGAAAAGCCTCGATCCGGAGCATGCGGCCGGCTTCCTCCTCGCCAACGTGGCGGCGATCCGCGTCGCGGCGCGCGGCGGCGCCGGCGACGCAGAACTGCGCGCCCTCGGCCGGCTCGCCTTGCGAGCCCTGCTGTAGGCCTTTTATTTGCTCAATTATGGAATGAATATTCAAAAATGGAGAAGACGAATGAAAGCGGTCGTGATGACCCGCACGGGCGGCCCCGAGGTGATCGCCTATGTCGAGCGGCCGGCCCCGATGCCGGGACCGGGTGAGGCGCTGGTCGAGATTGCCGCCGCCGGCGTCAATTTCATGGATACGGGCGTGCGGCGCGGCCTGATCTGGACCGGGATGCCCGATCCGAAGATCCTGGGCGTCGAAGGCGCCGGCAAGGTCCTGGCGGTTGGCGACGGCGTCCGCGACATCAGGCCCGGCCAGCGCGTGGCATGGGTCTACGCGCCCGGCAGTTATGCCGAAAAAGCCGTGATCCCGGCCGCCTCCCTCGTGCCCGTGCCCGACGGGATCGATGACCGCACCGCCGCGGCGGTGATGATGCAGGGGCTCACCGCCAGCCACTTCGCGACGGATTTCTATCCCGTGCAGCAGGGCGACATCGCCCTCGTTCACGCCGCGGCCGGCGGCCTCGGCCTGCTCCTCACCCAGATCATCAGGCTGAGAGGCGGCCATGTCATCGGCCGCGTGTCGTCAGCAGACAAGGTGGCGGTCGCCAGGGAGGCGGGGGCCGATCATGTGATCGTGGACACCGGGGGCCGGTTCGCGGAGGAAGCGGTGCGCCTGTCGGGCGGCGAGGGCGTCCACGTCGTCTATGACGGTTCCGGCCCCACAACCTTTCAGGGATCGCTCGACGCGCTCCGGCGTTCGGGGACCTTCTGCTGGTACGGGCCGGTGCTCGGCGGACCGGGGCCGATCGACATCATGAGCCTGCCGAAGAGCATCAAGATCGGCTACGCCGTCTTCTTCGATCATATCCATACGCCGGAACTGCTGCGCGCGCGTTCGGCCCGGCTGTTCGACTGGATCGCCGACGGCAGGCTCAAGGTCCGGATCGGCGGTGAATATGCGCTCGCGGACGCGGCGAAGGCCCATGCCGACATGGAGAGCAGGACGACCACGGGCAAGCTGGTGCTGATCCGAAGCTGGTGCTGATCCCATGAGCGGCAAGGGCGTTGCATTGATCTTCGGCGGGTCGCGCGGCATCGGCGCGGCCATCGCCACGCGGCTGGCGCGGGACGGCTTCGACGTGGCACTGACCTATGTCTCGCGGCCGGACAGCGCGAACACGCTCGTATCCGCCATGGAGAGCACCGGCCGCAAGGCCATGGCGATCAAGGCGGACAGCGCCGATCCCGCCGCGATCCGGTCCGCGGTTGCCCAGGCGGTAGCGCGGTTGGGGATGCTCGATGTCGCGGTCGTCAACGCCGGTATCCTGCGCCATGCGTCCATCGAGGCATTCAGCCTCGAGGACCTGGACCTGATGCTCGACGTGAACGTACGCGGCGTCTTTCTGGCGATCCAGGCATCCGTTGCCCGGATGCGCGACGGCGGCCGGATCGTCACCATCGGCAGCAACACCGCTATCCGCACCGCCCGGACGAGATCGCTGCGCTCGCATCCTACCTGGCCGGTCCGGACTCGGGCTACATGACGGGGGCGAGCCTCACGATCGACGGAGGTTACGTGCTCTGATAGGTGCCGCGAGGGCGGCGGCGGAGCCGTTCGTCAGGCAACCGTCAGTTCCACGCCGATATTGCCGCGCGTGGCCTTCGAATAGGGGCAGGTCTGGTGGGCCTCCTCGACGAGAATCCGCGCCACCTCCGCATCGATCCCCGGCAGGCTGACCCTGAGACTCGCCTGCAGGAAGTAGGCGTCGTCCGTGGTGCCGAGGTCGACTTCGGCATCAACGGCCGTTTCAGGCGGCAGTCTCAGCTTTCGCCTGCCGGCAGCCTTGCCCAGCGCGCCGATGAAGCAGGCCGACCAGCCGGCCGCGAAGAGCTGCTCCGGATTGGTGCCGGCCCGGCCGCTGCCCGGAGACGACAGCCTGACCTCCAGCTGCGCATCGTCGCTGCGCGAGAACCCGTCGCGCCCGCCCGTGGTATGGGTCCTGCCAGTATAAAGCACCTTGTCGATCGTCGTCATGGAAAACTCCGTTATAGGCCACTGCTTGCGGCATCTGCTGATGGAGAATGTTCTGAAGGGAGGACATGTCCGCCATGTTTCCGGAATTACCGGAAATGTAACAAACCGTATGCCCTGCCCGGAC